>NC_014217.1:0-317668 GCF_000092925.1 Ancylobacter novellus DSM 506 | reverse complement strand
TCACGACGAGGAAGCCATGCTGGCCGAGCGAGCGATAGGGCTGGTAGCGCGCCGCGAACAGCGTCGGCTCGTCGTCGATGGTCGGACCCAAAGCTTGGTTGGTACTGGCAGCGTTCATGACCCGATATTATAGGTCGGAAATGGCTGACGGGGACAGGGATTCGGGATCAGGCCCGGCGCGGGAGCGCGCGGGGACACGCAAGCCCGCTGCGAAGCCGGCCAGTGGCAAGGCTGCCGCCAAGAAGATCGCCTCGAAAGCCAAGGCGGTGCTGGAGGAACAGGCGGCCACCCGGCCGGGACGCCGCCGCGCCGTCGCCAATGCGGCGGCCGCTGCGATAGGCGGTGCCTTCAAGCCGTGGACGAAGAAGGAAGTGGAGACCGCCTTCTCCCGCTTCGAGGAAGCCAACCCGCATCCGGAAGGCGAGCTGAACTACCATGATCCTTTCACCCTGCTGGTCGCCGTGGTGCTCTCGGCGCAGGCGACCGACGCCGGGGTGAACAAGGCGACGAAGACGCTGTTCGAGGAAGCGCCGACGCCTGCGAGGATGGTGGCGCTCGGCGAGGAGGGCGTCGCCCGCCACATCCGCACCCTCGGCCTCTATCGCGGCAAGGCGAAGAACGTGGTCGAGCTTTCCCGCCTTCTCATTGCCGAGCACGACGGCAAGGTGCCGCCCGACCGCGCGGCGCTGGAGGCGCTGCCCGGCGTCGGCCGCAAGACCGCGAATGTCGTGCTCAACATCGCCTTCCACATGCCGACCATCGCCGTCGACACGCATCTGTTCCGGGTCGCCAACCGCACCGGCCTCGCGCCGGGCAAGACGCCGCTGGAGGTGGAGCTGGGGCTCGAGCGCGTCATCCCCGACCGCTTCAAGCTACACGCCCATCACTGGCTGATCTTGCACGGGCGCTACATCTGCAAGGCCTTGAAGCCCGAATGCCCGCGCTGCCTGATCGCCGACCTGTGCCGCTGGCCGGAGAAGACGCCGGCCTAATATTCCCGACGCGACAGGCGCTTGTGCAGCCGCACCATGAAGATGGTGGCGAAGACCGGGGTGACGAGGTTGAGGATCGGCACCGACACTACCGCGGCGATGATCAGCCCGGCGAGGAAGATCGCCCCCGCATGGTGGCGGCGCAGCAGCGCGACCTCGTCCTCGTCGCGGTAGCGCATGGCGGCGAGTTGGAAATATTCCCGTCCGAGCAGATAGCCGTTGGCGACGTAGAACACGACGAGGTTCACCCCCGGCACGAGCAGCAGCAGCAGCGCCACGAGGTTCACCGCCAGCATCACGCCGAAGAACTTCACCGTGAGGAAGAGCGAGCGGCCGATCGGCAGCGGCTGGCCCTCGGGCTCGCCGGGGAAGCCCCGCTCGACCTGCGCGGCGACGTCGTCGAGGAACAGGCCGGCGATCAGCGAGGTCACCGGTGGCACCAGGAAGATGGCGGCGATGAAGATGCCGAAGGCGGCGACGATGTCGAGCGTGATCTCGGCCCAGCGCAGGTCCAGCGCGACGAAATAGGTCAGCGCGTAATGCGCGCCGATGCCGAGCGCGACGAGCAGGCCGACGGCGAAGCCGACCGAGCGCAGCAGCACCCGGCGATAGTCCGGCGAGAAGGTCTCGGCGAAGGCGGCAAACGCATCCCGCAGCATGATGATCCCCAATGGCGATCCTGTAGTTAAGGTGCCGACGGCCCGCGCTCAAGCGAGGCGTTCGCCGCAGCCGAGGGACACGCGCCGGCGCCATCCGCGAATCAGCGCTTGCAATTTCCGAATCGGCCATCGAGTCCCGATTCGTTCCGTCGCGAACAAATCATGATTCGCGTCAAGCCCTTAGCCGGCGAGTTCGCGCCGGGCCACGGCCGTCACTTCGCGTGTCAGATCGGCCAGCCGCTCGGCCACCAGCCGGTTCACCTGCCAGAACAGCGGCGTGTCGACCGGCGTGTCCGGGATCAGCTCGACGAGCCGCCCGGCGGCGAGATGATCTCGCACCGAGCGGAACGGGTTCATGCCCCAGCCCATGCCGGCAAGGGTCGCCTCGATGAAGCTCTGCGGCGAGGGCAGCCAATGGGTGGGATGGGCGATATCCGCCCCCAGCGCCTGCCGGATCCACCGGCTCTGCAGCTGGTCCTTCTGGTCGAAGGTCAGCGCCGGCGCATTCGCGATGGCAGCCGGGGTCACGCCGTCGGGGAAATGCCGCGCCCTGTAGTCCGGGCTCGCCGTCGCGTGGTAGCGCAGCGCGCCGAGCGAGAGCCGCCGGCAGCCCTGGATCGGCTTCTCCAGGCTGGTGACCGCGGCCACCACCCGCCCGGCTTTGAGCCATTCGGCGGTGTGGTCCTGGTCGTCAACGACGAGGCCGACGAGATAGTCCGAGCGGCGGGCGAAGGCGGCGATGGCCTCCACGAACCAGGTGCCGAGGCTGTCGGCGTTCACCGCGATATGCACGGTGACGCGCTGGCGCGGCGAGGCATCGGCCAGCGCCGGCAGGCCGGCGAGCAATTCGCCCTCCAGCATGCCGACATGCTCCATGTGCCGGCACAGCTTCGCGCCGATCTCGGTCGCGGTGCAGGGCGTGCCGCGGGCGATCAATACGGTGCCCAGCCGCTCCTCGAGCTGCTTCACCCGCTGCGAGACGGCCGACGGCGTGACGTTGAGCGTGCGGGCCGCCTTCTCGAAGCTGCCGGCCTGCACCACCGCCGCCACGGCGCGGAGCGCGGAATAATCGAGCATCTGATTAGCTGTGCTTAATTCACTTTATGAACATTAACTATCCTAATTGGTCGGATGAGGATAGTCGGCAGGCTCCTCGGAGCTTCCGCATGCCCCTTTCCGCCTATATCGCCGGCCTCGCCTCGGGCCTCAGCCTCATCGTCGCCATCGGCGCGCAGAACGCCTTCGTGCTTCAGCGCGGATTGCGCGGCGAGCACGTCTTCGCCGTCTGCCTCGCCTGCGCGCTGTCCGACGCGGTGCTGATCGCCGCCGGCGTCGCCGGCCTGCAGCAGATGCTGGCCATGGCGCCCTGGCTCGATGCGGCGCTGCGCTATGCCGGCGCGGCCTTCCTCGTCTGGTACGGCGCACGCAGCCTGCGCTCGGCGCTGCGCTCGCAGGAGGCGCTGGTGGTCGGCGCCGGTGGCGCCGCGGCGCTCGGGCCGACGCTCGCCGCGACGCTCGCGCTCACCTGGCTCAACCCGCATGTCTATCTCGACACCATGGTGCTGCTCGGCACGCTCTCCACCCGCCATCCCGGCGCCGAGGCGTTCTTCGCTTTTGGTGCCATCACCGGCTCCTTCGCCTTCTTCTTCGGCCTCGGCTATGGCGCGGCGTGGCTGCGGCCGCTCTTCGCCCGCCCCTCCTCCTGGCGGGTGCTGGAAGGCGTGATCGCCGCCGTAATGTGGAGCATCGCCCTCGGCCTGCTCATGGACAGGTGAGGGACGGACGGCTTCGCCCGCCTCGCCCGCCGTGCTAGCTTCGCGGCGATGCTTCCGGAACCTGTCGCCGCATGAATAGATCGCCGTCCCGCCCCGGCGCGCTGAGCCGCCGCCGCTTCCTTGCCGCCACCTCCGCCGCGCTGCTGCCGATGCCGGCGCTCGCGCAGGCGCAATATGCGGGGGATGTCGACGTCGCCATCGTCGGCGGCGGCGCGGCCGGCATCGCGGCGGCGCGCAAGATTGCCGAAGCGGGGCGCAACTATGTGCTGCTGGAGGCGGGCTCGGCGCTCGGCGGACGCGCGCGGACCGTCAGCGCCTTCGGCCAGGACATCGACCTCGGCGCTTCCGGCTTCGCCCGCACCGACAGCACGCTCGCCGCGGCGGCGCAGGCCATGGGGAGCGAGATCACTCCCCTGCCCTCCGGCCGCCGGCTCTTCCTCGACGGCCGCGAAGCGCATGAGAGCGCCTATGACGCCTTCTCCGTCGCGCTCGGCAAGGCGCGGCGCGACATGCTGGCGGTGGCGGACACCAACAAGGACCCCGCCGCCGCGACGGTGATCGGCCCTGTCGACGGATGGGCGGCCACCTCTGCCCAGCTCATCGGCCCGCTCAGCGCCGGGCGCGCGCTCGCCAGCCTGTCGACGCTCGACCTCGTCCAGCGCGAGGCGCCGCCGGACGACGCGACCAGCGTGAAGGGCATCGGTGCGCTGATCGAGACGCTGGGCAGCCGGCTGAACGTCCAGACCGGTGCGGCGGTGAGCGTCATCACCAATGCCGGCCGCTTCCACACCCTCACTTTGCGCGGCCAGCGCGCGCCGATCCGGGCGCGGGCGATCATCGTGGCGGTGCCGGCGCCGGTGATCGCCGCCGGTGCGCTCCGCTTCAACCCGGTGCTGCCGCCGCGCCTCGCCGCCGCCTTCCGCGGCGTGCCGGCCGGCTTTCTGGAGCAGGTCGTCTTCCGCCTGCCCCGCAATCCGCTCGGCCTGCAGCCGAACGAGACCGTGCTGGCGCGCGCCGGCACCGCCCCGCCGGCCCTGCTGCGCGGGCGGATCAATGGCGGCGACGTGCATGTGCTGACCTTCGGCGACGCGCAGGCCCGCGAGATCGCCGAGAAGGGCGAGGCGGCGGCGCTGAACCTCGTGCGCACCTATCTCGCCACCGCCTTCGAGCTCGACGCCGACGCGGTGAGCGAGGTCGTCTGCTCGCGCTGGGGCGCCGATCCGCTGTTCCGCGGCGCGCTGGTGGCGGCCTCGCCCGGCCAGGGCGCGCAGCGCCGCCTCTTCGCGGACACGGTGCAGAACCGCATCTTCCTCGCCGGCGACTATGTGCCGACGCGAGGCTGGGGCACGCTCGCCGCCGCCTGGAGCTCGGGAGAAGCCGCCGCCGCCAGGGCGCTGCGGCTGGTCGGCGACGGGCCGGCGTAGAACATCACTCGGTGAAATAACCGACCCGTCATGGCCGGGCTTGGCCCGGCCATCCACGACTTCTCGTTCTGGACCGAAGCAAGACGTGGATCCCCGGGACAAGCCCGGGGATGACGTTCATTGGGCGGTAGCTACCCCCGCAGCATCGCGCCGGTCTTCTTCGCCACTTCCGCGACGATCTTGCCCGCCACCGCCTCGATCTCGGCGTCGGTCAGGGTCTTCTCGCGCGGCTGGAGCGTGACGGAGAGCGCCACCGACTTCTTGTCCTCGTCGATGCCCGCTCCCTCATAGAGGTCGAACACGTTCACCGCGGTGATCAGCTTGCGGTCGACGCCGGCCGCCGCCTTCACCATGTCGCCCGCCGCGACCGAGCGCGGCACCACGAAGGCGAAGTCGCGCTCGACCGGCTGGAAGGCCGCGAGCTCCAAGAGCGGCTTGACGCGCGTCGCCTTGGCCTTCGGCTCGGGGATGCGGTCGATCAGGACTTCGAAGCCGACCAGCGGGCCGTCGGCGTCGAGCGCCTCCAGCACCGAAGGGTGCAGTTCGCCGAAATGGCCGATGACGTTCGGGCCGAGCCGGAAGGTGCCGGAGCGGCCGGGATGGAACCACGCCGGGGCGTCGGTCGAGATCTGCAAATTCGCCACTGGCGCGCCCGCCGCCGCCAGCACCGCCAGCGCATCCGCCTTGGCGTCGAAGGCATCGACCGCCCCGGCCTTGGCCGACCAATGGCGGCCGGCGCCCATAGGCCTGGCGGTGGCGCGGCGGATGCCGGTGGCAGCGATGAACTGGTCCTGCGGCCGGTCGCCCTTGAACACCTGCCCCACCTCGAACAGCGCGCTGTCGCCATGGCCGCGGTCGGCATTGGCCTGCGCCGAACCAATCAAGCCCGGCAGCAGGCTGGGGCGCATGTCGGAGAGATCGGAGGCGATGGGGTTGGCGAGCGCCAGCTCCGGCGCGCCGCCGCCAAACAGCTCGGCCTGCTCCTTGGCCACGAAGGACCAGGTGACCGCCTCGACCAGCCCGCGGGCGGCGAGCGCGCGCTTGGCCTTGCGGGTGCGCAGCTGCAGCGTGGTCAGCACAGGCTTGCGGGCGGTCTCGTCGCGCGGGAAGGGAATGGACGGCACGCGGTCGAGGCCGGCGATGCGCACGACTTCCTCGACGAGGTCGGCCTTGCCCTCGATGTCGCCGCGCCAGGACGGCGGAGTGACGCGCGCGGTGCCCGAAGTGCCCTCGACCTTGAAGCCGAGCTTGCCGAGCGTCTCGACCTGCTCGGAATCGCTGGCGACCAAGCCCGTCAGCTTCTCGGTGAGGCTCAGCGGGAACTCGATCACCCGCGTGGTGTCGGGGATGGCGCCGGCCAGCACGACCTCGGACGCTTCGCCGCCGCAGAGGTCGAGGATCAGCTTCGTCGCCATCTCCAGCCCCGGCAGGGTGAAGGCCGGGTCGATGCCGCGCTCGAAACGGAAGCGGGCGTCGGAATTCAGCCCGAGCTTGCGGCCGGTCTGGGCGATGTTGATCGGCTCCCACAGCGCGGATTCGACCAGCACGTCGACGGTCGTCTCGTCGCAGCCCGATTCCTCGCCGCCCATCACGCCGGCGAGCGATTCCACGGCGCGGTCGTCGGCGATGACGCACATGCTCTCGTCAAGCGCATAGGTCTTGCCATCGAGCGCCGGCAGGCTCTCGCCCTCCTTGGCGCGGCGCACGACAAGATTGCCGTGGACCTTCGCGGCGTCGAAGACGTGCAGCGGGCGGTTCTGGTCGAAGGTCAGGAAATTGGTGATGTCGACCAGCGTGTTGATCGGGCGCAGCCCGATGGCGCGCAGCTTCGCCTGCAGCCAGTCGGGCGACGGGCCGTTCTTCACCCCGCGGACGAGGCGCAGCGCGAAGGCCGGGCACGGCGCGCCCTCGGCGATGATCACCGAGACCGGGCACGGATAGGCGCCCTTCACGGCCTCGATCGGCTTTTCGATCAGCGTGCCGACACCGGCGGCGGCGAGGTCGCGGGCGATGCCGTGAATGCCGAGCCCGTCGGCGCGGTTCGGGGTGACGGCGATCTCCACCACCGGGTCGCCAAGGCCCGCCCAGTCGACATAGGTCGCCCCGACCGGCGCGTCGGCCGGAAGGTCGATGATGCCGTCATGGTCCTCGGAGAGCTCGAGCTCGGCCGCCGAGCACAGCATTCCCCGGCTCTCGACGCCGCGTATGGTGCCGATGCCGAGCGTGATGTCCTTGCCGGGGATGTAGGTGCCGGGCGGCGAGAACACGCTCTTCATGCCGGTGCGCGCGTTCGGCGCGCCGCACACCACCTGCACCGGCTCGCCCTGCCCGGTGTCGACCATGCAGACGCGCAGCTTGTCGGCGTTCGGGTGCTGCACGGCGGAGACGACATAGGCGATGGAGAAGCCCTTGAGCTTGGCCGCCTTGTCCTCGACGCCCTCGACCTCGAAGCCGATGCGGTTGAGCGTGCCGGTCACGTCGTCGAGCGAATAGTCGCCGGAAAGGTGCTCGCGCAGCCAGGAGAGGGTGAATTTCATGTGTCTGTCCTCTCCGGGCTCAGTTCGACAGGCCGCCGGCCAGCGTCGGGAAGTCGAGCGGGCGGAAGCCGTAATGGGAGAGCCAGCGGACATCCGCCTCGAAGAAGGCGCGCAGGTCCGGCATGCCGTATTTCAGCATGGCGATGCGGTCGATCCCCATGCCCCAGGCGAAGCCCTGATACTCGTCCGGGTCGAGGCCGCAATTCTTCAGCACGTTCGGGTGCACCATGCCGCAGCCGAGGATCTCCAGCCAGTCCGAGCCCTCGCCGAAGCGGATCTCGCCCGGCCGCGAGCGGTCGCACTGGATGTCGACCTCCATGGACGGCTCGGTGAAGGGGAAGAAGGACGGGCGGAACCGCATCTTCACATTGTCGACCTCGAAGAAGGCCTTGCAGAACTCCTCGAGGATCCACTTCAGGTGCCCGAGATTGGAGCCCTTGTCGATGACCAGCCCCTCCACCTGATGGAACATCGGCGTGTGGGTCTGGTCGCTGTCCGAGCGATAGGTGCGGCCGGGGCAGATGACGCGGATGGGCGGCTTCTTGGACAGCATGGTGCGCACCTGCACCGGCGAGGTGTGGGTGCGCAGCACGAGCCGCGAGCCGTCCTCCTTGGTGGGCAGGTAGAAGGTGTCGTGCATCTCGCGCGCCGGATGCCCCTCGGGGAAGTTCAGCGCGGTGAAGTTGTGGAAGTCGTCCTCGATGTCCGGGCCTTCCGCCACCGAGAAGCCCATGTCGGCGAAGATGGCGGTGAGCTCGTCGATCACCTGGCTGATCGGATGGACGCGGCCGAGCTCGGCCGGGGTCTCGCGCACGGGGAGCGTGACGTCGACGCGCTCGGTCTCCAGCCGCTTGGTGAGCGCCGCCGCCTTCAGCTCGGTGCGGCGGGCGCCGAGCGCCTCGTTGAGCCGGTCGCGCAGGCCGTTGATGGCCGGGCCGGCGGTCTTGCGCTCCTCCGGGCTCATGCCGCCGAGGCTCTTCAGGAGCTCGGAGACCGAGCCCTTCTTGCCCAGTGCGCTAACGCGCACCGCCTCCAGCCCCGCCTCGTCGGCGGCGGCAGTGATGGCGGAAGAGAGCTCGCGCTCCAGCGCGTCGAGATCGGGAAGGGCGGCGGCGACGGACATGAGGTTCGGCCTCGGTCAAGCGGTCGGTGGAAGCCCTTCCGCCCGTTCACGCCCTCATCCTGAGGTGCGAACGCAAGTGAGCCTCGAAGGATGCTCACTTCGGCGGACATCCTTCGAGGCCCGGCTGCCGCCGGGCACCTCAGGATGAGGGCGTGTAAGGTAGCGGTCTCTTAGCCGAGCCCCGCCAACGCGAAAAGCCCCAACGCTCGCGCGCGGGGCTTCCCAGGCTTCGGTCCCGGCATTTACGGGAAGATCAGGCGGCCTGCTTTTCCAGCGCGGCCTTGGCCTGCTCGACCAGCGCCGCGAAGGCGGCAGGCTCGTGGATGGCGATATCCGAGAGCACCTTGCGGTCGACCTCGATCCCGGCCTTGCCGAGACCGTCGATAAATCGGCCATAGGTGAAGCCGAGCTCGCGGGTCGCCGCGTTGATGCGCTGGATCCAGAGCGCGCGGAAATTGCGCTTCTTCACCTTGCGGTCGCGATAAGCGTACTGCTGCGCCTTCTCGACCGCCTGCTTCGCGACGCGGATGGTATTCTTGCGGCGGCCGAAATAGCCCTTCGCCGCCTTGAGCACTTTCTTGTGCTTGGCGTGGGAAGTTACGCCGCGCTTGACACGTGCCATGGGATTTTCTCCTGGTACTGGCTAGGGGGCGTCAGCCGTTGGGCAGATAGAACTTGCGAACATTGAAGGCATCACGCTCGGACATGACCGTGGTGCCGCGCTGGTCGCGGATCTGCTTGTTGGTGCGCTTGATCATGCCGTGGCGCTTGCCCGCCTGGGCCATGACCACCTTGCCGGTGCCGGAGAGCTTGAAGCGCTTCTTCGCTCCGGACTTGGTCTTCATCTTGGGCATTTGGCTCGTCTCCACGGCCTGCGGCATCCCGAAAGGGGCGCCCGGCACTTTTTCTAGTGTGAGCATTCGAACCGCCACGGCAGCCCTTTTAGCCGGCCGGTTCGCGAAGGCCGCACCCTCTACAGGAGCGGGCCGATTATTTCAAGAGCATGACCGCGCGGGGAAGAAGCGAGCCCCCTCCCCGCGCAGGCAAGCCGGCCCCTCACCTCTGGGGGGCCGGGCAGCCCGGCGTGTTCGGCACGCAGTTCGGCCGGCCGCCGTATCCGGGCCTCTGGGGCTGCTGAGACGGCGGCGCGGACTGGTTGTTGCGCCAGCGCGACGTGTCATAGGGCACCGGCCCCTGCGGCGGCCGCTGCAGCCACTGCTGTTGCGGCGGGCTCTGGGGCGGCTTCTGCCCCTGTTGAGGCGGTCGCTGCCACTGCGGGGGCTTGCCCTGCGGCGGCGGACCACCCTGCTGCGGGGGCTTGCCGCCCTGCGGGGGCTTGCCGCCCTGCGGGGGCTTGCCGCCATTCCAGCCGGGATTGCCGTTCCAGCCCGGATTGCCGTTCCAGCCGGGATTGTTGCCGGGCTTTCCGCCCCAGCCGCCATGCGGCGGATTACCGTTCCAGCCGCCATGCGGCGGATTACCGTTCCAGCCGCCATTCGG
The DNA here is from genome assembly GCF_000092925.1 of Ancylobacter novellus DSM 506. Classification (NCBI taxonomy): domain Bacteria; kingdom Pseudomonadati; phylum Pseudomonadota; class Alphaproteobacteria; order Hyphomicrobiales; family Xanthobacteraceae; genus Ancylobacter; species Ancylobacter novellus. Next base: position 307,658 of record NC_014217.1, on the reverse strand, counting down.
CGGCTTGCCGCCCCAGCCGGGCTTCGGCGGCGGAGGTCCACCCCAGCCGGGACCACCCCAGCCGGGCTTGCCCCAGCCGGGCTTGGGCGGCGGGGCCCAGCCGGGCGGTCCCCACACCGGCGGGCGGCGCGGCGGACCCCAGCGGTCATAGGTCGAGTACCACGGGCGGCCCTGGTAATAGCGGCCCCAATAGTCGCCGAAGGTGAAGCCGATGATCGGCACGCCGATCACCGGCGCGTAGTCGTAGAACTCGACGCGCCGGCCCTGATAGACCGATTCGACATATTGCGCCGCGACCCAGCCGCGATAGTCGTCCACCGCGACGTCGCACCAGCTGTAATCCTCGAGGCAGCCGAAGATGTCGAGCGGCGAGCCTTCGGCGAGCACCAGCACCACCGGATACTCGACGCTGGGACCCGCCCGCAGGTTGACATCCGTCGTCACGAAACCGCGGCCCTGCGCGAAGGCGGAGCCGCCGAGCGCCATGAGCAGCATGGCACCCGCAACCAGAATTCTCATCGATAACTCCCCAAGCGCTGCCGTTCCCGGGCAACGCCGACCGTTGGTAAAACGACACGCCATCTGGGGCGAATTCATGTTGGCCGGGTGTCGGGACCCCGCCGATGCGAAAAACGCACGGGGAAAACCCGCCCCCGCCTGACACAGCGTCACGTTGATCGGATCGCGCGAAGCGGACAGGATGCGCGCGCCGGGGCGCCGCCTCCGGCTTCCTCCCCTCACGGACACCCCACAATGTCGTTCGGCACCCTGCTCGAAGCCTTCCTCCTCGGCCTCCTGGAAGGCTTCACCGAGTTCCTGCCGGTCTCCTCGACCGGCCACATATTGCTCGCCGGACATTTCCTCGGCTTCGAAAGCCAGGGCAAGGTGTTCGAGGTGGTGATCCAGCTCGGCGCCATCCTCGCCATCGTCGTCGCCTATTTCCAGCGCTTCCTGCATGTGCTCGTCACGCTGCCGACCAGCGAGCGCTCGCGCAACTTCGTCATCGGCATCCTCATCGCCTTCCTGCCGGCGGCGGTGATCGGGGCGTTCGCGCACGGCTTCATCAAGAACGTGCTGTTCGAGACGCCGGCGCTGATCTGCATCATGCTCATCCTAGGCGGCGGCGTGCTGCTCTGGGTCGACACGCTGAAGCTGCGGCCGATCCACGACGATGCCATGGCCTTCCCGAAGGCGCTGGCGCTGAAGATCGGTTTCATCCAGTGCCTCGCCATGATCCCCGGCGTGTCGCGCTCGGGCTCGACCATCGTCGGCGGGCTGCTGCTCGGCGCCAGCAAGCCGGCGGCGGCCGAGTTCTCCTTCTTCCTCGCCTTGCCGACCATGGCCGGCGCCTTCGCCTACGACCTCTACAAGAACCGCGACGCGCTGAACGCCGACGACGCAACGCTGATCGCGGTGGGCTTCGTCGCCGCCTTCATCGCCGCGCTGGCGGTGGTGCGCGGGCTCATCGCCTTCGTCTCCCGCCACGGCTACACGCCCTTCGGCTGGTGGCGCATCGCGGTGGGCGGCGTCGGGCTGGTGGCGCTGGCGCTGGTGGGCTGAGCGCTTGTTTCCGGGCCACTGAACCCGCAATCCCCCTCATCCTGAGGTGCCGCCGCAGGCGGCCTCGAAGGATGGTCGGCACCGTGCGCCCGGACGAGCATCCTTCGAGGCCCGGCTGACACCGGGCACCTCAGGATGACGACAGTTCATCAGGAAGGAGGACTCAGGCCGCTTCCGGCCGGGTGAACTGGCCCGCCTTGCGGTAGCGCCACAGATAGCTCGGCAGGATCGCGCCGAGCGCGGTCGGCTTGATGCCGAGCCCTTCCAGCGTGCGCCCTTCCGCCTTCGCAGCCTCGGAGACGACGTTGTCGTAGCCGAGCATGCGCACCTGGTCGCGGGTGAGCAGCGGGTTGGGCAGCAATTCGAGGAAGCGCGCCTTGAAGGCGGCGACCGCGGACGGCACCGGCACCAGCAGGCGCTTGCGGTCGATCTCCGCCAGCATCAGCTCCATCAGCTGCTTGAAGCTGAGGATCTCCGGCCCGCCCAGCTCGTAGACCGTGCCAGGGCGGGCGAGATTGTCCACCGCCCTGGCATAGGCCTCGGCGACGTCGCCGACAAAGACCGGCTGGAAGCGCGTCTCGCCGCCGCCGATCAGCGGCAGCACCGGGGAGAGGCGCGACATCGAGGCGAAGCGGTTGAAGAAATCGTCCTCGGGGCCGAACACGATGGAAGGGCGCATGATCACCGCCTCCGGCACCGCCTCGAACGCCGCCGCCTCGCCCGCCGCCTTGCTCTTGCCGTAGAAGGCGGTGGATTCCGCATTGGCGCCGATGGCCGAGCCGTGGATCAGCCGCGCGCCGACTTCCCTAGCCGCCAGCGCCACCTGTTTGGCGCCGAAGGCATGCACCGCCTCGAAGCTCTGGCGCCCGCTCTCATGCAGCACGCCGACGAGGTTGATGACGACCTCCGCCCCTTCCGCGGCGCGCAGCACCGAGGCGGGATAGCGCAGGTTCGCCTGCACCGGGTTGATCTGCCCGACCGCGCCGAGCGGCTGGAGATGGCCGGCGAGGTCAGGCCGGCGCACCGCGACGCGCACGCGCCAGCCGCGCTTGGCCAGCGCGCGCACCACATGCCGGCCGATGAAGCCGGAGCCGCCATAGATGGTGACGAGGCGCTCCATCGGCGCGGCGCGCGCCTCGAGCTCGGCCTCGCTCTCCAGCGGCAGTTCGGCGGCGACGTCGACCATGTGCATTCTCTCCCGGCCCGGCATTGGGATGCCAGACGATTAGCGCGCCGCCGCCCCAGCGTCCAGCGCGCGCGAGCGCGCGGGCCTCGATCCCCTCGGCATGTGCCGCTCAGGCGGTCGCCATGCAAAGATTTCCACCGCCTGCGCGGGCGGAACGAGAAACGCGCGTTGACAAGACGGAGGCCGCCCGACTATGTGTCGCCGCCGTGCCGCAAGGCATGTGCCCAGGTGGCGGAATTGGTAGACGCGCTGGTTTCAGGTACCAGTGGGTAACACCGTGGAGGTTCGAGTCCTCTCCTGGGCACCATATCCCCTTGATTTCATCGGGATCCGCGGCTGAGACAGCCGCCGACGTTAATTTCGACATCCCCGCGTGCCGTATGCCTGACGCAGCACTGTCAGGCCGACCCGCCGGCATCGGCCTTTCGGCGTCGTCCCGACCTGCCGTGCAGGATCACCTCACCTGTTGGCCAGCGTCGTCGCCAGTCCTGTCAGGACCAAAGCGACGCCGACGAAGAACGCCAGGCCGAGATGGTCGCCGAACAGGGCGGCGGAGGCCATGACCCCGACGACAGGCTGCAGGAACTGAACGCTGGCGGCCACACGGGCGGGCACGGTGCGGAGCATGTTCAGCCAGAGGAACAGGCCCGCCACGGTGACGACAACGCCCAGATAGATCGCGGCGCCGATCGCCGTGACGCCGATGACGAACGGGGTATTCGACGCTTCCCACGCGGCCCATGGCGCGAGGCTGATAAAGCCGCAGAGGGTGCTCCACGCCACGACGGTCACCGTGCCATAGGCATCGGCGACCTCGACGCTCCACACATAGTAGAAGGCGATGGCCGCAGCGGAGAGCAGCATAAGGATTGCGCCACTCGCCGTCGTCTGGGCCAGGGCCGCGGGGTCCCTGTCGCCGAACGCGACCAGGGCGATGCCGGCAAACGCCGCGATCAGGCCGGCTGTCTGGAGAAGCGTGACCGGCTGCCGCAAGCGCAGCGCGGCGATGACCACGATGAACAGCGGAATGGTAGCGGTGATCACCGTGCCGACCGAGGCCGAGGTCCCCACCACTCCGAGAGTCTGGGTGACCTGTCCGATGCCGATCGCCAGGAAGCCGAGCGCCGCCACCTTGGGCACGGCCCGCCAAGGCAGCCGCCACCTTCCCGCCAGGAGAGCGAACAGCAGCGGCACCGCGACCGCGAAGCGAAGCGCGGTGAGCGTCAAAGGCGGAAGCGTCTCCAGTCCCATCTTGGTGACGGGTATGGAAAGGCCCCACATCACGGCCAGGAGCAGCATGGAGCCCAGGCTCCGAAGAGACATGCTCCGCCGCGAGCCTTCCATATAGGCGATGTCGTTCGTCATGCAGTCGGGCCAAGGTCCGGCCCCACATAGGGGCACCTGAAAGCCCAATGCTTCTCCAGCCTCGCGCCACGATTGGAAAACAAGAAAACGTCATGCTGCGATCGGGGGCGCTGATCCAGCCGGTCTCAGCGGCATGGAACCCGCGCGGCCGCCGACCGACGGCCGCGCCCTCAGCTCCTTCCGATCAGGGCTGGACCTGCAGCGTCTGGATCACCTGCTGGCCGAAATCCTCGACATAGGCGTGCTGGGTCGCCGGCTCGATGCCCTTGTCGGCGGCGACGAGCCCGCAATAGGAGAGGATCAGCGCGTTGGCGATGTCGGCGGGGCGCGCCTTCGGGTTTTTCGTCACCAGTTCGCGGGCGTAGCCGCCGCCGGCGCCGCCGGGCACGGGAAGCTGCGGCTTGCCGATCAGCCCGGCCGCCGCGGTGACGAGATCGGCCGGAATCTTGCCCGCCGCCGGACAGGCGAGCGGCCCGGCGAGGCTCTCGGGCTGGCGCGCCACCAGCGACTTGCCGGCCACCACCGCCGTGACCACCGGCACGTCCGGCAGCGAATCCGGCGTGCCGCGGAAGGAGACGTCCGCCGCCGCTTGCAGGGTGAAGCCCTTGAGGCGGGCATATTTCTGGTAGTCCTCGCCCGCGCCGGCGGCGACCACCGGGCAATAGGCGGCCATCAGCGCGTCGACCACCTGGGCCGGCGAGGCATTCGGCGCGGCCGCCTCATAGCTCTCGACCAGCGAGGAGACCTCGCGATTGCCGCCGGCGATGGCGGCGGTGAGCGCGGCGACCGCCTTCGGGTCCGGCCCCGGCGCGCCGGGCGCGCCGCCGACCTGGGCGCAGTCGAAGGCGGAGGCGGCCTGCGTGCCGTAGTCTGGGACCTTCACCGTCTCGCGCCAGGCGGCGACCATGCGCGGCGTGGCGTTGGGCGTGCCCTGGTTGCCCCAGGCGGTGCGGACATAGTTCACCACATCGGCGATCTGCTGGTCCGACAGCCGCCCGGCGAAGGACGGCATGGTGCCGTAATGGCCGTCGGAGGGCAGGCCGTGCAGCGTGGCGGCGATGACGTTGTAGGGCTCGGCCGCCGTCACCGCCGGGTTGCCGGCAAGCGAGGGAATGGCGCCGAGCAGGCCGGTGCCCTGCTGCTGGTGACAGACGGCGCAATTGTCGATGAACAGCTTCGAGGCGCGGGCATAGACGTCCGCCGGCAAGGGCGAGGCCTTCTGCGGCGCCGGCGCGTCGAGCGGCGGCGGGCTCTCCAGCAGATAGGTCGCCATGGCGGCGAGGTCGGCGTCGGTCAGGTGGGAGAGGCTGTCATGCACCACCTCCGCCATCGGGCCGAACACCACGGTCTTCTGCGGCGCAGAGCCGGTCTTGAGGAACTGGATCAGCATGTCCTTGCGCCAGGTCTTGCCCAGCGCGCCGGAGGCGATGTCGGGGGCGTAGAAGCCGTCGACCTCGGCGCCGGTGAAGGCTTCCTTGCCCTTGATCGCGCCCATGATGTTGCGCGGGCTGTGGCAATCCGAGCAGTGGCCGAGCGCCTCGACCAGATAGGCGCCGCGGTTCCACTCGTCGCTCTTGCCCGGCGTCGGCTTGAAGAAGGCCGGCTGGAAGAACAGTTCGCGCCAGGCCAGCATGCCCAGGCGGATGTTGAAGGGGAAGGAAAGCCCGTTCTCCGGGTTGGGCGCGTTCACCGCCGGGATGCGCCGGACATAGGCCCAGAGCGCCTTGAGGTCGTCCTCGGTGATGCCGGTATAGGCGTCGAACGGCATGGCCGGGTAGAGATAGGCGCCGTCCTTGCGGATGCCGTCATGCAGCGCCCGCCGGAAGTCGTCGAAGGACCAGGAGCCGATGCCGGTCGCCACGTCCGAGGTGATGTTGACCGAATAGAGCGTGCCGAAGGGTGTGTTCAGCCCGAGCCCGCCGGCGAAGGGCTTGGCCTTGTCGCCGGTGTGGCAGGGCATGCAGTCGGCGGCGCGGGCGAGATATTCGCCGCGGGCGACGAGGGCCGAATCGTCGGGAGCCGCCGGCGTCTGCGCCGGGGCGGGAGCGAGACCGAGGCCCCAGAACGCCGCCGCCAGACCGAACACGATGCCCCGTTTGCGCGCACCCGACATGATTCCCCCTCCGCAACCGACCCGAACACCATGGAACCATTCCATGAATGGGAGACGACCGCCACCCTCAGGGAGGGATGACGCGTCCGGTTTGAATGGCGGGGGAAGAGGTAGGTGGGGCGCTGGCGTCATCTGGAGCGGCGCAGACAAGCGCAACGTCATCCCCGGGCTTGGCCCGGGGATCCGCGACTTGGCCGGACGCGCCCGGCCGGACCGAAGATGTGAATGGCCGGGCCAAGCCCGGCCATGACGGCGCTCTATCGGAGGCCGTCGGGATGACGCCGTCGGGTCGGGAGAAGCCTCAGAACGCCCCGAGATAGTCGCTCTTGCCGACCGGAACGCCCTTGTGACGCAGGATGTCGTAGGCGGTGGTGACGTGGAAGAAGAAGTTCGGCAGGGCGAAGGTCAGGAGATAGGCCTGACCGACGAAATGCCGCTCGCCGCGCCGCGACTTCTGCACGATCTCGCGGGTCTCCGCGCCCTCGAAGCCGGCCCGGTCGACGCTGGCGAGATAGTCCAGCGTCTTGGCGATGCGCGCGTGCAGCTCCTCGAAGGTCGTCTCGGTGTCGGCGAAGCTCGGCCCGGTGGTGCCGGTCAGCCGGGCGGCGGCGAATTTGGCGGAATCGCTGGCGCTCTGGATCTGGCCGGTGAGCGGGAACATGTCGGGCGCCAGCCGCGCCGCGGCGAGCTCGGAAAGATCGATGCCGTTGGCGGCAGCGTGCTCCTCGGCCTTGGTGAGGATGGCGTCGAGGTTGCGCAGCGCGCGCTCAAAGACCGGGATCGAGGCGTCGTAGATGGAAAGCGGCATGGGGAGTCTCCGGAGAGAAAGAGCGGATACGAGTTTGTCTTGCACGATATATGGCTTCGAAGCGGCACGCGGAAGACGCGATCGGACGGCAGGCAAAGAAAAACCCCGGCGGGGGGACCCGGCCGGGGCTTGTCGTCTCGATCACGGCGCGATCAGATCGCGCTGTTGATCCACTGCAGCATCTTGGCCTTCGGCGCCGCGCCGACCTGGCGCGAGGCGAGCTGGCCGTCCTTGAACAGCAGCAGGGTCGGGATCGACATGATGCCGTATTTGGAAGCGGTCGCCGGGTTCTCGTCGACGTTCAGCTTGACGATCTTCAGCTTGTCGCCGAGCTCGCCGGCCACCTCGTCGAGGACGGGAGCGACCATGCGGCAGGGGCCGCACCATTCGGCCCAGAAGTCCACGAGGACCGGACCATCGGACTTGATGACGTCGGACTCGAAGCTCTGATCCGACACTTTTTCGACGCCCATTTGGACACCTTTCCAGAATCTGGAGAATGCAGGGAAGTTGGAATGAAATTAGGTATCGCCCCCCTGCCCCGTCAAGGCGGCGTCACTGCGAAGTGACACTTTCCACTATGCGCTCAAGCACATCAGCGCCGAGCGCGTGGGCCAGCGGCCCGGCGGTGTAGACGAGCCGCGCCTCGATCGGCCGGCCGGGATAGAGACGGCGCAGCAGCCGCGCATAGAGCGCTACCTGCCGCACATGCGCGGGCGGCAGGCTTGAAGCCTCGCGCGGCACGCGGCGGTCGGTCTTGAAGTCGGCGATGAGGATGCGGTCGCCCAGCACCGCCAGCCGGTCGATGCGGCCGGAGACCGGCGTTCCGTCCTCCAATTCGCCGACGAGCGGTACCTCGGCGAGGCTGCCGGGGCCGAACAGGTCGGCGAGACCCGGCACGGCGAGCACGCCGAGGGCCTCGGTGAGCAATTCCTCGCGGGCGGCCTCCTCGAAATCGCCGGCTGCCGCGAGCAGGCGCCGCCCCGGCGCGGCGCGCTCCTCGGGCGGCAGGCTCGCGAGCGCAGCCATCAGCCGGTGCAGCAGTTCGCCGCGGTGCAGCGCCAGCGCCTCCGGTCCTTCCGGCGCAGCGCTGAGCAGGCTGGAGGCGGAGGGCCGCAGCGCGGCGCGGGCCGCGGGTTCCTCTATCGGGCGTGACAAGGCGCGGGCCAGCGCCCGCTCGGCCTCGTCCGGGGCGGCGGCGATGGCGGCGACGGCCGGCGCCGCGATGATCTCCTCGTGCACGGCCGACCGCCAGCGGCGCACCGTGCCGGCAAAGCCGGCGGCGGGCTGCTCGACGGCTTCCGGCTCCAGCGCGCCGCGCACGAGGTCGTACCAGCAATCGGCCGGGCGCTTGCGGCCGCCATCCGCGCCGGCCAGCACCAGCGCGCTCTCGGCACGGGTGAGCGCGACATAGAGCAGGCGGCGATACTCGTCCTGCTGCGCCGCGTCGCCCTGCGCACGGGCCCGCGCCATGGCCGGCGTGTCGCCCTTCTTGGAGGGAGCGTGCAGCGCCGCGCGCCGTCCGTCCGGCAGCTCTACCCGCAGCAGGCCGGCGGCGCGGCGGGTCATCGGCCCGGAGGTGGTGTCGGCGAGGATGACATAGGGCGCCTCCAGCCCCTTGGCGCCGTGCACGGTCATCACGCGCACCTCGTCGCGGCCGGCCTCCATGTCGCGCTTGGCCTCGGCGCCGCCGCGGCGCAGGAAGGCGAGGAAGCCGGCGAGCGAGGGCGCCTCGACATTCTCGTAGGAACGCGCCAGCGCCAGCATCTCGTCGAGCGCGTCCGCCGCCTCCGGGCCGAGCCGGGCGATCATGGCGGCGCGGCCGCGCTCACGCCCGAGCACGCGGGCGTAGAAATCGAAGGGCCGCAGCCGCCGCGCCTCGGGCCGCAGCCGCCTCAGCCGCTCGGCCGCCGCGCGCCAGTGGGGGTTCTCGCCGGCGCGGGCGAACAGCGCGTCTTCCAGAAGGCCCGCGCGCTCCGGCGCCAGCTTCATCAAGTCGGAATCGTCGAGGCCGAAGAGCGGGCTCTTCAGCGCGCAGGCCAGCGCCAGCTCGTCGTCGCGCGCGAGCAGCGCGTCGCCCAGCGCCATCAGGTCCATCACCGCGATGTGCTGGGCCACCGTGAGGCGGTCGGCGCCGGCCACCGCGACGCGCGCCTCCTTCAATTCGCGGATGATCGCCTCGAACAGCGAATCGCGCCGGCGCACCAGGATGAGGAAGTCGCCGGGCCGCGCCGGGCGCGTGCCGTGCCGGCCGGTGACGGGAAAGCCCTCGCGGATGCGCGCGGCGATGTGGCCGGCGATCTTGCGGGCGAGCCGCCCCTTGGGATCGTCGGCGGCCGGCGCGTCGAGCGGGCGCTGCCAGGCGTCGATATCGACCTTCTCGCTCGGCGCCTCCGGCTCCCACAATTCGACCAGCGAGGGCAGCGCGGCGTGGATCGCCTCATGCACCGGCGGCTCGGCCAGCGCCGATAGGCCCTGATAGGCGGTCTCGGCATGGAACACCGTGTCGACCGCCGCCAAGATCCCCGGCGCCGAGCGGAAGGAATGGCGCAGCTCGATATGCTCGAAGCCGACGCCGCCGGTCAGGCGCATCAGCTCCCGCCGCACCGTGTCGAAGCGGCGCGGATCGGCGCCCTGGAAGGAGAAGATCGACTGCTTCTCGTCGCCGACCACGAACAGCGTGCGCGGCAGGCTCGCAGCGCCGTACCGCGCCTCGGCGCGCGCGCCCTCCCCGGCGAAGAACTCGGCGACCAGCGGGCGGATCACCTCCCATTGCTCGGGGCTGGTGTCCTGCGCCTCGTCGAGCAGCACATGGTCGATGCCCTGGTCGAGCTTGTAATGCACCCAGGCCGAGGCGCCCGATGCCAGCAGGCGCCGTGCGGCATCCACGAGATCTGAAAAATCGAGCACGCCGCGCGCGGCCTTGGCGCGCTCATAGCGCCGCGCCGCCTCGCGGCCGAGGATGAGCACCCCGCGGCTGCGCTCTAAGGCGCGCGCCGCCGACAGTAACTGCGCCAGCGGCGCGAGACGATCGCGCTCGGCGAGCAGCAGCGGGTATTTCGCCCGGATCGGCGCGGCGCCGAACTGGCTGTCGCCATAGGGCTCGCCGTCCTCCTTCAGGAAGACGCGGGCATAGGTGTCGGCGGTGCCCTCGTCCGGCGCGGCGGCGGCCTCCAGCAGCGAGCGGCCGCGCCGGGCGCAGTTGCCGCCCTCCTCGATCAGCGCCTGTCCGAGACCGAGCCAGGCGCCCCGCGCGATCAGCGCCTCGGCGATGATGCGGTGCTCGATGTCGCGCGAGGCGATCGGCCGATCCAGCCCGACCGCGGCGGCGAGGTCGTCGTCGCTCGCTTCCAGCGCCGCGGGATCGGCGACCATCGCCCCGATGATCTCGTCGATGCCGTCATCCGAGGTGGTGCCGACGATGAGGCCGAGCGCCTGCCCGAGCGCGCTCTCCGGCCTGCCGGCGGCCTCCAGCACCACGTCGGCGCGCACGCGGGCGAGCAGTTCCAGCCGCGCCGCCTCCTCCAGCTCGCCGAAGCCCGCGGGCACGCCGGCCTCGAAGGGGAAGGCATGCAGCAGCGCGCCGCAGAAGGCGTGGATGGTCTGGATCTTCAGCCCGCCCGGCGTCTCCAGCGCCTGCGCGAACAGCCGGCGGGCATGGGCGCGGCGCAGCGCATCGGGGCGGCCGCCGTCGGTCCTGACGATCTCCTTGTCGAGCGTCTCGTCGTCGAGCGTCGCCCAGCGACGCAGCTCGTCCAGCACGCGGTTGGCCATGTTGGCCGCCGCCGCCTTGGTGTAGGTGAGGCAGAGGATGCGCCCGGGCGGCACGCCGCGCATCAAGAGCCGGATCACCCGCCGGGCCAGCACATGGGTCTTGCCCGAGCCGGCATTGGCCGAGACCCAGGCCGAGAGCAGCGGGTCGGAGGCGGTGGTCTGCAGCGCGGTGGCCGCGCGCAGCGGGCCGGGGGCGAGATCGGTGAGTTCGCTCATTCCTCGCCCTCCCCGCCGGTCGACCATTCCTTCACACGGGCGAGGTGGTCGTAGTCGCCGAAGCGGCCGCGGAACATCGGCCGCGCCAGCGAGGCATAGCCGCGCGAAGGATCTTCGAAGGTGGCTATCAATTGCTCCAGCCGTTCCAGCGTCGAGGCGGCGAGGCCGAAGGCGGTCTCGTCCCTGTCGACCGCGCCGACCTCCTTCAGCTCGCTCGTGCCGAGCCGCACATAGGTCAGCGCCGCCGCGCCTTCCGCCGGCAGGTCGCGGAACCCGCCCGCCGCCGCCATCGCGGCTTCCAGCGGCAGCTGCGGCGAATAATGCGCGGCGGTCTGCTTGGCCGTGGGCACGGCGCCGGTCTTGAAGTCGATGATCGCCAGCCCGCCCTCGCGCAATTGCTCGATGCGGTCGGCGCGGCCGGTGAGGGCGAAGCGTCCGCCCGCCAGCGCCATGCGCCCGCCCAGCTCGGCGAAGACGCGGCGAGTATCAGCGCGCCGCGCCCGCTCCCAGCCGATATAGCGCGGCACGAGCCGCTCGAAGCGCGCCCACCACAGCGCGTATTCGGCGGGGAAGGCCTCCAGCTCCCGGAACGCCTCCCGCCCGAAGGCGAGCAGCCCCGCCTCGGGCTCCGCCGGCAGGGCCTCGGGAAAAGCCTGCGCGAAGGCGCCGAGGGCGTCGTGGATGGCGCTGCCGCGCTCGGCCGCGCCGGGCGCCTCGTCCAGCATGTCGAGCGGGCGCAGCCGCAGCACATGGCGGGCATAGATGGTGTAGGGGTCGCGCAGCCAGGTCTCGATCTCGGTGACGGAGAGCCGCTTCGGGCGCAATTCGACCGGCGGCGCCGGCTCCGGCCTTGCGATGCGCGACGCCGCCGGCGCCTCCTCGATCAACGCGGCAAGACGGCGGAAGCGGTCGCCGCGGAGCTTCGCCATCTTCCAGCGCGCCTCCCCGCTCACCGCTTCCAGCCGCTGGAGAAAGCGCGAGGGCACGGTCGGCGCGCCGCCAAGCTTGCGCGGATGCGACAGGATCAGTTCGGGCGCGCCGCAGCCCTGCGCGAAGTCGTGCGCGGAAAGGCCGATGCGCCGCTCCGGCGCCTCCAGCCCCAGCGCCGCGCGCATCGGCCGGCTGAGCCAGGGATCGGTGCGCACCGCGCTCGGCCAGGTGCCCTCGACGAGCCCGGCGAGCACCATGCGGTCGACGCTGACGAGGCGCGCTTCCAGCGGGCCGAGAATGCGCAGCCGAGCGCCGGGCAGCAGCGGCGGACGGACCGGACGGTCCGCCAGAAGCAGAGGCAGGGCAGCGGCATAGTCGGCGAGGCGCATCACCGGCGCCTCGCTCGCCCCTTCGGCCATGGCTTCGAAGGTCTTGGAAAGCTCGGCCAGCGCGATGGCGTCCTCCGCCGCGCCGCCATCCTCCGCGCTCCACGCCGCCGCGACGGCCGCGCGATGCGCCTCCAGCAAGGTCGCGAAGGGGTGCTCGCCCGCGCCCAGTGCCAGCAGCGGCCCGAACGCCCTAGCGATCCTCTCCGCGAGGCCGGCGGCGAGGGCCTGCCGATCCGTGTCGATGGCCGCTCTCGGATCGGAAGAATGATGCAGCCCCGGTGAGAAGCCCGCGACGGCCCTGACCAACCCATCCGCTCCCGCCTCCGGGCGCGGGCCGCGCAGCACCATCAGCTCCAGCGCGTCGGCGGCCTGATCGAGCGCCCCGCGCTCCAGCCCGAAGCGGGCGAGCGGATGGCGCAGGAGCGCCGAGAGCGGCACCGGCGCCAGCTCGGCGTCGCAGGCATCCGCCACCAGCCGGGCGAAGCGGCCTGGCGCGCTCTCGGACAGCGGCTCGCCGGCGGAATCGTCGATGGCGACCTCGAAGCGCAGCAGCTCCGCGGCGACGCGGCGGGCGAGGTCGCGGTCGGGGGTGACGAGGGCGGCGCTGCGGCCCGGCTCCTCCAGCGCCTCGCGCAGCGCCACGGCGATGGCAAGCGCCTCCTCGCGGGCGTCGTCCGCCTCGATGACGCTGACCTCGGCCAGCGCCGCGTCGATCTCCGCCGCGCCGAGGCGCTCGGCAAGGCTCGCCCAGGCCTCGGTGGAGGCGACGGGACGCAGCGCCTCGGAGAGCAGCCTTTCGCGCCCATGCGGCGCCGGCGGCGCGAGGCTTCGCACCGCGTCGCGCCCGACCCGCATATGGGCTTTCAGCAGCAGCGCGAGGCCATATTGCGGGTGGCTCGGCGCCGGCGCCTCGTCATCGGTGAGATGATCCCAGGAGCGGGCGTCGAGGTCGGTGTCGAGGCCGGGCAGCACCACGCAGCCATCGGTGAGATGCGCGACGGCCGCCAGCAGGCGGGCGGTGGCCGGCATGGAGCCGGTCGAGCCGGCGGCGATCACCGGGCCGGCGGGCGCGGCCCTGAGCCGCTCCGCCTCGGCGGCGATCAGCCTGTCGCGCCGCACGCTGGCATCGACCGCGCCGAGCTCGTCGAGCAGCGCCGGCCAGAACTCGCGGGCGATCTTCAGGAAGTCGAGCGCCATGTCCCAGTAGAGGTCGTGCTGGCCGGGCACCAGCGTGTCGAGCTTTTCCCACGGCACCTGCTGCGCCGCCATCTCGTCGATGAGATGGGCGAGCGCATCGGCCAGCGCGAACTCCGCCCCCGGCCCCGCCGCCACCGCGACGCGGCCGTCATCGCCGGCGAGCAGTCGCCGCCAGCGCCGCACGAGGCTCGCCAGCGCCAGCCGGCGGGTCATGCCCGGCACGGCACGCGGCGGGTCGGTGAAGCTCTCGGCGAAGGCGAGCGAATCCTCGTCGACGTCGCCGAGCGGCACGATGCGCGGCAGCAGCGTCACGCCCGATTCCATGCGGGCGCGCAGCGCCTCGGCCAGCAGGCGGCCGGCACGGCGGGTCGGCAGGAAGACGGTGGCGCTCGCCAGCGCGAACGGGTCGTGGCGCGGCGCGAAGCCCTCCACCAGCCGGCCGTCGAGCAGCGCGTCGGCCAGCACGGCGAGGAAGGGCGCCGAGGCGGGGATGGTCAGGAGATTGGGGTCCGGACGGCTCATGCCTGCCCCTCGCACCGGACGCAGGCGATCACGCGCTCAGTCCTTGGAGCGCTCGATGGCCTCCTCGGCCAAAGCGACGGCCTCCGGCGTGCCGACATGCATCCACACTCCTTCCATGCGCTCGCCATGCAGCCGGCCGGCCTCGGCCGCCTGCCGGAACAGCCGGCTCAGCGAGAACGGCCCCTGCGGCGTGCCCGCGAAGATTCGCGGCGCCACCACCGCCGCGCCAGCATAGACGAACGGCGCCAGAATGCGCTCGGGTCGCGGCGTCAGCCGCCCCTCGCCGTCCATCAGGAAATCGCCGTGCCCGTCATAGCCGATCGAGGTGGCGATGGGCGCCACCAGCAGCGCGATGTCCATGGCCTCCGGGTCGAAGCCCTCCGCCAGCGCGGCGAGGTTCGGCCGGATGCCCTCGATCCAGATGGTGTCGGCATTGATGACGAAGAACGGGTCCGGTCCCAGCTCGGGGAGCGCCTTGCGGATGCCGCCGCCGGTCTCCAGCAGCGCGCCGCGCTCGTCGGAGAGCACGATGCGCGGGCGGGTGCGGCCGAGCAGATGCCGCTCCAGCACGTCGGCGTGCCAGTGCAAATTGACCACGGCCTTCTCGACGCCGGCCTCGGCCAGCCGGTCGAGCACATGGTCGATCAGTGGCCGGCCGTTCACCGCGACCATGGGCTTGGGCATGTGATCGGTCAGGGGGCGCATGCGCTGGCCGAGGCCGGCAGCGAGCACCATGGCGGTCTTGATCGCGGTCATGTCGTGGCGGGGTCGTTCGGCGTTTGGGTCGATGCGGCCTCGGAAGGAACGGCGTCCGGCGGGGTCTCGGCCGCCGGCGCCTCGGCCACGGTGGCGGGCGCCGATGGCGTCTCTGTGACAGCCGCGGCTTCAGTCGGCGGCGGCGCTTCCGCAGGCGGTGCGGCAGGCGGGGCCTTGGGCGCCGCTTCCGCGGGCCTCGGCGGCGCGAGCGGCGCGGCGGGGACCGGCGCCGGCGCCGGCATGCCGACGGCGCCCTCCGGCCGCCCGTGCAGGCGCGGCGGCGGCACATGGTCCTTGTACCAGCCGGCCAGCGCTTCCAGATCGGTGAAGGCGAGGCAGCGCTGGAGATAGTTCCAGATGCGCGGCATGTGGCGCAGATAACCCGGCTTGCGGTCGCGGTGGTTCAGCCGGGCGAAGATGCCGAGGATCTTGGTGGCGCGCTGCGCCCCCATCACCGCATAGGAGGCGGCGAAGCCGCGCATGTCGAAATCGGCGTCCGCCTCGCGCCGCGCCTTCACGTAGCGGCCGAGCAGATGCAGCTCCAGCGCCTCCGGCACGTCGACGCGCGCATCCTGCGCCAGCGAGACCACGTCATAGGCCGGCGGGCCCATCACCGCGTCCTGGAAGTCGAGCAGGCCGACCTTGGCGATGCCTTCGCGCTGCGGCAGCCACATCAGGTTCGGCGAGTGGAAGTCGCGCAGCGTCCAGACCGGCTTCTGCGCCAGCGAGGGCGCCAGCGCCGCCGCCCAGAGCTGGCGGAAGGACTGGCGCGCATCCGCCGGCAGGGCGACGCCGCAATGCGGCAGGTACCAGTCGAGCAGCAGCTCCGCCTCGATGGTCAGCGCCTCGAGGTCGTAGGGCGGGATCTGGTGGTCGATGCCCGACGCCACCGCCAGCGTCGCCGGCAGGTCGAGCGCGTGCAACGCCGCCAGGACGTCGACGGACGCCTCGTAGCGTTCGGGCACCGGCGCCGGCGGCGTGCCGGCGAGCACGCCCTCCTCGCCGAGGTCCTCGATGACCAGCAGCCCGGCGTCGAGATCGCCGCCATAGATCGCCGGCGCCGAGAAGCCGCGCGCCCTCAAGCCGCGCGCCATGGCGACGAAGGGCTTCACGTCCTCGGCGAGATGGGCGACGGCGCTGTAGCTGCGCCCCGCACGCACCGGCGGCCCGTCCGGCCGGCGCGGCGCGTTCATCAATATGGCGTTGCGCTTGGCACCGACCAGCCGCTCATAGGAGCGGGTGGAGGCATCGCCCTGCAGATGCCGGCGGCGTGCCGGGCCGAAGCCGGTGGAATCGATCAGCGAGCGGATCGCCCGCATCCGGTAGAGCGCGCCGGCAAGCCTGCCATAGCCCAGCAGACGCACGCGCCGCGCGGTCTCCGGCCTGTCCTGCGGCATGGAGATATGCACCTCCAGCCGGTCGGTCTTGAGCACCGCGCCCTCGGCGCGCTCGGGCCACTCGACCAGCGTCACCGCGCCGTCGGTCTGCTCCTGCCAGCCCAGTTCGTCGAGTTCGGAAGCGTCGCTCAGGCGGTAGAGGTCGGCATGCACCACGCGGTGGCGCGGCAGGTCGTAGGTCTGCATCAGCGTGAAGGTCGGGCTCGGCACCTCCAGCTCGGGATCGCCGGCGAGCTCGCGGATCAGCGCCCGCGCCAGCGTGGTCTTGCCGGCGCCGAGGTCGCCGTCCAGCGCCACGAGGTCGCCCGGGCGCAGCATGGCGGCGAGGTCCATGGCGAGGCGGCCGGTCGCCACCTCGTCGGGCAGCACGACGTCCCAATGGGCGACCGGCATGGTCGGGACTGCGCCGGTGGTGCGACCGTCTATCATCGCCTGCTCCGCCGCATCGCCCTACTCCGCCGCGTCGCGGCTCGCGCCGGCTTCCAGCGGGAAGATGCAGGTCACCAGCGTGCCCCCGCCCTGCGCCGGCGCCAGGCTCACCGTGCCGCCATGCAGCGCCACCAGCGAGCGCACGATGGAGAGGCCGAGCCCGACGCCGCGGTGGCGCGAGCCGGCGGTGTGGCTCTCGAAGCGGTCGAACGCCCGGGCGCCGATCTCCGGCGGGACGCCCGGCCCCATATCGCGCACGCGGAAGATCACGCCGTCCTCGCGCCGCTCGGCCGAGAGCGTGACGGTCGAGCCCTCCGGCGCGAAGCCCACCGCATTGGAGAGCAGGTTGTAGAGGATCTGCCGCACGCGCTTGGCATCGGCGCGGAAGGAACCGGCGGCGTTCTGCAACTCGATGGAGAGGCGGATGCCGCCCTCGGCGAGCCGGTCGCGCACGCCCTCGGCCGCCGCGTCCATGGCGGCGCGCACATCGACCTCGGTCAGCTCCAGCGCCATGGAGCCGGCATCGATGGTGGCGAGGTCGAGGATGTCGTTGATGATGGCGAGCAGCGCCGCCGAGCTCTCGGTGATGTGGTTCACATAGGCGCGCTGCTTGACGTTGAGCGGGCCGATGCCGGTGTCGTCGAGCAGCTGGGCGAAGCCGATGATCGTGGTCAAAGGCGAGCGCAGCTCATAGGAGACGTGGCTGACGAAGGTGCTCTTGAGATGGTCGGCGGCGACGAGGGCGTCGTTGCGCTCCACCAGCGCCCGCTCGACGTTGACGCTGTCGGTGACGTCGCGCAGCGTCACCAGCGTGGCGCCGTCGGGCAGCGGCTGGGTCGAGCCGTCGAGGATGGTGCGGTCGTTGCGCTCCATGCGGAACTCGGTCGGCATGCGCGCCTCGATGCCGGTCACCGTGGCGGTGAGCCGCGCCCAGACCGCGGCGTCGGCGGTCAGCGGGCGGCAGGCGGCGGCCACCGCGTCGATATGCGGATGGGCGTCGAGCATGGCGGCGTCGAGCTGCCAGAGCCGGCGGAAGGCGGAATTGACGAGGCCGAGCCGGCCGTCGCTGCCGAACACCGCCACCGCCTCCGCCAAGGCGTCCAGCGTCTCGGACTGGATGCGGGTGAGCGAGTTGAAGCGGCTCTCCAGCGCGAGCCGCTCGGTCACCTCGTCGAACAGATAGGTGATGCCGCCTTCCGGGTTCGGCGCGGTGACGACGCGCAGCGTGCGCCCACCCGGCAGGTGCCACCAGTGCTCGCGCGGCTCGATGGCGCGGTAGGCGGCGTGCAGCTCCTCGCGCCAGAGGCGGAAATCGGCCTGCTCCGGCAGGCGCCGCGCGGCGCGCAGCCGGTCGAGCACGGCGCCGTCGGTCGGCCGGTCGTCGAGGAAGGCGGCGTCGAGGTCGAACAGCCGGGCATAGGCGGCATTGTGGAAGACGAGGCGCTGGTCGGCGCCGAAGATCGCCACGGCGGTTGCGAGCTGGTCGAGCGTGCGCCGGTGCGCGCCGACCACCTGGGCGAGCTCCGCACGCACCACCTCGGCCTCGGTGGCGTCGAGCGCGATGCCCGCCGCGCCGCCGCCGGCCGGCACTTCCAGCACGTCGAGCACGCGCCGCGTGCCGGCGACCACCACCGGCAGGCGGGCCTTGAAGGGCAGGCTCGCCGCATGCGCCTTCTCGGCCTGGGTGCGGCTCTGCTGGTCGAGCAGCATGAGGCCGCGCGAGGCGGCGTCGGAAGCGTCGCGCGCCTCCACCGCATGGGCATAGGCGGCATTGCTCCAGCGCAGCCTGCCATCCTCGCCGTCGACCCAGGCGGGCGCCGGCAGCGCATCGAGCAGCGTGCGCAGCGCCGAGCTCTCGGCATCGAGGGCGCGATAGGCGGCTTCCAGCTGCGCCTGGTCGAGCCGCACGCCGGTGATGTCGCGCAGGCGCAGCACCACCGCGGCGCCGACCGGGCGGCCATCCGCCTCGACGAAGCGGCCGTCCTGCGTGGCGAGGGTGGCGGCGAGCGGCGTGCCGCGGCCGCGCAGCCGGTCCACCGCCGCCTCGATCTCGCGGGCGGAAGCGGGGGTGAGCCATGAACCGAAGGCGAGGATGCGGGCGGGGGCGGCGACGCCGGTGAAGGCGGGCGTGTTGCCGATGATCTCCGGGTCCGCGGCGGGATCGCGCCAGACCACGACGATCTGCGGCTCGGCCATCAATAGGGCGCGCGCCTCGTCGATCTGGGCTTCGAGACGGGAAATCTCGCCGAACGCCGCCATCTCGCGCCTCAGCGACTGGCGGCGATAGCGCAGATGCACGATGGCGGTGGTGGTGGCGAAGACGATGAGACCGACGACCAGCGCAAGGCCGATCAGCACGCTCGGGTCCTGCACCGCCAGCACGGCGAAGACGTCGGAGGCCGGGGCGGCGGAAGCGGGCGCTATCGGCGCGGCAAAAGCGAGGCCGGTGAAGAGCGGGCGGAGGAGCCGGCGGCCGGGCCGCACCTGCGGCACCCGTCCCCCTTGGTTCCGTTCTCCGCCCATGCCGGCCGGATGCGCCATCCGCGCCCGTCTCCCCTCGCCGACTGCCGTCCCCACGGCCGGCGCCCGCATCCCCTGCGGGCACCGAATCACCGTGACTTTACCGGAGGGGGAGTCGCACTAGAAGGGCCGGCGGCGCAAAGGCCGCCGAAGGCTCACAGCCCTTCGAACAGCGGGGTAGAGAGGTAGCGTTCGGCGAAGGAGGGGATGATGACGACGATGGTCTTGCCCTCGTTCTCCGGCCGCACGCCGACTTCCAGCGCCGCCGCAATCGCCGCGCCGGAGGAGATGCCGACCGGGATACCTTCCAGCCGGGCCACCGCGCGGGCGGTCTCGAAGGCGGTCTGGTTGCCGACGGTGACCACCTCGTCGATCACCGAGCGGTCCAGCACCTCCGGCACGAAGCCGGCGCCGATGCCCTGGATCTTGTGCGGGCCGGGCTGGCCGCCGGACAGGACCGGGCTGTCCTCCGGCTCCACCGCGACCATGCGCAGGCTCGGCTTGCGGGGCTTCAGCACCTGGCCGATGCCGGTGATGGTGCCGCCGGTGCCGACGCCGGAGACGACGATGTCCACCTCGCCATGGGTGTCGTTCCAGATCTCCTCCGCCGTGGTGCGGCGGTGGATGGCGGGGTTGGCCGGATTGCGGAACTGCTGCGGGATGATGGCGTCCGGCAGCTCCTTCACCAGTTCCTCGGCGCGGGCGACGGCGCCACGCATGCCCTGTGCCGCAGGGGTCAGCACCAATTCAGCGCCGAGCAGCGCCAGCATCTTGCGGCGCTCGACCGACATCGATTCCGGCATCACCAGGATGAGGCGGTAGCCATGCGCGGCGGCGACGAAGGCCAGCGCGATGCCGGTATTGCCGGAGGTCGGCTCGACCAGCACGGTGCCCTGCTTGATCAGCCCGGCCTCTTCCAGCGACTGGATCATGGAGACGCCGATGCGGTCCTTGACGCTGCCGATCGGGTTGAAGAATTCGAGCTTGACGAGGATGCGCGCCTTGACGTCGCGCTGGGCCGGCAGCCGGTTGAGCTGCACCAGCGGCGTGTCGCCGATGGTCTCGGTGATCGAGTTGTAGATCCGGCCCCGGCCCACCTGCGCGGCGGGCGTCTTGAGAGCGGTCTCGGCCATGGGTGCCTCCAGCAGGGCGGACTGGCCTGACGCGCCCAGTCCGTTATTGGCGAACGATTTTCGCCGGCAGGGCTAGCATATTCACGCAATCAAGTCGAGAAAACAAAATTTAAACGTAATCAGATCGTGAAATCTATGCCTTCAGGTAATCCCTTGCGCAGCGTGTTCTGCGCGGCGGACCGACAGAGGTCCTCCACGGTCACCCCGTCGAGCGCCGCCTCGAAGGCACGCTCGGCCTCGGCGACGGCCGGCTGGACGATGTCACGCACCAGCGGCGGGAAGCCGTCGAGCGCCTCCTCGCTCTCCGCCTCGACCACGCGGACCACCTCGGCGACGGTGATGCGCCGCCGCTCGCGGGCGAGCTCGTAGCCGCCGCGCGGGCCGCGCACGCCCTTGAGCACGCCGGCATGGACGAGGGCCTGCAGCACGGGTTCGAGATGGCGGGGCGGAAGGTCGTGGCGGGCGGCGAGCGCCTTGGCCGCCACCGGCATGCCGCGCGCGTGCAGCGCGACGTCGACGACGGCGGCAATGGCGAGAAGACTCTTGTCGGACAGGCGCGGCATGCCCCTTGGCTAGCGCGATATGTGCCGCCCGTCGAGCCCCGTCGAGCCGAATCCACCGCTACCGCGTGTTGTTTCGTTCAAATCCCCGGTCTCGACCAGCTTAATTCGCGTCACCGGCGCGACCACCATCTGCGCGATGCGCTGGCCGCGCTCCAGCACCACAGGCTGGTCACTGAGGTTGACCAGCAGTACCTTCACCTCGCCGCGATAGTCGGAATCGATGGTCCCCGGCGCGTTGAGCACGGTCAGCCCCTGCTTGAGAGCGAGGCCGGAGCGCGGGCGCACCTGCGCCTCGTAGCCTTCCGGCAGGGCGATGGAGAGCCCGGTCGGCACCGCCGCGCGGGCGAGCGGGGCGAGCGTCAACGGCTCGTCTCCGGGCAACGCAGCGAGGAGGTCGAGCCCGGCGGAGCCCGCCGTGGCGTATTCCGGCAGCGGCAGGCCCTCGCCATGCGGCAGCACCAGGACGGCGACGTCCAGACTCGCTTCGAAGCTCATTCGGCGGCCCCCAGCGGGCCGAGCGAGGCGGCGACACGGGCGATCAGCTTCTCGGCCACCGCGGCCTTGGAGGCCTCCGGCCAGTGCTCGACACCCTCCGCGGTGATGAGATGGACCGCGTTGCTGTCGCCGCCCATCACCCCGCCGGCGATGCCGCTGTGCTGCGAGACGTCGTTGGCGACGATCCAGTCGCAGCCTTTTCGCGCACGCTTGGCCTGCGCGTAGGCGACGACGTTCTGCGTCTCCGCCGCGAAGCCGACGACGAGGCGCGGCCGGCGGTTCGACAGATGCGCCACGGTGGCGAGTATGTCGGGATTCTCGGTCAGCATGAGCGGGGGGATGGCGTTGCCGTCCTTCTTCAGCTTCTCGCCCGCCTCGCTCGCGGCGCGCCAGTCGGCCACGGCGGCGGCGAAGATGGCGGCGTCGGCCGGCAGCGCGGCCTCGACCGCCGCCAGCATGTCGCGGGCGCTCTCGACATGGCGGACATCGACGCCGGCGGGGTCGGGCAGATTCACCGGGCCGGAGACCAGCGTCACCTGCGCCCCCGCACGGGCGGCAGCGGCGGCGATTGCGTGGCCCTGCTTGCCGGAGGAACGGTTGGCGATGTAGCGCACCGGATCGATCGGCTCGTGCGTCGGGCCCGAGGTCACCAGCACATGCCGGCCTTTGAGCGGGCCGGAAGCTGCCAGCAGGCGCTCGGCGGCCTCGACGATCTCCATCGGCTCGGCCATGCGGCCCGGCCCGTCCTCGCCGCGCTCGGCCATGGCGCCCGCATTCGGGCCGATGAAGGCGACGCCGTCGGCGGCAAGCTGGGCGGCGTTGCGGCGCGTGGCGGCGTGGCTCCACATCAGCGGGTTCATCGCCGGGGCGACGAGGACCGGCTTGTCGCTCGCCAGCAGCACGGCGGAAGCGAGGTCGTCGGCGAGGCCGTGCGCCATCTTCGCCATCAGGTCGGCGGTGGCGGGGGCGACGATGATGAGGTCCGCCTCGCGCGACAGGCGGATATGGCCGATGTCGTGCTCGGCCTCGCGGTCGAACAGCTCGGTGAAGACGCGTTCATGCGAGAGCGCGCCCGCCGCCAGCGGGGTGACGAAGTGCTGCGCCGCCGCGGTCATGATCACCCGCACCGAGGCGCCGCGCTCCTTCAGCCGGCGGATCAGGTCGAGGCTCTTATAGGCGGCGATGCCGCCGCCAATGATCAGCAGGATGCGCTTGGTCGCGAGCATGCACTCTTCCTGTGGCCGGCATCAGGCCTGCGCCTATAGCGCAGCCCAGCGCCGCAGCACAAAGACTATGTCGGCGGCCGGGCTCGCGATAGCTCTGGAAGACGGACGAGGTTAACCCGTCACTCGGCGGGGCCGGCGTGGGGGTGATGGTCGCGCGAAGCGACGAGATAGACGATGCCGCCGACGACCAGGGCGCCGACCGGCATGATCAGCAGCAGCAGGAAGTTCGCGGTGGTCATGGCACAGCAGATTCACTCCGCGGGGCCGGTATGGCGATCAGCGTGGCGGCTGTCATACGCCGACAGGCGGTCCGCGGCGAACGCGCCGGCAAGCAAAATGAACGGCACGCCAACCAGGATGTACCATTGAAGCAAGGTCATGGCTCGTACCTCATGGCTGAAGCCGACCAAGAATGCGTCGCACGACATAATGTAGGGCTACGCCGGTCAAAAGCCAAACTGCGCTAATCAACAAGGCGAACCGGCCGCTGATGGGGCCGGGCATGCCGAAGGTGAATGCGACGATCGGAGCTATCACACCAGCTACGATCGTTGCGGCCGCCACTGTATTGAGCAGGGTGGCGAGGTACTTCGTCCGCTCATTGTGAACGAGGCTCATGCGAAAACCCTTCCGAGGGATCGGAACAGGATATCGCCAAACCGGACCGTGCTACCTCAAAAAAGCAGATGCCCCGCCAGCAGCGCGGCGATCACCCACAGCGCGACCGTGCCCCAGCGATTTCCCCGCCCCTCGGCGCGGCCGATGGCCTCCATCGTCTCCGGCGACAGCACCAGCCCGTCGCGCGTTGCCGCGTCCAGCTGGTTGGCGATGCGCTGGCCCTGGGCGACGAGGTCCGGCAGGTTCTGCAACGAACGGCCGATGGCGGAAAAGCCCCCCGCCACCTCCTCGATCCGCCCCACGGGGCCGAGATTGCGCTCGATCCAGGCGCGCACCACCGGCTCGGCGGTCTTCCACATGTCGAGCTGCGGGTCGAGCGTGCGGGCGACGCCCTCCACCACCACCATGGTCTTCTGCAGCAGCAGCAATTCGGGCCGCGTCTTCATGTCGAACAGCGCGGTGACCTCGAACAGCAGCGTCAGCAGCTTGGCCATGGAGATCTGGTCGGCGCGGCGCGAATAGATCGGCTCGCCGATGGCGCGGATCGCCTGCGCGAAATCCTCCACCGAATGGTGCGGCGGCACGTAGCCGGCCTCGAAATGCACCTGCGCCGTGCGCAGCCAGTTGCGGGTGATGAAGCCGAACAGGATCTCGGCGAGGAAGCGCCGCTCCTTGTGGCCGAGCCGGCCCATGATGCCGAAATCGACCGCCACCAGCCGGCCCTGCGCATCGACGAACAGGTTCCCCGGATGCATGTCGGCGTGGAAGAAGCCGTCGCGCAGCGCGTGGCGCAGGAAGGACTGCATCACCACCCGCCCGAGCTTGGGCAAATCGTGGCCGGCGGCGCGCAGCGCGTCGAGGTCGTTCAGCTTGATGCCGTCGATCCACTCGGTGGTCAGCACCTCGCGCCCCGTGCGGTCCCAGTCGACCGCCGGCACGCGGAAATCCTCGTCCTCGCCGGTGTTCTGGGCGAGCTCGGAGAGCGCGGCGGCCTCCAGCCGCAGGTCCATCTCCATCGACACGGAGCGGGCGAGCGTGTCGACCACCGCCACCAGCCGCAGCCGCCGCCCCTCGGGCGAGGCCTGCTCGCCGAGCCGCGCGGCGCGGTAGAAGGAGGAGAGGTCGATGCGGAAGCGGCGCTGCACGTCGGGGCGCAGCACCTTCACCGCGACGCGCTGCACCGTACCGTCCGCCTCCGTCACCTCGCCCTGATGCACCTGCGCGATCGAGGCGGCGGCGAGCGCCGGACTGAGGCGCGAATAGACCACCGAGGCCGGCCGGTCGAAATTGCGTTCGATGGTCGCCTCGGCCACCTCCTGCGGGAAGGCCGGCATGCGGTCCTGCAGCAATTCGAGGTCGCGCGCCATCTGCGCGCCGACGACGTCCGGCCGGGTGGCGAGGAACTGGCCGAGCTTCACATAGGACGGGCCGAGCCGCGACAGCGCGGCGCCGAGGCGCGCGGCGCTGGAGGCCGGGCCGCGCCGCTCGATCAATTTGGCGATGGCGAAGAGCGGCTCGGAGCCGGGCGGGCGCATGGCGGGATCGATGCGCGAAGCGACGCCCTCGCGCGCCAGCACGAAGCCGGCGCGGGCAAGACGCAGATAATCGCCGAGCGGGGTGGCCACGTCCCTAGATCCGCACGCCGGAGTGCAGGCAGACGATGCCGCCGGTCAGCGGCGTGACGTCGACGCGGCTGAACCCGGCCGCCCGCATCATCTCGGCGAAGGCCTCCGGCGAGGGAAACTTGCGGATCGATTCGACGAGGTACTGGTAGGACTCGGCGTCGCCGGTGACGAGCTTGCCCATGGGCGGGATCAGCTTGAACGAATAGGCGTCGTAGATGGCGTCGAGGCCGGGCACGTCGACGCGCGAGAACTCCAGCACGAAGCACCGCCCGCCGGGCTTGAGCACGCGGCGCATCTCGGCGAGCGCCTTGTCCATGCGCGGCACGTTGCGGATGCCGAAGGCGATGGTGGTCGCGTCGAAGCTCTTGTCGGCGAAGGGCAACTCCTCCGCATTGGCCTCGACGAACTCGACCCGGTCCGACAGGCCGAGCGAAGCCGCGCGCTCGCGGCCGACCCCGAGCATGCCGCCATTGATGTCGGCGACGGTGGCGCTGGTCCCCGCCCCTCCCGCCTCGACGGTGCGGAAGGAGACGTCGCCGGTGCCGCCGGCGACGTCCAGCAGCCTGAAGGAACGGTCGGTTTTCGGCGGGCGCAGGCGCGAGACCAGCAGGTCCTTCCAGGCGCGGTGCAGACCGAGCGACATCAAATCGTTCATCAGGTCGTAGCGGCGCGCCACCGAGTGGAACACCTCGTCGACCATGCGCTGCTTCTCGCCGAGCGGCACGGTGCGGAAGCCGAAATGAGTGTCGGCGGCCTCGCTCGTGGTGCCGTCCGTCCGTGTGTCCGCAGCCATCTGCGCGCGGCTCCCGCCTTCGATCCGAAATCGGCGCGGACCATAGCGGAGAGCCTGCGCGCATCCAAGCGGCGGCGGCGGACGTGGTTACGCAGCAGCCATGCGCCCCACACAACAAGGCATCCTCATCCTGAGGTGCGAGCGCAGCGAGCCTCGAAGGATGGTCGCTCGAGCGCGCCCGGACGAGCCTCCTTCGAGGCCCAGCTGGCGCCGGGAGTCTGATTCGTAATTCGCGACCGGGATGCTTGGAGGCTCGTCATGGCCGGGCCAAGCCCGGGGATGACGGTCCAAAGGCGGCACCCACCATCCCGAAAAGCAATTACGGGTCAGGCTCTCAGGATGACGGCGCGCTGCTTCTCGGTTCCGGGCTCAGATCACCCGCACCAGCGTGCCGACCTGCACGCGGCCATAGAGGTCGATGACGTCCTCGTTGCGCATGCGGATGCAGCCGGAGGACACCGCCTGGCCGATGGTCTCCGGCTCGTTGGAGCCGTGGATGCGGTAGAGCGACTTGCCGAGATACAGCGCGCGGGCGCCGAGCGGGTTGTCCTCGCCGCCGGGCATGACGCGCGGCAGGTCGGGACGGCGGTCGAGCATCTCGGACGGCGGGCGCCATTCCGGCCATTCCGCCTTGCGGCTGATGCGCTCGCTCCCCGCCCACTGGAAGCCTTCCTTGCCGACGCCGATGCCGTAGCGCACCGCCGTGCCGTCGCCCTGGATCAGGTAGAGATAGCGCGCGCCGGTATCGACGATGATGGTGCCGGCCGGGTCGGAGCTGGAATAGCGCACGACGTGGCGGTCGAACTTGCGGTCGACGCCCTTCGCACCGGTCGAGGGCCGGTAGAGCGGCAGCGGCGTGTCGGGGTCGTCATAGATGTCGTCCTCGACCGTGTAGCTGGCCGGCACGGCGGCGGTGCGCGTCGCCGTCCCCCTGGTCGAGCGGCTCGCCGCCTTGGTCTGGCGCGTGGTCGGCGCGGCCGCCTGCACCGGCGCCGGCGGCAATTCGACGTCGGCGTCGTAACCAGACGGGTTCGCGCTCGCCGCATAGGAGGAGGCCGGCGCGGTGGTGGTCCGGCGGGCCGGCGGGGCATATCCATAGACCCCGCGCGCGGCGCCGACGTCGGCGCTCGGCCGCGGCGGCTGATAGACGCTGCCCGAGGGATAGACCGGCGCATTGCCCGGCCGCCAGGCGGAAGGATTGGACGCCGCGGAGCGCGAATAGAGCTGGTAGGAGGACTGGTAGCCGTAGACGCCGCTCTGCGCCTGCGCCGGCCCCGCAGCGGCCAAGGCCGTCAGCGCGACAGCGACGGCCGCCGCCTGCACGGCTGCCCGCTGACGTGCTGAAAGGAGACCCGAATCACCGCGCATGTCTGACGCCCCCGCGAAATGAATCACAGGTTGGTCATTTATGGTTAATGAAACCTTGCGGGGCGGAGTACCTCCGCGGGTGACGCTCTGAGCGCACGCCAGCGGCACCACCTCATCCTGAGGTGCCGCCGGAGGCGGCCTCGAAGGATGGTGACTTAAGCGCACCCGGGCGAGCATCCTTCGAGGCTCGCTGCGCTCGCACCTCAGGATGAGGGTGATCGGAAGTGGCCTGAAAAGAAGCGCCGGGCATTTCAGCCCACAACGCCGTCATGCCCGGGCTTGGCCCGGGCATCCACGACTTGCGACCAGGCGCCGAGAGGAAGGCGTGGGTGGCCGGGCCAAGCCCGGCCATGACGTTGCTCTCTTGAAGGCCGTCCGGGATGACGACGGATTGCCTCAGGCCTCGAACGTCAGGCCTCAGCCCCAATCCTCACGCCGGGCAGCGGACATAGACCATGGTGCCGTAGCGGCCGGCCACTTCGGGGTCCAGCCACTTCAGCACCAGGATCTGGCCGTCGAAGCGCACGACCTCGCGGTCGGACTTGGCGCCCGCCGGCTCGGTCGGCAGGCCGATGAAGATCGGGCCGGTGCCGACCTGCTTCGACACCATCTCGGAAGGCGACGAATCATCGGCGAGGTACATCATGAAGCCGCCACCCGGCCCGGCATTGATGACGTAGGGCTGGCGGCAGCCCTGCCGCGCCTGCGCCTCGGTGCGCGCCGCGTCCTCCGGGCGGTGATAGGCGGCCAGGCCCCATTTGCCGACCAGCTGCTGGGCGGTGATCGGCGATGTGTATTGCGGCATGGCGGGTGCCGCCGGCTGCGGGGCCTGGGTGGCGCAGGCGGCGAGAGCGGCGGCGAACATGCCGGCAAGAGCCAGGCGGAGGACGCGGTGGAACAGGTTCATTGAGCACTCCGGGACGTATGGATGCCGGACGGACAAACGCTGGGTAGGATGCGCGCCCGCCGCTTCATAATTCCTTACATCAGCATAATGATTGAGCTTTACGCCAGAAGGCCAGCCGAACATAGTCCGCGCGCGCTCCGACGTCGAACCTTCCCCGGCGATTGTGCCGGGATTGCGGGCCGAACGCCGGGCCGGAGTGGCCGAATTGACCGATTTCCTGATCCGACCGGCGGATGACGCCGACGGCGATGCCATCGCAGTGCTGATCGCCGCCGCCTTCGCCGAATATGAGGGCTGCGTGTTCGACCGCGCCGCCGAATTCCCCGAGCTCGACGCCATCGCCTCGCATTTCGCCGCCCGCGGCGGCACTATCTGGGTGGCCGAAGCGGATGGCGAGGTGATCGGCTCTTTCGCCCTCGCCCCGACCCGCGACGCCGATGCGCCGGCCGGCGGCATGGAGATCTTCAAGGTCTATGTCGCCCGCACCGCCCGCCGCCGCGGCGTCGCCCGGGCGCTGTTCGAGCGGGCGCTGACGCAAGCACAGGCCGCCGGCGCGCCGGAGATCCGGCTGTGGACCGACACCCGCTTCACCGACGCCCACCGCTTCTATGAACGCTGCGGCTTCCATCGCCACGGCGAGGCGCGGGAATGCCACGACCTCTCCGCGACCTGGGAATATTCCTACCGGCTGTCGCTGAACCCGGCCGCCCCTTCCCGCCTCGCTCGCATCGAGAGCTGATCCCATGCCGCGCTTCAACACCGGGCCCGCTCTCGCGGCGGTCACCGGCATCGGCCTCCTGTCGGTGATGGACGGCATGATCAAGTACGTCGCCACAGAGCACGGCATCGGCCAGATCGGCGTGATGCGCTACGCCTTCGGCGCGCTCGCGGCCTATCTCGTCTTCCGCGCCGCCCGCACGCCCTGGCCGGATGCGGCGACGGTCCGTCCGCATGCCTGGCGCTCGGTGGTGGTGGCGGCGACCGCGCTGCTGTTCTTCTATTCGCTGGCGGTGCTGCCCCTCGCCGTGGCGCTGGCGCTCTCCTTCACCTCGCCGATCTTCATCGCCCTGTTCGCCGCGGCGATCCTCGGCGAGCGGCCGGGCCGGCCGATCCTGATCGCGCTGGTGCTCGGCTTCGCCGGCGTGCTGGTGGTGCTGTGGAGCGAGCTCACCCATACCGGCGGCGAGGAGGCGAACGCGCTCGGCCTCGCCGCCGCCATCGGCGCCGCCATCACCTATGCGCTGTCCATGGTGGTGCTGAAGAGCCGGGCCGCGCGCGACCCGCTGCCGACCATCGTACTGCTGCAGAACAGCTTCGCCGGCCTGCTGCTGGCGCCGCTCGGCATCTGGCAGTGGACGGCGCCGGCCGGCGGCGAGATCCTCGTCTTCGTCGGCATCGGCGTGCTCGGCACGGCGGGGCATCTGTGCATGGCCTGGGCCTATGGGCGCGCCGACGCCAGCCGGCTCGGCGTGTTCGAATACACCGCCTTCGTCTGGGCGCTGGCCATCGGCCTTCTGGCCTTCGGCGAGGTGCCGGCGGTCAGCACCCTGCTCGGCGCCACGCTGATCGTCGGCGGCGCGCTGGTCGCCTCGGGCCGCACCAAGGCGCCGCCGGAGCCGGAGATCGAGATCGGCCCCTGAGCTCCGCGCTGCCCAAAGACTGGGCTGGACCGCGGGCGGGGAGACGATAGGTTATCCGCGCGCCGGCGCACCCTGGCCGGCGGCAAAGTTGAGGGGGCTGCGATGCGCTATTCGAGCTGTCTGCGCGCGGCGCTGACGGGCGCGGCGATGAGCGTCGCCGCCCTCGCCCTGCCTGCCTTCACCCTGCCCGCCTTCGCCGCCGAGCCGATCCGGATCGGCGAGCTCAACAGCTACAAGGCCCAGCCCGCCTTCCTCGATCCCTACCGCAAGGGCATGCAGCTCGCGGTGAAGGAGATCAACGACGCGGGCGGCGTCAACGGGCGGCCGCTGGAACTGATCTCGCGCGACGACGGCGGCAATCCGGGCGACGCCATCCGCGTCGCCGAGGACCTGGTGACGCGCGAGAAGGTGGACCTGCTCGCCGGCACCTTCCTGTCGCATATCGGGCTGGCGGTGTCGGGCTTCGCCGGCAAGCGCAAGGTGTTCTTCCTCGCCGCCGAGCCGCTCACCGACAAGCTCACCTGGACGGACGGCAACCGCTACACCTTCCGCCTGCGCCCCTCCACCTACATGCAGGTGGCGATGCTGCTGCCGGCGGCGAAGGCGGCGCAGCGCAAGCGCTGGGCCATCGTCTATCCCAATTACGAATACGGCCAGTCCGCCGCCGCCACCTTCAAGAAGCTGCTCAAGGACGCGCAGCCGGACGTCGAGTTCGTCGAGGAGCAGGCCACCCCGCTCGGCAAGATCGACGCCGGCCCGGTGGCGCAGGCGATCGCCGACGCCAAGCCGGACGCGGTGTTCAACGTGCTGTTCGGCCCGGACCTCGCCAAGTTCGTGCGCGAGGCCAATACGCGCGGCGCGCTGGAAGGCACCCATGTCGTCAGCCTGCTCTCCGGCGAGCCGGAATATCTCGACCCGCTGAAGGACGAGACGCCGGTCGGCTGGGTGGTCACCGGCTATCCCTGGTACGCGATCACCACGCCCGAGCACATGGCGTTCCTTTCTGCCTACCAGAAGGCCTATGGCGACTATCCGCGCCTCGGCTCGGTGGTCGGCTACACCACCATCAAGTCGATCGCCGCCGGGCTCAATAAGGCCGGCAGCACCGACAGCGAGAAGCTGGTCGACGCCTTCCGCGGGCTTCAGGTGACCGGGCCGTTCGGCCCCTTCAGCTACCGCGCCAGCGACCATCAGGCGACCATGGGCGCCTATGTCGGCATCCTCGCGCTGAAGGACGGACAGGGCATCATGGTGCAGCCGAGCTATGTCGACGGCGCCAGCGTGCTGCCCTCCGACGCCGAGGTGAAGGCGCTGCGGCCGGCGACCGACTGAGCGGCGCGACGAGACGGCGGGCCCCTCCCGATGTCGCTCGACGCGCTCCTGTTCCAGGCGGTGAACGGCCTCGCCTCCGCCTCCGGCCTGTTCCTCGTCGCCGCCGGGCTGTCGATCATCTTCGGCGTCACCCGCATCGTGAACATGGCGCACGGCTCCTTCTACATGCTGGGGCTCTATCTCGCCGTGACGCTGGCGCCGAAGCTCGGGACGTGGATCGGCGGGCCGCTCGGCTTCTGGGCCGGCATCCTCGCGGCCGCGCTCGTCGTGGCGGCGCTCGGCGCGCTGATCGAGATGACGCTGCTGCGCCGGCTCTATGGCGCGCCCGAGCTCTACCAGCTGCTCGCCACCTTCGCGCTGCTCCTCGTCATCAACGACGCGGCGCTGTTCCTCTGGGGGCCGGAGGATATACTCGGCCCGCGCGCGCCGGGCCTGTCGGGCTCGGTGATGCTGCTCGGCCGGCGGCTGCCGCAATACGACATCTTCCTCGCGCTGATCGGCCCGGCGGTGCTGATCGGCCTGCACCTCCTGCTCGCCCGCACCCGCTTCGGCCGGCTGATCCGCGCGGCGACGCAGGACCGCGAGATGGTGGCGGCGCTCGGCATCAACGAGGCGCTGCTGTTCACCGCGGTCTTCGCCCTCGGCGCCGGCATCGCCGGGCTCGGCGGCGCCTTGCAGATGGCGCGCGAGCCGGCGAGCCTCACCCTCGACCTCTCCGTGCTCGGCGACGCCTTCGTCGTCGTCGTGGTCGGCGGCATGGGCTCGATCAGGGGCGCCTATCTCGCCGCCGTTCTGGTGGCGGAGGCGAAGGCGCTGTGCACTGCGCTCGGCGTGGTCGACATCTTCGGTTTCACCTTCAACATGTCGCGGCTGACCCTGGTCGCCGAGTTCCTGGTGATGGCGCTGGTGCTGATCGTGCGCCCGCACGGCCTGTTCGGCCGGCCGCAGCCGCCCGCCGCCCGTGGCGGCCCGGCCGAGCCGCCGCTGCGCCCGTTCTCCGCCCCTGCCCGCGTGTTTGCCCTCGCCGCCATCGCCCTGTTCGCCGCCATGCCGCTGATCGGCACGCTGGTCAGCTACGCCCCGGTGCTGGCGCTCGACATGCTGGTGGCGGCGCTGTTTGCCGCCTCGCTGCACTTCATCATGGGGCCGGGAGGGATGGCCTCCTTCGGCCACGCCGCCTATTTCGGCCTCGGCGCCTACGGCACCGCCTACGCCGTCACCGCGCTCGACCTGCCGACCCCGCTCGCCTTCGCCACCGGCATCGGCGTCGCGGCCTTCGGCGCGGTGCTGTTCGGCTGGTTCTGCGTGCGGCTGGAAGGCGTCTACTTCGCCATGCTGACGCTCGCCTTCGCGCAGATCGTCTGGTCCGTCGCCTTCCAGTGGGAGGAGGTAACGGGCGGCTCCAACGGCCTGTTCGACGTGTGGCCGGAATGGCCGTTCGACAGTCGCACCGGGCTCTATCTCGCCGCCTTCGTGGTCACGCTGGCCGGGCTCATGCTGCTGCGGCGGCTAGTCTTCGCGCCCTTCGGCATGGCGTTGCGCGCCGCGCGCGATTCACGCCTGCGGGCGGAAGCCTCCGGCATCCCGGTGGCGCGGGTGCGCTGGCTCGCCTTCGCGCTGGCCGGCGCGGTCTGCGGCGCGGCGGGCGGGCTGTTCGCCTTCGCCAAGGGCTCGATCTCGCCAGAGGCGATCTCGGTCGGCCGCTCCATCGACGGGCTCGTCATGGTGCTGATCGGCGGCGTGCAGAGCCTCGTCGGCCCGGTCGTCGGCGCCGGCGCCTTCACGCTCTTGCAGGACAGCGTGATGCGCGAGACCGACTACTGGCGCGCGCTGCTCGGCGTGCTGATCCTCGCCATCGTGCTGCTCTTTCCCTTCGGCATCGCGGGTGGGCTCTCTCGCGGCCTGCGCCGGCCGGGAGGCGCGCGATGACGCAAAACCCGGCCGGAACCGTATTGGAGGTGCGCGAGCTCACCAAGCATTATGGCGGCGTGCGCGCCGTGGACGGGGTGAGCTTCTCCATCGCGCCGGGCGAATTGCTGGCGCTGATCGGCCCCAACGGCGCCGGCAAGTCGACCTGCTTCAACATCGTCAACGGCCAGCTCAAGCCGGATTCCGGCACGGTGCGCATCCTCGGGCGCGACGTCACCGGCGTTCCCTCGCGCCGCATCGCCCATCTCGGCGTCGGCCGTACTTTTCAAGTCGCCGCCGTGTTCGGCTCGATGACCGCGCTGGAGAATGTGCAGGCGGCGCTCATCGCCGCGCGCGGCTCGGTATTCGGCTTCTGGCGGCCCGCGACCACCATTGCCCGCGACGAGGCCATGGCGCTGCTGGAGCAGACCGGCATGGCCGGCGAGGCCGAGCGCCCCGCCGCGGCTCTCGCCTATGGCGACGTGAAGCGGCTCGAGCTCGCCATGGCGCTCGCCGGCGATCCCAGGCTCCTCCTGATGGACGAGCCGACCGCCGGCATGGCCGCGGCCAAGCGCGGCGAGATGATCGCGCTCGTTCAGAAGCTCACGCGCTCGCGCGGACTCGCCGTGCTGTTCACCGAGCATTCCATGGACGTCGTCTTCGGCCATGCCGACCGGGTGATCGTGCTGGCGCGCGGGCGGCTGATCGCCGACGGCACGGTCGACGAGGTGCGCGCCGACCCGAGAGTGCGCGAGGTCTATCTCGGCGGCACGGCGGAGGCGGCAAGATGAATCCGCCCGCGGACACGCCCATGCTGGAGGTCGACGGGCTGGAAGCCTGGTATGGCGAGGCCAAGATCCTGTTCGGCCTGTCGCTCACGGTCGCGCCGGGCGAGGCGGTGGCCCTGGTCGGGCGCAACGGCGCCGGCAAGTCCACCACCATGAAGGCGGTGATGGGGCTGGTGCGCCGCCGCGCCCGCCGCCTCGCCCTGCATGGGCAGGACATAGCGGCGCTGCCGACCTATGCCATCGCCCGGCTCGGCATCGGCTATGTGCCCGAGGATCGGCGCATCTTCACCGACCTCACCGTGACGGAGAACCTCGACCTCGGCCGCCGCGCCGTGCGGCCCGGCGGCGGCAGCCTCATGGGCCCCGACTGGCCGCGCGAGGCGCTGTTCGAGCTCTTCCCCAACCTCGCCGCGCTCAGGGATCGCCTGGGCGGCCAGATGTCGGGCGGCGAGCAGCAGATGCTCGCCGTGGCACGGGCCCTCGTCGGCCGCCCGGCGCTGCTGCTGCTCGACGAGCCCTCCGAAGGTATTGCGCCAATCATCGTAGAACAAATGATCAATGCGCTGGGTGCTTTGAAGGCCAGCGGCCTCTCCCTGCTGATCTCCGAACAGAATACCGCGTTGTGCAGTGCGGTATGCAACCGGGCGTATGTGATCGAACAAGGCGAACTGCGGTGGCAGGGCGCGATGAGCGACCTCGATTCGGCAGTCGAGCCCATGCGGATATTCGGTTGAATGCGTACAAATCATTGAAGATGCGCGTATGGCATTTGCCAGCCGGCTTCGTTGTGCTCTGATGGTGGCCATGACGGATGTGCGGGAAAGCGACGGGCTAATGAGTGCGGGCGGCCCCGACGATCCGGCCGACGCGAAGGCGCTGGCGATCGAGACCTACCGGCTCGACCAGCAGGTGGGCTTCCTCATGCGCGTCGCCAACCAGCGCCACACCGCCCTCTTCGCCGCGCGCATGATCGAAAACCTGACCCCGCCGCAATTCGCCACCCTCGCCAAGCTGCGCGAGGTCGGCCCCTGCTCGCAGAACCGGCTCGGCCGCCTCGTCTATCTCGACGCCGCCACCATCAAGGGCGTGGTGGATCGCCTGCGCGCCCGCGGCTTCGTGCTCACCGCCGACGACCCGCTGGACCGCCGCCGCCGCGCCGTCGGCCTGTCCGAGCGCGGGCGGGCCGTTGCCGACGAAGCCATACTGGTCGCGCGCGAGATCACCGAGGCGACGCTGGAGCCGCTCGACGAGGCCGAGCGCGCCGAGGCGCTGCGCCTGCTGCGCAAGCTCGGCTGAGGCGGACTATCCCTTCGGGGCGAAATCGGCGAGGCGGCCGGCATAGGGCTTCGGCCGCGGCGGCGCATAGGCGCCGGTCTTCGAGGTCGTCAGCCCGGCCCTGACCAGCCCTTCCGCCAGCGCCACCGCGCTCGCCACCCCGTCGATCACCGGCACGCCGTGCTCCTCGCCCAGGGCGCGGGCCAGATCCGCCATGCCGGCGCAGCCGAGCACGATCGCCTCCGCCCGGTCCTCGCGCAGGGCGCGGCCGATCTCCTCCGAGATGCGGGCGCGGGCGCCGGAAGCCGGGTCCTCCAGTTCCAGCACCGCCACTTCCGAGGCGCGCACGGCGGCGCAGCGGCGGTCGAGACCGTAGCGCAGGAGATTGCCCTCGATGACGGGAATGGAACGCGACAGCGTCGTCACCACCGCAAAGCGGTGGGCGAGAAGGCTCGCCATGTGGAAGCCGGCCTCGCCGATGCCGACCACCGGCGCCCTGGCGAGCGTGCGCGCAGCCTCCAGCCCGGTATCGTCGAAGCAGGCGATGATATGCGCGTCCACCCCCGCCGCCTCGGCCTCGGCGATGGCGGCGAGCAGGCCGGGCAGCGCCAGCGCATCGTCATAATGCCCCTCGATCGAGGCCGGCCCCATGGCGGAGGTCGCCGCCATTATCTGCGTGCCCGGCGCCGCGACGACGCGTGCGGCGGCGGCGATGGTCTCGGTCATCGACCGCGTGGTGTTGGGATTGACGAGATGGATGCGCAAGGAAGCCGCCGCGTGATGGATCGGGATCGTCCCGCTTCTAGCATGGCGGCTGGCTGGGGCGGGAGGATTCGAACCTCCGCATGGGGGAATCAAAATCCCCTGCCTTACCACTTGGCGACGCCCCACCGGGCCGGTGGCCGTTCGACGCTGCGCCCGGCCGGCCGTGGGCGCGGACATAGACACAGCTTAGCCCGGCTTTCAACCTCGTTCGGCAGGGCGCCGCCCGCCCGCGGGCGAAAGGGTCGCACGTCGCCACCCGCGTCATCCACATCCTGCGCGCCGCGCCCCTTGCGGCCCTGCGCATCGGCATGCTAGAGGCTCGCGCCGCGGCGGAGTGTAGCGCAGCCTGGTAGCGCACCTCGTTCGGGACGAGGGGGTCGCAGGTTCAAATCCTGCCACTCCGACCACTAACTTTCCCGAGATCTTCCAATCATCTGCCCGACGCGGCCGGCCCCGGAAACGGGGGCCGCCGGCGCGAGCCTTGCGCAAGGTGACGCAGCGTCTGGATAAGCGCGCGGGCGGCCCCACATAGGGCCGATGATGCAAGCATGGCCGTGCGCGTGAGTACCCTCCTGCCGGCAACCGCCTTCCTTCCCCTGCCCGTCCCGCTCGCCGTCAGTGGGCAGCCGCGCCGCGTCGGCGTCGAGGTCGAGTTCACCCGCCTCTCCGAGCGGCGGGCGGCCGAGCGCATCGCGCGCGAGATGGGCGGCACGCTGCGCGAGGAGGACCCGCACGCCTTCCACATAATCGGCTCGCGGCTGGGCGACCTGTGCGTCGAGCTCGACATGCGCCACGCCCACCCCCATCGCGACGGCCATCCCATGCCGCGGCTGCGCCCACATGCCGGCCTCATCGGCGCGGCGCTGCGCCCCTTCGTGCCGCGCGAGCTGGTGACCGGGCCGATCCTGCCGGGCGATCTCGGGGAGATGGACGACCTGGTGCGCGCCCTGCGCGAGGAAGGCGCCGGCGGGGACGGCGCCACCGTCCTCGGCTCGCTGGGGCTGCATTTCAACATCGTGCCGGCCTCGCTGGAGCCGTCGGCGCTGCTGGCGATGCTGCGGGCCTTCCTGCTCTCGGAACCGCGCCTGCGGGCGCAGGGCCTGACCGGCCTCTCGCGGCTGCACGCGCCGCCGCCCTACCCGCAGGACTATGTGGATAAGGTGCTCGGTCCCGGCTATCGGCCGGATCTGGAGGCGCTGTGCGACGACTATGTCGGCGCCAACCCGACGCGCAGCCGCGCCCTCGACCTCCTGCCGCTGTTCCTCGAACTGTTTCCCGAGCGCGTCGCCCCGCGCATCAGCGGCAAGGTGAAGCCGCGCGCGGCGCTGCATTACCGGCTGCCGGTGGCGCGCGTCGGCCGCCCCGGCTGGAGCCTCGCGGAAGACTGGAATCGCTGGGTCGAGGTGGAGAGGCTTGCGGCCGATCCTTCACGGCTGGCGGCGGCGGTCGCGCGCCACCGGCCCGTCTAGCCGGCCAGGGCCACGCCGGAGGGCCGGTCGTCGCTGCGTCCGCGGGCACGGGCGTTCAGCCGCTGCTCGGCAAGCGCGCAGAGCGCATCCGCCGCGCGCTGGCGCGCGACCAGATTGGCGTGCAGCAGGCGGGCACATTCCGGCTGGCCAAGCTGGCGCAGCCAGGCGGCCGCCGTCATGTAGCGGGCGGCGCTATAGGTCGCGACCGCCTGCATGGCGGCAGCGATGGCAGTGTCGAGCACGTAGAAATCGTCGATCTCTTCGTTCAATTCCTCGGCGCTGATGAAAATGCCGTCGATCGCCGGACATTCGATGGAACGGGGCGCCGCATCGTGCCGGAGGAACACCTCCTCGATGCGCGCGAGGTGATCCTCGCTCGCCATCCTCGCTCGCTCGAGTTCCCGTCGGAGCAGCGGATCGGAGACCTTGGCGGCCAGTCCCGGCAGCGCCTTGGCGATCCGCCGTTCGGTGTAGAGCAGCTCGCCGAGGCTCTGCCGGAGGAGATCGTCGAGCGACTTGATGTCCTTGGAGAACAGTCCCACGGCATTTCCTCCCACGTTCCGCCGAATTTCGTTGATGGGACCGGCATTGCCAGTCAGCGCATCAACGCCCGCCGGGAATGGCGGTTCCAATGAATCAGCAAGATTTGGGCCGCGACGGCCTGCGCCGGTAATCGGCCCCGAAAGCCGGCCTGCTCGATGGGCGTATCAGGCACTGGAACGCGGAAAGGCGGTATCCGGGCCAACCCTCACACGGGGCCGAAGGTGCCGTCCGCGCGCAGCCGTTCCAGCACCCCGGTCGCCACCGCGAAATAGGCGCCGTGCAGCGCCAGGCGGCCGTCCTCGACCCGCTCCTTGATCCAGGGGAAGGTGGCGAGGTTGCGCAGGGAGAGCTTGACGCACTGGTGCTCGAGGATGGTGCGCTGCTCCGCTGGGTCACTGCTCAGGTTGAGCGCGATGTCCCGCGCCGGCCGGGCGATGCGGATCCAGTCGGGCAGGAAGTCCTGCGCCTGCGCCGGGGCGCCGTCGATCAGCGCGCCGGCGCCGCCGCACAGCGCGTGGCCCAGCACCATGATCTCCTGCACTTCCAGCACCTTGACGGCGAATTCGATTGCCGCACTGGTGCCGTGGTGGTCCTGCTC
Organism: Ancylobacter novellus DSM 506; assembly: GCF_000092925.1. Lineage (NCBI taxonomy): Bacteria > Pseudomonadati > Pseudomonadota > Alphaproteobacteria > Hyphomicrobiales > Xanthobacteraceae > Ancylobacter > Ancylobacter novellus. The sequence goes on along the minus strand of NC_014217.1, from coordinate 269,450 downwards.
CGGCTCGGCATGGGCGTCGGGCGCCGTATAGGGCGGCACCAGATTGGCGACGTTGCGCACCACGAACAATTCGCCCGGACCGGCGTCGAAGATCATGGTCGGGTCGACGCGGCTGTCCGAGCAGGCGATCACCAGCGTCTGCGGTTTCTGCCCGCGCGCGGCGAGCCTCTCGAACAGCGCCTTGCGCTCCGGCCATGAGGTGGCACGAAACCGGCGATAGCCGTCGAGCAATTTGTCCATCGATCACCCTTGCGATAGGCAGGCCGCGCAGTAGCTGAATAGCGGTGCGGCGCGCGGTGCGCAATTCGGTCGTGCTCGACCGGGACGCGCGCGACGGCATGCCCAAAGGGAAGGCAGGCATGGCAGAGGACATCCCCTTCGAGCGGCGCTTCGACGCCGTGCCCGGCGTCGCCGATGAAGTGGCGCCCGGCGTGCGCCGCGTGCTGGCGCCCAATCCCGGCCCGTTCACCTTCACCGGCACCTGCAGCTACATCGTCGGCCGCGGCGAGGTGGCGATCATCGATCCCGGCCCGGACGATGCCTCCCACGTCTCCGCCCTGCTCGCCGCCATCCACGGCGAGAAGGTGACGCACATCTTCCTCACCCACACCCACCGCGACCACAGCGGCGCGCTCGACGCGCTGAAGGAGGCGACCGGCGCCCCCGCCTATGCCGAGGGCCCGCACCGGCCGGCGCGCGAACTGCATGCGGGCGAGACCAACGTGCTGGACGCCGCGGGCGACCGCTCCTTCCTGCCGGACGTCGCTTTGGCCGACGGCGCGCGGGTGGAAGGCGCGGGCTGGACGATCGACGCCCTCGCCACCCCCGGCCACGCCGCCAACCACATGGCCTATGTGCTGGAAGGCGCCGGTCTCATCTTCGTCGGCGACCATGTGATGGGATGGTCCACCACCATCGTCGCGCCGCCGGACGGCTCGATGAGCGACTACATGGATTCGCTGCGCCGGCTCGGCGAGCGGCCGGAACAGCTCTATCTGCCCGGCCATGGTGGCGCGATCCCGCAGGGGCCGGCCTTCGTCGAGCGCTATCTGCGCCATCGCCAGGCGCGCGAGGCCGCCATCGTGCGGGCGCTGGAGCGCGGGCCGCTGGCGATCCCGGAGATCGTGCGGGCGATCTATATCGGCCTCGACCCGCGCCTCGCCGGTGCCGCGGGGCTCTCCACCCTCGCCCATCTGGAGGACCTGGTCGGGCGCGGCGAGGCGCTCACCGAGGGGCCGGCGGCGCTCGAAGGCGTTTTCCGCTTGCCGTAAGATTACTGCCGGCGCGGGCGGCCCTGCTGGTCGGCGAGCTCGTCGAAGAGCTGGTCGATGCGCCTTGCGTTGGAGCCGAAGTCGCGGTTGCCGCTGCGCGCCACCGAGCGCATGTCGACGATGGAGCCGGTCGGCGTGCGCCGGACCCGGATCACCATGTCGTCGCGCAGGCCGAAGGGCAGGCTGCGTGCCACCGCCTCGATCCGCCCGTCGCGCTCGCCGCGCGGCGGCACCGAATCGACGACGAGCCATTTATGCCGCGTCACCATGTTCATCAGCACGCGGAAGATCTCGTCCGGCGGGGCGTCGAAGGTGATCGGCTTGATGCCGGGATAGATGTCGAGCTGGTCGTCGGCGAGCTTGCCGCCGGGATAGGCGAGGCCGGTGGAGGCACGCGAGCGCACCGTGCCCAGCGTGACGAATTCCGGCGGGTCCTCGGTGTCGCTGGTCACGTCCGGCAGGGTCTTGAGGCCGACGGCGAGCGCGGCGAGCGTCGCGGTCGGGGTGATCAGCAGCAGCGCCAGCGCAGCCGCGCCGATGACCCGGCCGAGGCCCTTCAGCCCCTCGTTCCAGATGACGACGAAACCGGCGAAGGCGAGCAGCAGCGCCAGCACCGCCACCCCGACGCCGGCCAGCACGGTATAGGCCGCGCTGCGGAAATCGAGCGTCTCGGTGGCGTAGAGCGCGGCGCCGATGAGGGTGACCGGGAAGGCGAAGATCGCCGTGCGCAGGCTCCAGACGGCGAGCCGCGACATGCGCTCCTCGATGTAGAGGCGGCGGCGGATCATCGGGCCGCCTCCGCCGGAGCGGCGCGCAGGATCATGTCGGCGAGGTCCTCCACCGTGTCGACCACGAGGTCGGCCTCGTGGGCGAAATCGTCCACCGGGCCGGGGCCGCAGCGCACCAGCACCGCGATGGCGCCGGCATTGCGGGCGGTGTGCAGATCGTGCCGGGTATCGCCGACGAGGGCGATGTCGGCCGGGGCGAGGCCGGTCAGGCGGCTGAACGCCTCCACCATGCCGGGCGCCGGCTTGGAGCCGTAGCCGGAATCATAGCCGTAGACGGCGCTGAGCAGCCCGTCGAGGCCGAGCTGGGTCGCCTGCAGGCGGGCATTGGGCTCGGCGTCGTTGGTGGCGATGCCGAGCGGCAGGCCGAGCGCGTGCAGCCGGCCGAGCGTCTGCGCGGGGCTGCCGATGGGGGTGAGGTAGCGCCCGCCTTCCTCGCGAAAGAGCCGGTCGATCTCGCCGAAGAAGTCCATCGTCGCCGGCACGTCGAGGATCTGCGCCCAGAGCGGGCCATATTGCCGCGAGGAGCCGGCGATGAGCGGCGAGCTCTGCAGGAAGCGATCTTCCGCTGGCAGAAAATGGCTGGCTGCGTAAAGCTGGGTCAGCGCCGCTTCGTCCGCTCCGGCGAGACGGCGCATCACGGCACCTGCGGCGGGTCCCCAGGTACGGTCGAAATCGACCAAGGTACCGTCCTTGTCGAACAGAATGGCGCGTGGCGCGTTCACTGTCGGTCCAAACCCGCGATCCAAAGCCCGGTCACGCCGGCATGAGGAGGCCTGATAGCATGGATTTCCGAAGCCTCCCATTCATCCGCCTCCCATTCCCTCGCCGCGTCGCACCAATCCTCGCCGTCGGGCTGCTGCTGGCCGGTGCCTCGCCGCTCGCCGCCGACGATCTCACCCGCTCGATCGACCGCGCCGGCAACGCCATCAACCGCCAGCTCGGCGACTTTTTCGGCGTGACGCCCGAGCGCCCGGCCAAGCGCCGCCCGGCGACGAAGAGCACGGCGACGGCGAAGCCGGTCGACGGCAAGGTGCCGCTGCCCCCCTCGCGCCCCGGCGAGGCCGACCAGCAGGCGGCGCTCACCTCGCAGCCGGAGGAGGCCTCCGCGCCCAAGCCCGAGGCGAAACCTGCCGTCGCCGAGCCGGATATGCCCAAACCCGACATCAAGGCCGCCTCCGACCCCGGCGAGGCCAAGCCCGACACGCCCACTCCCTCCGGCGAGCGCGCGGCCACCTCCGACCCCGGCGAGGCCAAGCCCGACACGCCCGCTCCCTCCGGCGAGCGCGAGGTGGTGGTGCCGCCGCCGGCTGCCCCGGAGCCGCCGGCCGCAGCGAGCGCTCCCCTGCCCCCGCCGGCCCCGGAGCGGCTTGCCGCCCTGCCCCCGCCCGCCGCCGGACCTACGGCCGAGCCGGCCGAGACCGCCCGCGCCGCGCCCGTTCCCACCATCTGCCCGGAACTGTCGAACGAAGATATCGGCGTGTTCACGCCCACGGAGGTGAAGACCACCGAGCCCGCCTGCACGCTCGACCGCGGCGTCGTGCTCTCGGCGGTGCGGATGAAGGACGGTCGTCTGGTGCAATTGCAGCCGGCCGCCGAACTGCGCTGCGAGATGGCGGCCTCGGTCGCCCGCTGGCTGCGCGAGAAGGTCGAGCCGGCGGTCGCTACGCTCGGCTCGCCGCTGGACAAGGTGCTGGTCGCCGGCTCGCTGCAATGCCGCTCGCGCAACCATGTCGCTGGCGCGAAGATCAGCGAGCACGGGCGCGGCAACGCGCTCGACACCCACGGCTACGAGCTGAAGGACGGGCGCCGCTTCGTCATCGGCCCGCCGTCCATGGGCTCGGGCGAACATGCGATGCCGGTCGACTTCCAGGAGAAGCTGAAGGCGAGCGCCTGCGCCGACTTCACCACCATCCTCGGCCCCGGCTCGGATGGCTATCACGAGCAGCATCTGCATGTGGACCGCGCCGAGCGGCGTTCCGGCGCGGTGCTGTGCCAGTGGGCGACCGCGCGCGTCGAAGCCGTCCCGCCCAAGCCGCCGGTGAAGCCCGCCGAGGCGAAAGCGGGGGAGCCCGCCGCCTCCGACGCGCCCCCGGAGGAGGGGGCGACACCGGATTCCGCGGGAAAGAGTCAATAGAGCCCCGCTCAGACCAACGGCGTGCTTCCGGCGCGCCGTCTGTGGTTCTAGGCTGACGGCCGGTTTTTCTCACCGGCGGAGTTCGGCCATGCTCACCAACCTTCAGGCTCGCGATGTCGAGACCCTGGTCCACCCCTACACCAATCTCGTGGCGGTCCGCGAAACGGGACCGCTCATCCTCGAGCGCGGCAAGGGCGTGTGGGTGCATGACGTCGACGGCAAGCCCTATCTCGAGGGCATGGCCGGCCTGTGGTGCACCGCGCTCGGCTACGGCAACGAGGAACTGGTCGAGGCGGCGGCGACGCAGATGCGCAAGCTGCCCTTCACCCACATCTTCGGAGGCAAGAGCCACGACCCGGCGATCGAGCTCGCCGAGAAGCTGAAGGAGATGGCGCCCGTGCCGATCTCCAAGGTGTTCTTCACCTGCTCGGGCTCGGAAGCCAACGACACCCAGATGAAGCTCGTCTGGTACATGAACAACGCGCTCGGCCGGCCGAAGAAGAAGAAGATCATCTCGCGCATGCGCGCCTATCACGGCGTCACCATCGCGGCGGCCTCGCTCACCGGCCTCGCCGGCAACCACAATGATTTCGACCTGCCCATCGCCGGCGTGCGGCACACCACCTGCCCGCATTACTACCGCCTCGCCGAGGCCGGCGAGAGCGAGGAGGATTTCGCCACCCGCCTCGCCGCCGATCTCGAGGCGCTGATCATCGCCGAGGGGCCGGAGACGGTCGCCGCCTTCATCGCCGAGCCGGTGCTTGGCGCGGGTGGCGTCATCGTGCCGCCGAAGACCTACTACCCGAAGATCCAGGCGGTGCTGGAGAAGTATGACGTCTTCTTCATCGCCGACGAGGTCATCACCGGCTTCGGCCGCCTCGGCACCGCCTTCGGCTGCGAGGCCATGGAGATGAAGCCGCACTCCATCTCCGTCGCCAAGGCGCTGTCCTCGGCCTACCAGCCGATCGGCGGCGTGATGATCCCCGAGGACATGTACCAGGCCATGCTGGAGGAGAGCCGCAAGCTCGGCAGCTTCGGCCACGGCTACACCTATTCGGCGCATCCGGTCGCCGCCGCCGTGGCGGTGAAGACGCTGGAGATCTACGAGCGCGAGAGCATCTTCGAGCGGGTGCGGGCGAAGATCCCGCACTTCGGTGCCCGCCGCGCCGCGCTGGAGGACCATCCGCTGGTCGGCGAGGCGCGCGGCGCCGGGCTGGTGGCCGGCATCGAGCTGGTGGCCGACAAGAAGTCGAAGCACCAGTTCGACCCGAAGCTGGGCGTCGCCGCCAAGTGCGTCGCCTTCGCCCAGGAGGAAGGGCTGATCGTGCGCAACGTCTTCGGCGACGCCGTCACCATCTGCCCGCCGCTGGTCATCTCGCCGGCCGAGATCGACGAATTGTTCGACCGCCTCACCCGCGCGCTCGACAAGACGCTCGACTGGGCGGTGCGCGAGAACCTGCTGGCGGCGTGAGGATCACGTCGTCATCGCCCCCACGTCGTCATCCCGGACGGTCCGCAGCACCGATCCGGGATCGCGTGAAGGACAAGAGCGGTTAGCGATCCAGGCTCTCCGGCTTCGCCTCCGGCCGGGATGACGGCAACAGGACCGCGCAAACAAAAAGGGCGCTGCCGATGCAGCGCCCTTTTGCTTGAGACGACGTCGGATCGCGTCAGAGCACGACGACGTTGGTGCCCTGCGGCACGCGGGTATAGAGGTCGATCACGTCCTCGTTGAGCATGCGGATGCAGCCCGAGGAGATGGCCTGGCCGATATATTCCGGCTGGTTGGTGCCGTGGATGCGGAACAGCGTGTCCTTGTTGCCCTGGAACAGGTACAGCGCGCGCGCCCCCATCGGGTTGTGCGGGCCGGGGCCGACGAAGTCCGGCACGCCGGCGATGCGCTGCTTGATCTCGGGGGTCGGCGTCCAGGTCGGCCATTCGGTCTTGCGGCCGACCTTGGCGTTGCCCTTGAAGGCGAGGCCTTCCTCGCCGACCGTCACGCCGTAGCGGATGGCCTTGCCGCCGTCCTGGACGAAGTAGAGCCACTTCTTGTCGGTATCGACGACGATGGTGCCCGGCTTCTCCCTGCCGGAATAGTCGACGATGGCGCGCTGGTACATGTCCGGCGGCAGCACCTTCTGATACGGCGCATTGGCCAGAAGCTGCTTGTCGCGCGGCGTCAGCGACGCCGTCGGCGCCGGCTGCCGCTGCGCATTGCTGCATGCGCCCAAAAGAACAGCCAACAGGACAACGCCCGCCCCGCGCAAAATCATTTTTCTCAATGCTCCGAATCGCCGGCACGCGGACGCGTGTCGCTCAGCCCGATAAGTCGATTAGCCGAACTGCGTTCTGCCTTGAAGAGGCCACATCATCGCCACGCACTAGTGGCCGCAAAATGTTGCAAAAAGAGCTCAGTTCCGTTGGAAGAGGTCGGAAAAGCCGGCTAAAGGCGCCGCTGACGCAAAGAGACCTTATCCGAGACCGTGATTCTGCATATTTTTGACGCACTCGATGATCATTTCGAGAGCAGTCGCCGAAAGATGGCGGCAAGTATTGGAGGAAGTCATGTCCAGTGAAGACCAACCGGCGCCCGAGGCGCAGCCTAGCCAGCGCTGGGAAGCGTCCCAGCAAAACGCGCATTGGCGCGAGATCGGCCTCCCGGCGCTTGCCGCCGCGGCGCCCTACAACGCTGCCAAGCAGACGGTATCCGATGCCCCCGGTACGGGCGCGGCGCGGACCGACGAGGCAAAGATCGTCACGATCCGAGACGTAGAATATTTCGCGGCCTGACGCCGCCGGCCCGATGGCCGCGCCGCGATAGCCGCCTCATCTCCCAGAGCAATGGAAGAGAAGAGCGCCCAAGGGCGGGCGCGGCCACAACATGCGCGCGCGTGGGCGGCTTTCCGGACCGCCGCGCGGGGCGGCTGGAACTCCGCGCCGTTCCGGCGCATCTTCCCCAATGAAGCAGCGTCGGAGAGGCCATGATCACCGCCCATTGCGTGCGCGGCGGCACGCTCGTGTCCGTTCACCTCGGCGCGGGCGAGGCCCTGCCTCCCGACGCGGTGTGGATCGACCTCAACCAGCCGGCCGACGGCGAGGACCGCCTCGTCGAGGCGGCGATCGGCATCTCGGTGCCGACCCGGGCGGAGATGCTGGAGATCGAGCCGTCGAGCCGCCTGCGGGTGGAGAACGGCGCCCGCTACATGACCGGCTCCATCGTCTGCAACAGCGACAGCGATCGCCCGACGCTGGCCCAGGTGTCGTTCATCCTCGCCAAGGGCAAGCTCACCACCGTGCGCTATGACGAGCCCAAGCCCTTCCGCCTCGTCCTCGCCAAGCTCGACCGCGACTGCCCGCAGACGATGAAGGGCGACCGGCTGCTGCTGGAACTGCTCGACACCATCGTCGACCGCGCCGCCGACATCATCGAGACGCTGTCGGAGGACATAGACGGCCTGTCGCGGCGCATCTTCGAGCGCGAATCCTCCTCGAACGGCGGCAGCCAGCGCTTCCGGGTGATCCTGAAGCTGCTCGGCCGCCGCGCCGACCTCGCCTCCAAGGTGCGCGAGAGCCTGGTCTCGATGGGCCGCCTCGTCACCTTCCTGTCCACGGAAGGCGAGGCCGAGCGCTTCGACAAGGAGCAGCGGACCTGGCTGAAGAGCATGCAGCGAGACACCGCCTCGCTGAACGACCATGTCAGCTATCTCGGCAACAAGATCATCTTCCTGCTCGACGCCACGCTCGGCATGGTCAGCATCGAGCAGAACAACATCATCAAGATCTTCGCCGTGCTGTCGGTGGTGCTGATGCCGCCGACCCTGATCGCCTCGATCTACGGCATGAACTTCCAGCACATGCCCGAGCTCGGCGAGCGCTTCGGCTATCCCGTAGCCCTCATCGCCATGCTGGCGGCGGCGGTCGTGCCCTACTGGTTCTTCAAGTGGAAGAAATGGCTGTAGCGCTCCGGCGCCGGCCTCGTCATCCCGAGCGGCTGCAACTCACGCGACGTCATGCCCGGCCTTGGGCCGGGCATCCACGACTTGGCTGATGCACGACTTGACTTATGCGCGACTTGGCTGATGCGCGACTTGGCTGATGCACGACTTGGCTGATGAAGGCGTGGATGGCCGGGCCAGGCCCGGCCATGACGTTCATCTGCCGGGCGGCCTCACACGTGCTGGCCGCCGTTGATGTGGATCTCCGCCCCGTTCAGATAGGACGAGGTGTCCGTGCACAGCACGTAGATGATCTTCGCCACCTCGTCGGGCGTGCCGAGGCGCTGCATCGGGATCTGCTCGACGATCTTCTCGGTGCCCGGCGACAGGATCGAGGTGTCGATCTCGCCCGGCGCGATGGCGTTCACCCGCACGCCGAGCGGGCCGAAATCGGCCGCCATCTCGCGGGTCAGCCCGGCCAGCGCCGCCTTCGAGGTGGCATAGGCCGCGCCGGCAAAGGGATGCACCCGCGAGCCGGCAATGGAGGTGACGTTCACCACCGCGCCATGGGTGCGCTTGAGCTCCTCCAGCAGGCCGCGCGCCAGGAGGATCGGGGCGAAGAAGTTCACCTGGAACACCCGCCGCCAGTCCTCCTCCGGCGTGTTGAGCGTGCCGAGGCGGGACCCGCCGGGGCCCTTGGGCGAGATGCCGGCATTGTTGACCAGCGCGTGCAGTTCGCCGTCCGGCAGCCGGCTCTTGATCTCGTCCACCGCGCGGAGCGTGTCGGCCGGGTCGGAGAGGTCGACCTGGATATGGTCCTCCGGCCCCATCTCCCACGGACAATTCTCCGGGAAGGCATGGCGCGAGCAGGTGATCACCCGCCATCCCGCGGCCGAGAAGCGCTTGACGGTGGCGTGCCCGATCCCGCGCGAGGCGCCGGTGAGCAGCATGGTGCGGCGAGGCTGGTTGGTACCCTTGGTCATGGGGGCTGTCTTAGCTCAGGGGCAAGGCCGTGTCAGGGACAAAGCGGGGTCAGGGGTAAAGTCTTGTCTTGTTCCAGACAGTCGCCTCGGCGCTGTCCCTGCGGAACACGATGCGGTCATGCAGGCGGAACGGGCGGTCGTGCCAGAACTCGATCTGCACCGGCCGGATGCGGAAGCCGGTCCAGTGCGGCGGGCGCGGCACGCTGCCCAGCGCATATTGCGCGGTGTATTTCGCCACCGCCGCCTCCAGCGCGAAGCGCCCCTCCAGCGGGCGCGACTGCACGCTCGCCCAGGCGCCGATCTGCGACAGGCGCGGCCGGGTGAGGAAATAGGCGTCGGCCTCCTCGTCGCTCACCACCTCCACCGGGCCGCGCACGCGGATCTGGCGGTTCATCGACTTCCAGTGGAACACCACCGCCGCCTTCGGCACGGCGGCGAGCTCGCAGCCCTTGGCGCTGCCGGTATTGGTGAAGAACACGAAGCCGCGCTCGTCGCGCTGGTTCAACAGCACCATGCGCACATCCGGCAGCCCGTCGGCGTCGACGGTCGCCAGCGCCATGGCGTTGGGATCCCGCGGCTCCTTCTCCTTGGCCTCGGCGAACCACTCCTCGAACAGCCGGAAAGGCTCCGTGGCGGCGGTGAAATCACCGGATATTAACTCTTCAGACGCTTCCATAAGGTCATCTTCGGGCGGACGGACGACAGGGACCCATGGACACGTTCCACAGGCGGCGGGCGACGGCGGCGCAGGTCGCGTCGCGCGGCGGCTCCTCATATAAGCGCGACACGTCCTTCCGCACAGCCGCCCTATGGACGACTTTGGTCGGCGCGCTCGCCATGGCCGGCTGTTCGAGCGCCCCGCCGCTCGACATGCAGGCCACCGGCTCCATCTCGCCGCGCCGCGCCGCCGCCTATCAGCGCGAGCCGGTGCCGCAGGGCGTGGCGCCGGACGACTGGGCCGCCGCGCGCCTCGCGCTCGCCGAGGCGCTGCGCGAGGATTCCAAGGCGCCGAGCGTGCCGTGGGAGAACTATGCCAGCGCCACGCGCGGCACCGTCACCCCGCTCGCCTCCTCGGCCTCGGGCCGCGGCGCCTGCCGCGATTTCCTGATGAGCTTCGTGCGCGCCGCCGGCGAGGAATGGCTGCAGGGCGAGGCCTGCCGCAACGAGCGCGGCTGGTGGAAGGTCGACGAGGCGCGGCTGCTGGCCAGAGGCTGACGCTTCGCGCCGATCTCACCGCCGGCGACCGTTGCATCGCGGCAACACCATGCCTACATGGTTCTGAGCCGGAACCGCCGGACGAGACCAGCATCCATGCGCGATCCCTATGACATCCTCGGCGTCGCCCGCAACGCCGACCAGAACGAGATCAAGCGTGCTTTCCGCAAGCACGCCAAGAAGCTGCACCCGGACGCCAACAAGGACGATCCGAAGGCGCAGGAGCGTTTTGCCGAACTGAACAGCGCGCACGAGATACTCTCCGATCCGGAGAAGCGCGGCCAGTACGACCGCGGCGAGATCGACGCCGAGGGCAAGCCGCGCGGCTTCGAGGGCTTTCCGGGCGGCGGCGCCGGCGGGTTCAACCGCGGCGGCTTCCAGCGTGGCCCCCATGGCGAGACGATCTTCGAAAGCTTCTCCTTCGGCCCGGAGGGTGCACGCCGCTCCGGCCACGGCCCGCACGACGCCGGCGGCTTCGACGACGTGATCGCCGACATTCTCGGCGGGCTCGGCGGCCGGGGCCGCGGGCGCGCCCGTGCTGGCGGCCAGCAGGAGATGCCGCGCGGCGGCGACGTCGACATCTCCGTGCCGGTGCCGCTGGAGCGCGTGGTCGAAGGCGGCCCGGTCAAGGTGCACCTGCCGAACGGACGCACGGTCGAGGTGAAGATCCCGCCCAAGGTCACTGAGGGCCACCGCATGCGGCTGAAGGGCCAGGGCGAGCCGAGCCCCTTCGGCGGCGCGCCGGGCGACGCCTATGTCGTCGTCGCCTATGCGCCGCACCGCCACTTCAAGGTCGAGGGCGCGGACCTGCGCACCGACGTCTCGCTGCCGCTGGCCGACGCCGTGCTCGGCGGCAAGCTGCGCGTGCCCACGCTCTCCGGCGAGGTCGAGCTCTCCGTGCCGGCCTGGACCCAGTCGGGCCGCACCTTCCGCCTGCGCGGCAAGGGACTGCCCAAGGGCGACGATGCCGCCGGCGACCTCTTCGCCACGGTGCGAATCACGCTGCCCGAGACGCCCGATGCGGAGCTCGAGGAGCTGATGCGCCGCCGGCGCGACGGCGCGGCATAAGCCGCGCCTTTCCGGCAAGCCCTCTCCCCTCTCCACCGCTCGCTTGAGCGGGTCCTGCCGCTGTGCGATAGGAACGCTCGCCATCGCGAGATGGCCAGCGATACGGAGCAAGGCGTGACCAGCATGGCATCGGGCGGATTGATGAGCGGAAAGCGCGGCCTGGTGATGGGAGTGGCGAACAACCGCTCCATCGCCTGGGGCATCGCCAAGGCCGCCCATGCGCAGGGCGCGAAGCTCGCCTTCACCTATCAGGGCGAGCCGCTGAAGAAGCGGGTGGAGCCGCTGGCCGCCGAGCTCGACGCCACCCTCGTCGGCCATTGCGACGTCACCGATCCCGCGACCATCGACGCCGTCTTCGCCGAGACCGAGCGCCAGCTCGGCGGGCTCGACTTCCTCGTCCACGCCATCGCCTTCTCCGACAAGAACGAGCTCGACGGGCGCTATGTCGACACCACGGCGGAGAACTTCAGCAAGACCATGCTGATCTCCTGCTACAGCTTCACCGCCGTCGCCCAGCGCGCCGAGAAGCTGATGACCGACGGCGGCTCGATGCTGACCCTGACCTATTACGGCGCCGAGAAGTGGATGCCGCACTACAACGTCATGGGCGTCGCCAAGGCGGCGCTCGAGGCGAGCGTGCGCTACCTCGCCGCCGACCTCGGCCCGAAGAACATCCGCGTCAACGCCATCTCCGCCGGGCCGATCAAGACGCTGGCCGCCTCGGGCATCGGCGACTTCCGCTACATCCTCAAGTGGAACGAGCTGAACGCCCCGCTGCGCCGCACCGTCACCATCGACGAAGTCGGCGACACCGGCATGTACCTGCTCTCCGATCTCGGGCGCGCCGTCACCGGCGAGATCCACCATGTCGATGCCGGCTACCACATCGTCGGCATGAAGAACCCCGAAGCGCCCGACCTCACCCTCGAGCGCGACTGACGTCATCCGCGGAGCAGGAGCATCGCCGCATGAGCAAGGCCCGCCTTCCCCAGCTCTTCCGTACCCTCCTGCCCATCGCCCTCGTGGCCGCCGGCCTCGCCGCCGCGGCGCCCGCGAGCGCGCAGAACGGCCCGATCATCGTCGGCCCGCCGCCCGGCTCGGGCCTCGGCGGCTCCGGCCTGCCCTACATCCCGCCGCCGGGCTCGCAGGACCGCGGCGTGCCGCCGGATTTCCAGACCTACCCGCTGCTCAACCGCATCTTCGGCACCGGCGGCGCCATCTTCCCGGGCTATGTCAGCCCCAGCGGCGGGCGCAACGACGCGGACCGCCTCGCCTATCTCACCGGCGGCGGCCAGGGCCGCATGATCTTCGCCGCCGGCACGGCCGACCAGCTCTGCCAGATGGGGCAGGCGCCGCGGATCAGGGTGGTCACCGCCCCGGCGACGGTGAAGATCAAGTTCGACATCGGCTCCTTCACCGCCACCGGCACCGACGCCGGCTCGAAGCGTTGCGTCGGCGGCCAGGCCGGGGGCGCGCGCGTCTTCGCGTCGGGCAGTGCGCCGCTGGGATCGACGGTGACGCTGCGCGTCTCCTATCCGCTCAACGGCCCCAGCTACACGCACGTCGTGGCCCTTCCGGCGAAATGATCAAGCGACGCATCTTCCTCGTCCGCCACGGCGAGACCGACTGGAACCTCGCCGGCCGCCTGCAGGGTTATCACGACATCCCGCTCAACGATCTCGGTCGCGAGCAGGCGGCCGAGACCGCCCGCGTGGTCGAACGCCTGAGCGGCGGCACGGTCGGCCTCGACTATGTGGCGAGCCCGCTCAGCCGGGCGTCGCAGACCATGGCGATCCTGCGCGCCGAGCTCGGCCTGCCGCCGGACGGCTTCCGCCGCGACCCGCGCCTGCGCGAGATCGGCTTCGGCCGCTGGGAAGGCGCGACCTGGCCGGAACTGCGCCGGCGCGACCCGGTCAACCTCGCCGCGCGCGACGCCGACCCGTGGAACTTCGTGCCGCCGGGCGGCGAGAGCTATGCCGATCTTTCCGCCCGCGTGCTCGCCGCCATCGGCGAACTGACCCATGACGCCGTGGTGGTGACCCATGGCGGGGTGGTGCGGGCGATACTGCACGCGCTCACCGGCATGCCGGCGGCCCAGGCGGTCGAGCTCCCGGTGCGCCAGGGCGCGGTCTACCTGATCGAGGACGGCGCGTTCGAGCTGGCCGTGGCCTAGAGCCCTTCCCGTTCGGATGGAACATCCGAACGATCGGGAAGTGCTCTGGATTCAATAAGCTGGAGCAATTCCACTTCGATCAGATGATTCCATCTGATCGGGAAATGCTCAAGGAAATCGAAGGAGGCGAGGCGATGGGCGCGCAACTGATCCGGGCCGAGGAGGCTTCCCAACCGCGCCCGATCTGGTGCGTCACGCCGCAGAACTGGCGCGAGGTTGCCGGCGGCCTGCCCGTCCCGGCACTCTCCTTCGCCGAGGCGACCGGCTTCAAGGCCGAGGCCGGTGCGCTGCTCATCCTGCCCGCCGCGGATGGCTCCATCGCCGGCGCGATCTTCGGCTGCGAGGAAGTCCCGCGCGATCCGCTCGCCTTCGGCAAGCTCGCCACCGCCCTGCCCGCTGGCGACTACCGCATCGCCCATGCGCCGGCCGACCCGCGCCTCGCCGCGCTCGGCTTCCTGTTAGGGGGCTACCGCTTCACCCGCTACGGCAAGCGCAACGGCGCCGATGTGCGCCTCGTCGTGCCGGAGGGCGTCGACGCGGCCTATGTGCTGCGCACGGCCGAGGCGGTGGCTCTGACCCGCGACCTCGTCAACACGCCGGCCAACGACCTCGGCCCGGCCGAGATCGAGGCAGCGGTGCGCGCGCTCGCCTCCCGCTTCGGCGCCGAGGTTCGCGTCACCACCGGCGAGGACCTGCTGGCGGAGAACTTCCCGCTGATCCATGCGGTCGGCCGCGCCTCGCCGCGCGCGCCGCGCCTCATCGACATGAGCTGGGGCGACCCGAACGCGCGCAAGGTGACGCTGGTCGGCAAGGGCGTCGCCTTCGACACCGGCGGGCTCGACATCAAGCCGTCGAGCGGCATGCTGCTGATGAAGAAGGACATGGGCGGCGCCGCCAACGCCATCGGCCTCGCGCAGATGATCATGGGCCGCGGCTTGAACGTGCGGCTGCGCCTGATCATCCCGGCGGTCGAGAACGCCATCGACGGCTCGGCCTTCCGCCCCGGCGACATCTTCCCCTCGCGCAAGGGCCTTACCGTCGAGATCGGCAACACCGACGCCGAAGGCCGGCTGATCCTCGCCGACGCGCTCAGCCTCGCCGACGAGGAGGCGCCCGAGCTGCTGATCGATTTCGCGACGCTGACCGGCGCAGCCCGCGTCGCGCTCGGCCCGCAATTGCCGCCCGCCTATACGGACGACGAGGCGCTCGCCGCCGACCTCGCCCGCTTCGGGGCGGCCGAGGCCGACCCGTCCTGGCGCCTGCCGCTGTGGCAGCCCTATGCCTCGATGCTCGACAGCAAGATCGCCGACCTCAACAACGCGCCGGGCGGCGGCTTCGCCGGCTCGATTACCGCGGCGCTGTTCCTGCAGCGCTTCGTCGAGCGCGCCGGCGCCTGGCTGCATCTCGACATCTTCGCCTGGAACCCCTCCCCCCGCCCCGGCCGGCCGGAAGGCGGCGAAGCGCAGACCATCCGCGCCCTCGACGCCCTGATCGCCGAACGGTTCGGGTGAGGCAGGACGGCTCCCTGCCGCACCACCTCATCCTGAGGTGCGAGCGCAGCGAGCCTCGAAGGATGGTCGCTCAAGTGCGCCCGGACGAGCATCCTTCGAGGCCCGGCCGTTGGCCGGGCACCTCAGGATGAGGGTGATCGGGCGCCAACCATACAAGGCATTCCCCAACGTCGGCCCGTTAAGGATTTCTTGTCGCCGACGCCGTCATGATCCGATAAACAATCCGCAGCCGTAACGATTACGGCGGGGCGGATCGTCGGAGACGGGCAATGGCGGTCGAGTTGCGGCCCTCGCAGGCCTTGCGCCTCCTGCATGAGCTGTCGCTCGCGCAGGTCCGCGACGACGCGCCGGACCTCAGCCCGCGCCAGCTCGCCATCCTGCTCGGCGTTTATCTCGAAGCCCCGCCGCACACGGTGCGCGGCCTCGCCGCGCGGCTCGGCGTCACCAAGCCGGTCATCACCCGCGCGCTCGACACCATGGGCGAGCTCGGCCTGGTCTCGCGCCGGCGCGACGACGCGGATCGACGCAACGTGATCATCCAGCGTACGGTGGAAGGCGCGCTCTATGTGGAGCGGCTCGGCGACCTCGTGGTAACCGTCGCCCGCTCCCTGCCGAGATAGTGTCCATGAACGCCCATTCGCCCGCCGCTCTCGATCCCCGTCTCACCCCGGCCCGCCCGGACCTCGCCGCCGCGCATCTGAAGGACGTCGTCGCCGCGCCGCGCTATGTCGAGGGCACGGCCCAGATCGTCGTCCGCGCCTCCGCACCGATGCGTAAGGAGCCGGATCCGTCCGCGCCGCTGGTGACCGAGGCGCTGTTCGGCGAGAGCGTGACCGTCTACGAGATGACGATCGAAGGCTGGGCCTGGGGCCAGATCGATGCCGACGGCTATGTCGGCTGGCTGCCCGCCGAAGCCCTCGCCGCGCCGGGCGCGCCCGCGACGCACAGGGTGCGGGCGCTGCGCACGCCTTTGTTCCCCGGCCCGTCGATCAAGCTGCCGCCGATGGAGCTGCTCTCCTTCGGCAGCCGGCTGACGATCACCGGCACGCGCGAGCGTTTCGCCGTCACCGAGACCGGCGGCTTCGTCTTCGCCGATCACCTCACGCCGCTCGATTCCTATGAGGATGACTTCGTGGCCGTGGCCGCGCGCTTCCTCGGCGCCGCCTATCTCTGGGGCGGGCGCTCCAGCCTCGGGCTGGACTGCTCGGGCCTGGTGCAGGTGGCGCTCAATGCCTGCGGCATCCCCTCACCCCGCGACACCGACATGCAGGAGGCGGCGCTTGGCAACCCCGTCGCCTTCTCCGGCGACCTCGCCGAACTCCGGCGCGGCGACCTCGTCTATTGGCCCGGCCATGTCGGCATCGTCGAGGACGCCGACACGCTGCTGCACGCCACGGCCTATTTCATGTCGGTGGTGCGCGAGCCGCTCAAGGATGCGCTCGCCCGCATCGAGGCACTCGGCACGCCGGTACGCAGCGTCAAGCGGCTTTGATATCCGGCCCCTCCACCCCTCATCCCCGGGCTTGACCCGGGGACCCAGACCTTACGACCGGGCGCGCCCGATGGCCCCTGGGTGGCCGGAACTCGGGCTTGCCTGAGTTCCTCATTGACGAGACCGAAGTCGGCAAATGCCGACTTCGGGTCAAGCCCGGCCATGAGGAAGGAAATGTTGGGAGGCGATCGACGCTAGCCGTTCGGCCAGGCGAAGGCGTCGACGCGGCCGCGGTTCAGCGCGAACCATTGCAGCGCGAGCATCACGAAGCCATTGGCGAAGGCGCCAGGGAACGGCGCGTGCAGGCTCGCCATGGCCTCGTCCACCGGCACCAGGAAGGGCCGCGTGTGCTCGGTCTCGCCCGGCTCGCCGGCCTCGGCCGGCACCTCGCGCGAATCCACCAGCCCGATATAAAGCGTGGCGAACTCGTCGGTGACGCCGGGCGTCGGCAGGAACTGCGTCGCCGGCAGCAGCGCGCGCGGCTCGACGCCGATCTCCTCCCTGCATTCGCGCCGGGCCGCATCCTCCGGCTTCTCGCCGGGATCGATGAGGCCGGCGGCGATCTCCACGAGTTCGCCGACCCCGGTGGCGAGCTGCGCGCCGAGGCGGAACTGGCGGATCATCACGAAACAGGCGGCGACCGGGTCATAGGCCAGCACCGCCACCACCGGCCCGACACGGAGAATGTCGCGCTGCTGGCGCAGCGGCGCGCCGCCGGCGCCGTCCAAAGTCGCGATCACCCGGTGATAGGCGCGGAAGCCGCTGCCGACCGAGACCGGTTCGGTCAGGGCGACGTCGATGGAGCGGTCGGCGAGCTCGCCGATGCCGGCGCGGTCGGTCATGCGGAGATCCTAGGCGTCCGCCGCGGTACCGGCGGTCTCGATGTTGAAGGCGGCGGCGAACAGCGCCCGCGTGTAGTCGGTCTTCGGGTGGGCGAAGAGGTCGGCGGCGGGGCCTTCCTCCACCACCACGCCGCCCTTCATCACCATGACCCGCGAGGCAAGCGCGGCGACGACGCGCAGATCGTGGCTGATGAAGAGATAGGTCAGCCCGCGCTTGTGCTGGAGGTCGCGCAGCAGGTCGACGATCTGCGCCTGCACGATCATGTCCAGCGCGCTGGTCGGCTCGTCCAGCACCACGAAGGAGGGCTCCAGCACGATGGCGCGGGCGATGGCGACACGCTGGCGCTGGCCGCCGGAGAATTCGTGCGGGTAGCGGTGCCGGCTCTCCGGCTCCAAGCCGACATCCTTGAGCGCATCGATCACCCGCTGCTCGCGCTCCTCGGCCGAGAGCTTGGGCTGATGCACGCGCAGCCCCTCGCCGACGATGTCGGCGATCGACATGCGCGGCGAGAGCGAGCCGAACGGGTCCTGGAACACCACCTGCATCGCGTGCCGGTGCGAGCGCATCTGCTTGAAGCCGAGCGTGTCGATGCTCTCGCCCATGAACACGATCGGCCCGTCGCTGGAGATGAGGCGCAGCAAAGCGAGGCCGAGCGTGGTCTTGCCGGAGCCGGATTCGCCGACGACGCCCAGCGTCTCGCCGCGCCTTATCTCCACCGAGATGCCGTCCACCGCCTTGATATGGCCGACGGTCTTGCGCATCAGGCCGGCCTTGATCGGGAACCAGACCTTCAGGTCCTTCGCCTCCAGCACCACCGGCGCTTCCGGGTGCGGCGGCTCGGGATTGCCGCGCGGCTGGGCGGCGATGAGCGCGCGCGTATAGGGATGCTGCGGCTTGGCGAAGATGTCCGCCACCGGCCCCGCCTCGACGATGCGGCCCTTGTTCATCACGCAGACATGGTCGGCGATCTTGCGCACGATGCCGAGGTCGTGGGTGATGAACAGCATCGCCATGCCGAGCCGGCGCTGGAGGTCCTTCAAGAGCTTGAGGATCTGCGCCTGCACGGTGACGTCGAGCGCCGTGGTCGGCTCGTCGGCGATGAGCAATTGCGGCTCGTTGGCGAGCGCCATGGCGATCATCACGCGCTGGCGCTGGCCGCCGGAGAGCTGGTGCGGGTAGGAGCCGAGCCGCGTCTCCGGCTCGGGGATGCCGACCTCGGTGAGCAGCTCGATCACCCGCGCCCGCGCGCCCGCGCCCCGCATGCCGCGGTGCAGGAACAGGATCTCGGCGATCTGCTGCTCCACCGTGTGCAGCGGATTGAGCGAGGTCATCGGCTCCTGGAACACCATGGTGATGTCGTTGCCGCGCACGCCGCGTATCTCGCGCTCGGACATGGCGAGCAGGTCCGCGCCCTTGAACAGCACCTTGCCTGAGGGGTGGCTGGCGGCGGGATATTGCAGCAGCTTGAGGATGGAGAGCGCCGTCACTGACTTGCCGGAGCCGGACTCGCCCACCAGCGCCACCGTCTCCCCGCGCTTCAGGTCGAAGGAGACATGGTCCACCGCGAGCGTCGTCCGCGCTCCCTGCGCGAAGGCGACGGAGAGGTCCTGGACGGAGAGGAGGGGGGAGGTGGAGGTCATGACATCATCTCGATGAACGCGGCGAGGTCCGCCCCCTTCGGATCCCAAATAGGTATTTGGGTGCAGCCCGCCAACCGCCCATCGGAGCTTATGATCTGCGTAGCCGAAGACTGTTCAGCGGTTGCAATATGAATGGCGTCAGGCAGCTTTAAAGCCTTGAACCGTGCCCTCAACTGGGCTGCCGAGCGCAGAATGTCGAAAGACACGGGCACCGTTTCGATCTGCCCACCGCCTCCGACCAGAAGGTTGTTATAGACTTCGATCAACGCAAAATCCTGATTGCGTATGGGGAGAACGAGCAATTCAGCCAGTCCGACATCAGCGGCACCGTACTCCGTGACGCCTTCGCCAGAACGAAACCGAAGCTGCCCGCTTCGCGACCAGATGTCTCGACCGCTTGAATCAAGGCATTGGCATCGAAGTAAAAGCGCACCGGCTATTCGTCCCATTCGTCGCGCAAGGCCCGGATACGGGCGACCGCCTCTTCGGTTGTTGTTCCGCGCTCACCGACTCGCGCGCGCGCTTCCTCGATTGTCATCGGCTTCGGGTTGCGAAGAATGGCTTCGATGCGCTCGTCAACACCAGCCGGGGCTTCCTCCGTCACCACCGTGACACTCACATACGGCCCCTCGATACCCTCCCGCAGATCCTCGGGCAGCCTGTCGACCGGATAGTGTTCGCGCACGATCTTGTTCATGGCCTTTCTCCTCGGGCCGATCCTACCACGCCGCTCATTGGAAGGTCTTCCGCGGGTCGAAGGCGTCGCGCACGGCTTCGCCGATGAAGATGAGCAGGCTCAGCATGATCGCCACGGTGAAGAAGCCGGTCAGGCCGAGCCACGGCGCCTGCACGTTGGACTTGCCCTGCGCCAGCAATTCGCCGAGCGAGGGCGAGCCGGGCGGCAGGCCGAAGCCGAGGAAGTCGAGGGCCGTCAGCGTCATCACCGAGGACGACACGATGAAGGGCAGCATGGTCAGCGTGGCCACCATCGCGTTGGGCAGCATGTGCCGCCACATGATGGTGAGGTTCGACACGCCCAGCGCCCGCGCGGCCTGCACATATTCGAAGTTGCGGGCGCGCAGGAACTCGGCGCGCACCAGCCCGACCAGCGAGACCCAGGAGAACAGCAGCAATATGCCGAGCAGCACCCAGAAACCCGGTGCCAGGATCGAGGAGATGATCAGCAGCAGGTACAGCGCCGGGATCGAGGTCCATATCTCGATGAAGCGCTGGAAGATCAGGTCGGTCCAGCCGCCGAAATAGCCCTGCACCGCGCCCGCCGCCACGCCGATGATCGAGGAGATGATCGTGAGGATCAGGCCGAACAGCACCGAGAGGCGGAAGCCGTAGATCAGCCGCGCCAGCACGTCGCGGCCCTGGTCGTCGGTGCCGAGCCAGTTCCATTCCAGCGCGTCGCAGCCGCCGGTGCGGCCCAGCTTCTCCACCACCGGCGCGCACTGCGCCTCGGTCAGCATCCAGGTCGGCGGCGAGGGCGCGGGCGTCGGCAGGTCGAGATTATGCGTCGAATAGGAGTAGCGGATCGGCGGCCAGACCATCCAGCCGCCCTTCTCGGAAATCAGCTTCTGCAAGTAAGGGTCGCGGTAGTCCGCCTCGGTCTCGAAGTCGCCGCCGAAGGTGGTCTCGGGGTAGGCGACGAGGCCGGGGAAATAATAGGCGTTGTCGTATTCGACCAGGAACGGCTTGTCGTTGGCGATGAACTCGGCGCCCAGACTGAGCACGAACAGGACCGAGAAGATCCAGAAGCTCCACCAGCCGCGCCGGTTGCGGCGGAAATTGGCGAGGCGGCGCTGGTTGAGCGGCGACAGGCGCGAGCGGCGCGGCGTCTCCGCCGGCGTGGCGGACGCACCCGTCGGCGCGGTCGACGGCAGCGTGGTGTTCGCGGCGTCCATCTCAGACGTCCCGCGTCTCGAAGTCGATGCGCGGATCGACCCAGGTATAGGTGAGGTCGGAGAGCAGGTTGATGAGCAGCCCGACCAGCGAGAAGATGTAGAGGTTGGCGAACACCACCGGATAGTCGCGGTTGAGCACGCTCTCGAAGCCGAGCAGGCCGAGCCCGTCGAGCGAGAAGATGGTCTCGATCAGCAGCGAGCCGGAGAAGAAGGCGGCGACGAACGCCCCGGGAAAGCCGGCGATGATGATCAGCATGGCGTTGCGGAAGACGTGGCGGTAGAGCACCGCGCGCTCCGAAAGCCCCTTCATCCGCGCGGTGATGACGTATTGCTTGCGGATCTCGTCGAGGAACGAGTTCTTGGTCAGCAGCGCCATGGTGGCGAAGGCGCCGAGCACCATGGAGGTGATGGGCAGCGCGAGGTGCCAGAAATAGTCGAGGATCTTCGCGCCCAGCGAGAGCTGGTCCCAATTGTCGGAGGTGAGCCCGCGCAAGGGGAACCAGGAGAAGAACGAGCCGCCGGCGAACAGGATGATCAGCAGGATGGCGAAGAGGAAGCTCGGTATGGCGTAGCCGACGATGATCACCGCCGAGGTCCACACGTCGAAGCGCGAGCCGTCGCGCACCGCCTTGGCGATGCCCAGCGGAATGGAGATGGCGTAGGTGATCAGCGTCATCCACAGGCCGAGCGAGATCGACACCGGCATCTTCTCGGCGATCAGGTCGATGACCGAGATGTCGCGGAAATAGGAGCGGCCGAAGTCGAAGCGGGCATAGTCCCACAGCATCTTGCCGAAGCGCTCATAGGCCGGCTTGTCGAAGCCGAACTGCTTCTCCAGCTGCTTGATGAAGGCGGGGTCCAACCCCTGCGCGCCGCGATATTTCGAGGAGACCGGATCGCCCGCCGGGGCGTTCTGCTGCATGCCGCCGAAATCGCCGCCGCCGCCGGTGATGCGCGAGGTGGCGGAGGCGCCCTGCCCGGTCAGTTCGGCGATCACCTTCTCCACCGGGCCGCCAGGAGCGAACTGCACCACGGCAAAGGAGATCAGCATGATGCCGATGACGGTCGGCACCATCAGCGCGAGGCGTCGGACGATATAGGCGAGCATGCGTTTCGGGCTTCCTTCGCCGGTTCTCGGCAACCGGCGCTCAGGGTGGAGGGCGGGCGCACCCGCGTCAACTTAACGTCCGTTCATGCGAGGTTGTTCGAGGTCGGGGCCGCCGCGGCCGATTCCCACGATCACCGTCATCCTGAGGTGCCGGCCGCTGGCCGGCCTCGAAGGATGGGGATCCGGGCGCACTGCAACGACCATCCTTCGAGGCTCGCTTCGCTCGCACCTCAGGATGACGGTGCTCTGCATGCGACGGCTCATCACCCCGCCGACCGCCCCCGCGCCGACCAGATCGTCGGGATGGCGCGGTCATAGTCGGGGCGCGGCACGCTGGGCCAGGCGAACTCGTCCCAATAGGCGATGCGGAACTCGGCCGAATACCATTGCGGCACCCAGTAGCGCCCGGCCCGCAGCCGGCGATCCAGGACCCGGCAGGCGGTGCGCAGTTCGTCCCGCGTCGCGGCGGCGATCACCTTCTCGATCAGCAAATCGACCAGCGGGTCGGAGATGCCGGACAAATTATTCGAGCCCGGTATCTTCGCCGCCCGCGAGCCGAAATAGTTGCGCAGCGAGTCGCCCGGCACGGTGGACATCGAGTAGCGCCGCACCGTGGTGTCGAAATCGAAGTCGTTCAGCCGGCGCTGATATTGCGGCGGGTCGACGAGGCGGAAATTGGCCTCGATGCCGAGCAGCTTGAGGTTCTTGATGAAGGGCGAGGTGTGGCGCTCCAGCCCGTTCTCGTCGTCGAGGAACTCGATGGTGAAGGTCTTGCCCTCGGCATTGGTCAGGCGGCCGTCCTTGATCACCCAGCCCGCCTCGCGCAGCAATTGCGCGCCCTTGCGCAGCAGCGCGCGGTCCTGTCCCGAGCCGTCGGAGACCGGCGGCAGCCAGGGCGGAGCCTTGAGCACCGCGACCTCCTCCGGCGTGATCCTGTCGCCGAGCGCCGCGATCAGCGCCAGTTCGTCGGGGCCGGCCGGCCCTTCCGCCTTCAGGTCCGAGTTCTCGAAGAACGAGGTCGTGCGCTTATAGGCGTCGAACATCAGGTTCTTGTTGGTCCACTCGAAGTCGAAGGCGTAGGACAGCGCCTCGCGCACCCGCGGATCGGAAAATTGCGGCCGGCGCAGGTTGAGGAACCAGCCCTGCGCGCCGGAGGGCGTGTGGTCGGGCAGGATCTCCTGCTTCACCCGCCCGTCCTTCAGCGCCGGGAAATTGTAGCCGGTCGCCCAGGTGCGGGCGGTGAACTCCTGCCGGAACAGATAGGCGCGCGCCTTGAACGCCTCGAAGCCGACCTCGCGGTCGCGGAAATATTCGTAGCGCTGCACGTCGAAATTGGCGGTGCCGACATTCACCGGCAGGCCCGAACCCCAATAATCGGCGACGCGCTCATATTCGATGAAGCGGCCGGGCTCGAAGCGCCCGACCTTGTAGGGGCCGGAGCCGAGCGGCGGCTCCAGCGTGCTCTCGTCGAAGGGCTTCTTGCCGTAATAGGCGCGCGAGAAGATCGGCAGCGAGGCGGCCAGCAGCGGCACGTCGCGCGCCCGTTCCGGCTTGAAGCGGACCACGGCGAACTCGTCGCCGTCGGCCTCGGCCGCCTCCATGTCGCGCAGGCTCTGGCCGATGATCGGGTGGCCCTTCTCCTTCAATATGTTGAGCGAGAAGGCGACGTCGTGCGCGGTGAGCTTGGAGCCGTCATGGAAGCGCGCCTCGGGGCGCAGGCGGAAGCGGTAGACCGTGCCGTCGGGCGAGACGGTGACGCTCTTGGCCACGAGGCCGTAGATCGCGTCCGGCTCGTCGAGCGCGCGCACCATCAGCGGATCGAAGATGAGGGCGATGCCCTGCGCGCCGTCGCCCTTGAGGATGTAGCCGTTGAGCGAGTTGAAGGTCTGGAAGGACTGGTTGAAGGCGGCGGTCGGCCCGACCTGCGAGAAGGTGCCGCCCTTGACGGCATTGGGGTCGACATAGGCGAAATGCTTGAAGTCGGCGGGGTATTTCAGATCGCCGAAGGCCGAGAGCCCGTGCCGCTCGCCATTGGCGCCGGCGGCTGGAGGCGGGGCCGCCTCCTGCGCGAAGGCGCCGCGCGGGAAAGCGAGCGCCGCACCGGCGGCAGTGGTGAGGGTGAGCAGCGCGCGGCGGGAGACGCCCCCCTGCATCGACCGACTGCGTCCTTCGAGACGGCCGCCTTCAGCGACCTCCTCAGGATGAGGAAGGATCCCCAGCGGCAGTCGCCTCATATCCGACCTCCCTCATGCTGAGGTGCCCGGGCAACGCCCGGGCCTCGAAGCACGCAGGCGATGATCCCCATCGGCCGCCTCACTGCGTGCCCCCGGTCTGCGCCGCCTTCTGGGCGTCCCACCACCAGATGTCGGGGAAGCCGAAGGAATATTCCGGCAGCTTGTCCGGCCGGCCGAAGCGGTTCCAGCGCGCGGTGCGCGTGTTGGGGTAGTTCCAGGTCGGCACCACGTAGTCATGGGCCAGCAGCACGCGGTCGAGCGCATGGGTGGCGGCGACCAGCTCGGCGCGGTCCTTGGCGTAGATCACCCGCTCGATCAGCGCGTCGATGCCGGAATCCTTGATGCCGGCATAATTGCTCGATCCCTCGCGGTCGGCGGCGGCCGAGCCCCAGAAGTCGCGCTGCTCGTTGCCGGGCGAGAGCGACTGGCCCCAGCCGGTGACGATCATGTCGAAGTCGCGGGCGCGGATGCGGTTGATATATTGCGAGACGTCGACCTGGCGGATGTTCACGGTGATGCCGAGCCGCTCCAGCGTCGGCTTGTAGAACAGCGCGACGCGCTCGAAGGCCGGGCTCGCCAGCAGGATCTCGATGGTGAAGGGCTGGCCCTGCGGGTCCACCAGCTTGCCGCCCTTCACCTGGTAGCCGGCCTCGCGCAGCAGCTTCGCCGCCTCGCGCAGATTGGCGCGGCGCACGTCCTCGCCGCCGTCCGGCGGGTTGGCATAGGGCGTGGTGAACACGCTCGGCGGCACCTTGTCCTTCACGCTGTTGAGGATTTCCAGCTCCAGCCCGGTCGGCAGGCCGGAGGAGGCGAGCTCGGTGTTCTGGAAATAGCTGGAGGTGCGCTTGTACTGGCCGAAGAACAGCGTGCGGTTCATGCCGTCGAAGTCGAGCGCGTAGTTCAGCGCCCGGCGCACCCGCTGGTCCTGGAACTTCGTCCGGCGCAGGTTCGGGATGAAGGCCTGCATGGAGCCGGAGGCGCGGTCGGGGAACTCCTCGAGGATCACCTTGCCCTGCTTCACCGCCGGGAAGTCGTAGGCGGTGGCCCAGTCCTTGGCCGAGGTCTCGACGCGGAAATCGTACTGGTCGCCCTTGAAGGCTTCGAGCTCCACGACGTTGTCGCGGAAATACTCGTAGCGCTGCTCGGCGAAGTTGTTGGTGCCGATGTTCACCGGCAGGCCCGCTCCCCAATAGTCCGGCACCCGCTCGAAGGAGATGGAGCGGCCCGGCACCACCTGCTTGACCTTGTAGGGGCCGGAGCCGAGCGGCACTTCCAGCGTGCCCTGGCTGATGTCGCGTTGCTTGCCGCTGGCGTCCTTGCCCGTCCACCAGTGCTTGGGCATGACGCGGATCTGGCCGACGATCTGCGGCAATTCGCGATTGCCCGCCTGGTCGAAGGTGAAGGTCACCTCGCGCTCGCCGGTCACCTCGGCCTTCTTCACATGGCTGTAGTAATAGGCCTGGCGCGGGTTGTTCTTGGTCAGCTGCTCGAAGGACCACACCACGTCCTCGGCCGTCACCGGCTGGCCGTCATGCCACTTCGCTTCGGGGCGCAGGCGATAGGTGACGGTGGAGAAGTCGGCGGGGTAGCGCACGCTCTCCGCCAGCAGGCCGTATTCGGTCGCCACCTCGTCATAGGCCGGGCTCATCAGCGTGTCGTAGATCAGCTGCAGCCCCGACGCCGGCGTGCCGCGCGGGATGATGTCGTTGAGCGAATCGAAGGTGCCGTCGACCGAGAGGCGCAGCAGGCCGGCCTTGGGCGCGTCCGGGTTCACATAGTCGAAATGCTTGAAGTCGGCGGGGTATTTCGGCGTGCCGAGCAGGGAGAGGCCGTGCCGCCATTCACCCGCGGCGCCCTGCGCGGCGCCGGGTGCCGCGCCCTCCTGTGCCGCCACCGGCCCGGCGAGCAGGCCGAAGGCGAGAAGCGCGGCGCTGAGCGCCGGAAGGCCGCGAGAGGCAAGATCGAGGCGGCGAAGCAAGCTCGGCATGCAAATCCCTTTCACGCGCAATACGTCGTGGCGCCGCGTCCGTGCCAGACTACCGGACGCGCCGTCCTTCGCGGCGATTATGAACGGTAACGTTCCGAAAAGAATAAGGCCGGGGCGCGAAGCGCCACCGGCCTGACGGAAACGTGAAAGAAGCGCGCTTTCGCGCGCTTCCGATCAAGGATGGGCAGGAGCGGCGGGAGCCGGAGCCGCGGGAGCCGGTTCGGCCGGCTTCTCGCCCGCAGGAGCGGCGGCCGGGGCAGCGGCGGGCGCGGCCTCTTCGGGCTTGGGCAGCGGCAGCGGGTTGTGCGAGAGCGTGTTCAGGTAGACCAGCAGGTCGGCGCGCTCGCTCTCCTTGGCGATGCCGGCAAAGCCCATGGCCGTGCCGGGAATGTCCGCCTTCGGGTTCTTGATGAAATTGTTGAGCTGCTCGAAGGTCCACTCGCCGCCATGCGCCTTCATCGCCGCGGAATAGGCGAAGCCCGGCGCGCTGGCGACCGCACGGCCGACGACGGCATAGAGGTCGGGACCGACCTTGGCGCCGGCGCCCTCCTGGAAATTGTGGCAGGCGGCGCACTTCTTGGCCTGCGCGGCGCCCTTCTCGACGCTGGCGGTGGCGAGCAGCTGGGCGATCGGCACATCGGCGGGAGCGGCAGCCTGAGCGGAGCCGGAGGAAGCCTCCTGCACGGCGATCTCGAAGCCGGGCTTCTCCGGGGCGTGGGTGGTGAACAGGATGTCGGAGAACACGTTCAGGCCGACCGTGAAGGTCAGCACGCCCAGCACCGCACCAGCAATCTTGTTCAGCTCGAAGCCGTCCATCGAAATATTCGCTCCCTCACCCGGCGCGGCGGCCATCCGGCTGGCCCGCCAACGTCCCGCGCGCAATGTAACAGCCGGCTATATCGGCCGCCAATGGCGGGCGGAACTAATCATTTTGACGGTTGGCGTGCAACCCGTATAAGCGCGCCGCGGTGCTACGTTTCGCCACTCTGATGAGGCGTCGGCGGGCACGCGAGAGCATTGGTAAGGCCGGGAAATGTCCTCCCAGGACACACTTATTCTTATTCCAGCCCGCATGGCTTCCACGCGGCTGCCGGGAAAGCCGCTCGCCGATCTCGGCGGCCGGCCGATGATCGTCGAGGTGGCGCGGCGTTCCGCCGCGGCCAATATCGGCCGCGTCGTCGTCGCCACCGACGATGAAGGCGTGCGCAAGGCGGTGGAAAACGCCGGATTCGCCGTCGTCATGACCCGCGCCGACCACACCACGGGCTCGGACCGAATCTTCGAGGCACTCGGCCATGTCGACCCGGAGCGCCGGGTGAGCCGCATCGTCAACGTGCAGGGCGACCTGCCGACCATCGATCCGGCGCTGATCCGCTCCGCCGTCGACCTGCTCGACGATCCGGCCGTCGACATCGGCACGCTGGCGGCGCAGATCACGGTCGAGGCCGAGCGCACCAACCCGAACGTGGTGAAGGCGGTCGGCAGCCCGCTCTCGCCCTCGCGCCTGCGCGCGCTCTATTTCACCCGCGCCACTGCCCCCTATGGCGAGGGGCCGCTGTTCCACCATATCGGCCTCTACGCCTATCGCCGCGCCGCGCTGGAGCGCTTCGTCGCCCTGCCGCCCTCGCCGCTGGAGAGCCGCGAGAAGCTGGAACAGCTGCGCGCGCTGGAAGCCGGCATGCGCATCGACGTCGCCATCGTCGACACCGTGCCGCTCGGCGTCGACACGCCGGAAGACCTCGAACGCGCGCGGGAGCTTCTGGCGCGCGAAGCCAAGACCGCCAAGTGAGGAAGCCGTCATGACCACCCGCCGCATCGTTTTCCAGGGCGAGCCGGGGGCGAATTCGCACATCGCCTGCCGCGAGGTCTATCCCGACCATGAGGCGGTGCCCTGCCCGACCTTCGAGGACGCCTTCGCGGCGCTGCAGAACGGCGAGGCCGATCTCGGCATGATCCCGATCGAGAACTCGGTCGCCGGCCGCGTGGCGGACATCCACCATCTGATGCCGACCTCGGGGCTGACCATCGTCGGCGAGTTCTTCCTGCCGCTGTCGCACCAGCTCATGGCGGTGAAGGGCGCGACGCTTGCCACGGTGAAGACGGTGGAGAGCCACGTCATGGCGCTCGGCCAGTGCCGCAACATCATCCGCAAGCTCGGCCTCAAGCCGATCGTCGACGCCGACACCGCCGGCGCCGCCCGTCTCGTCGCCGAAGCGGGCGACCCGACCCGCGCGGCGGTGGCCTCGCGCCTCGCGGCGGAGATCTACGGGCTCGACATCATCGCCGAGAACATCGAGGACGAGGCGCACAACACCACGCGCTTCGTCATCCTGGCGAAGGAAGGCGAATGGGCGCCGGCCAATAACGGCCCGACCGTGACCACCTTCGTCTTCCGCGTGCGCAACGTGCCGGCGGCGCTCTACAAGGCTCTGGGCGGCTTCGCCACCAACGGCGTGAACATGACCAAGCTGGAATCCTATCAGCTCGACGGCGAGTTCTTCGCCACCCAGTTCTACGCCGACGTCGACGGCCACCCGGACGACCGCGCGCTCAAGCTGGCCCTGGAGGAACTGTCCTTCTTCTCCAAGGAAGTGCGCATCCTCGGCGTCTACCCCGCGCACCCCTACCGGATTGCGTTGCGGGCGTGAGCTCCGAGGCCCCGTCGTCATCCCGGACGGCCGACAGGCCGATCCGGGATCGCGAACCGTGCCCGGAATCACCGTGAAAACAGGCGACCTCATCCTGAGAGCCTGACCCGTAGTGCTTTTGGCGTGGCGGGTGCAGCCATTGGACCGTCATCCCCGGGCTAGGCCCGGGGATCCACGACTTTTCGGGCGCCGATCTGGACGAAGTCGTGGATGGCCGGGCCGAGCCCGGCCATGACGAACTTCCAAGCATCCCGGTCGCGAATTACGAGCCAGACCCTGAGGTGCCGGCACAAGGCCGGCAACGCTCCCCGTCGTCATCCCGGCCGGAGCGTAGCGGAGAGCCGGGATCCCGAGCCGTGCCCGGAATCAGTGTGAAAGCAGACGACCTCATCCTGAGGTGCCCGGCGTTTCGCCGGGCCTCGAAGGATGCTCGTCCGGGCGCCCTTGAGCGACCATCCTTCGAGGCTCGCTGACGCTCGCACCTCAGGATGAGGGTGCTGGCGGTGAGGCCGGGCCCGGCCCGGCCATCCACGACTTCCTCGCGGTCCGAAGACGTGGAAGCCCGGCACAAGGCGGGGCATGACGGTTCCCCCATATCGCCCTCATCCCCGGGCTTGACCCGGGGACCCAGGAGGACCGGGCGCTCCCGGTCACTGGGTGGCCGGGTCAAACCCGGCCATGAGGGCGGTTGAAGGTGCTGTCACCCGGCGAAAGAAGGACGGCTTACGTCCGAGAACAGGTCCGACGGGGAGAGGGCGCCGGCTCGCGGGTTGCGCATGCGCCGTCCCCGCGTAGGGTGCTGGTCGTCGCGACAGCACCGCGGCGCGTATCGGAGACGAGCCTCATGTTCTCCCGCTCCCCGCCCACCCCCGCATCCTTCACCTGCATCGACGCGACGGCGGCGCCGCTCGATCACGCCGGCTGCCTGTGCCACCGGCCGGAAATCGGTGCGCTGAGCCGGCGGCTCGGCGCCGGCCTGTCGCGGCGCGGTTTCGTCGCCGGCATGGCGGCCTCGCTGGCCGCGGCCTCGCTCGGCGTGCCCGGGCCGGCGCGGGCGCAGGCGGGACCGAACCGGGTGCTCTTCACCAATGTCCGGCTGTTCGACGGCACCTCGGGCACGCTGCGCGAGGGCGTCTCGCTGCTCGTCGAGGACAAGATCGTCAAGGCGATCGCGTCCGGCACGCCGGCCGCGCCGGAAGGCGCGCAGGTGATCGACGGCGGCGGCCGGGTGCTGATGCCCGGCCTGATCGACATGCACTGGCATGCGATGTTCGCCGCGCTGCCGATCCATGTGATCGCCACCGCCGACATCGGCTACATCTTCCTCGCCGCCGCGGCCGAGGCCGAGCGCACCCTGATGCGCGGCTTCACCACCATCCGCGACCTCGGAGGGCCGTCCTTCGCGCTCAAGCAGGCCATCGACGAGGGCCTGATCGCCGGCCCGCGCATCTATCCTTGCGGCGCCATGATCACCGCCACCGGCGGCCATGCCGACCTGCGCCCGACCAGCGAATTGCCGCGCGCCGCCGGCACGCCCGGCGCCACCGAGCAGTCCGGCGCCAACGCCATCGCCGATGGCGAGGCCGAGGTGCTGCTGCGGGTGCGCGAACAGCTCCTGCAGGGCGCCTCGCAGATCAAGATGGTGGGCGGCGGCGGCGTGTCCTCGCCGCGCAGCCCGCTCGACGCCTCGACCTTCACGGAAAGCGAGATGCGCGCGGCGGTGCAGGCGGCCGGCGACTGGAACACCTATGTCGCCAGCCACGCCTACGCGCCGCAGACCATCCGGCGCTCGCTCGATGCCGGCGTCACCTGCATCGAGCACGGCCACCTGATGGACGAGGAGATCGCAGCGCAGATGGCCGAGAAGGGCATCTGGCTCAGCACCCAGCCCTTCCTCAGCGCCGAGGATGCGACCCCGCTCACGGGCCCGAGCCGCGAGCGGATGCTGCAGGTGTTCGCCGCCACCCGGACCGTCTATCCGCTGGCGAAGAAGCACGGCATCAAGACCGCCTTCGGCTCGGACCTGCTGTTCTCGGCCGTGCTGGCGCGGCGGCAGGGCACCATGCTGACCCATCTCGCCGAGTGGTACAGCGCCGCGGAGGCGCTGACGATGGCGACGGCGACCAATGCCGAGCTGCTGACGCTGTCGGGGCCGCGCAACCCCTATCCCGGCACGCTCGGCGTGCTCAGGGAAGGCGCCTTCGCCGACATGATCCTGGTCGACGGCAATCCGCTGGAGGACCTGTCGCTGATGGCCGACCCGGAAGCGAAGTTCCTGGTCATCATGAAGGACGGCCGCATCCACAAGGACACGCTCGGCCGCTAGAGCGCGCTCCAGCGGCAGCCGGCGCGCCCCTACTCCGCCGCGACCTCGCCGGCGGCGCGCTCCTCGGCGTCCTCGATCGTCTTCAGCGCGTCGGGATGCGGCATGGAGATGATGTTGTAGCCGGAATCGACGAAATGGACCTCGCCGGTCACGCCCGACGACAGGTCCGAGAGCAGGTACAGCGCCGAGCCGCCCACCTCGTCGATGGTCACGGTGCGGCGCAGCGGCGCGTTGCGCTTCTGGTAGTTGAACATCAGCCGCGCATCGGCGATGCCGGCGCCCGCCAGCGTGCGGATCGGGCCGGCGGAGATGGCGTTCACGCGGATGCCCTGCGGGCCGTAATCGGCGGCGAGGTAGCGCACGCTCGCCTCCAGCGCCGCCTTGGCGACGCCCATCACGTTGTAGTTGGGCATCACCCGGGTCGAGCCGCCATAGGTGAGGGTGATGACCGAGCCGCCATTAGGCATGATCGCCGCCGCGCGCTTGGCGAGCTCGGTGAAGGAGAAGCAGGAGATCACCATGGTGCGGGTGAAGTTCGCCCGCGTGGTGTCCGCATAGCGGCCCTTCAATTCGTTCTTGTCGGAGAAGCCGATGGCATGGACGAGAAAGTCGATGCTGCCCCACTTCTCCTTCAGCGCCGCGAACACCGCGTCGACCGAATCGAGGTCCTCGAC
Organism: Ancylobacter novellus DSM 506; assembly: GCF_000092925.1. Taxonomy (NCBI): domain Bacteria; kingdom Pseudomonadati; phylum Pseudomonadota; class Alphaproteobacteria; order Hyphomicrobiales; family Xanthobacteraceae; genus Ancylobacter; species Ancylobacter novellus. The sequence goes on along the minus strand of NC_014217.1, from coordinate 237,510 downwards.
GTCGCAGGAGATCAGCGTGTCGCTGCCCAGGCTCTCGGCGAGCGGTCGCACGCGCCGGCCCAGCGCCTCGCCCTGATAGGTGAAGGCGAGCTCGGCTCCTTGAGCCGCCAGCGTCTTGGCGATGCCCCAGGCGATGGAGTGATCGTTCGCGACCCCCATGATGAGGCCGCGCTTGCCGTTCATCAGGTTGCCCTGCATCAGGCCCATGCCGACTGTTCCTTCCGCGCCGCCGTCCCGGTCATGCATCGGGATGCTGGAACACCAGCACCGCATTGGCTCCGCCGAAGCCGAAGCCGTTGGAGAGCACGCGCTCGAGCCGGGCATTGTCCACCCGCTCGCGCACGATCGGCATGTCGGCGAAGGCCGGGTCGAGCTCGTCGATATGCGCGCTCGCGGCGATGAAGCCGTTCTGCATCATCAGGATCGAGTAGATCGCCTCGTGCACGCCGGTGGCGCCCTGCGAGTGGCCGGTCAGCGACTTGGTGGCCGAGATCGGCGGCGCGTGAGCGCCGAACACGGCACGGATCGCCTCGATCTCCTTGAGATCGCCGATCGGCGTCGAGGTGGCGTGCGGGTTGATGTAGTCGATGCCGCCCTTCACGCCCTTCATGGCGAGCTGCATGGCCCGCGCCGCGCCCTCGCCGGAGGGGGCGACCATGTCGGCGCCGTCCGAGGTCGAGCCGTAGCCGATGATCTCGGCATAGATGCGGGCGCCGCGCGCCTTGGCGTGCTCCAGCTCTTCGAGCACCAGCACGCCGGCGCCGCCGGAGATGACGAAGCCGTCGCGGTTCTTGTCATAGGGCCGCGAGGCCACCGCCGGCGTGTCGTTATAGTCGGAGGACATCGCCCCCATGGCGTCGAACAGGCAGGAGAGCGTCCAGTCGAGGTCCTCGCAGCCGCCGGCAAAGACGATGTCCTGCTTGCCCCACTGGATCTGCTCGGCGGCGCTGCCGATGCAGATATTGGTGGTGGCGCAGGCGGCCGAGATCGAATGGTTGATGCCCTTGATCTTGAACCAGGTCGACAGCGTCGCCGAGGCGGTCGAGCCCATCGCCTTCGGCACCGCGAAGGGGCCGACGCGCTTGGGGCTGTTGTTCTTGCGGGTGATGTCGGCGGCCTCGACGATGGTGCGGGTCGAGGTGCCGCCCGAGCCCATGACGATGCCGGTGCGCTCGTTGGAGATCTCGTTCTCTTCCAGCCCGGCGTCGCGGATCGCCTGGTCCATGGCGACATGGTTCCACGCGGTGCCGCCGCCGTGGAAGCGCATGGCGCGGCGGTCGACGATGGCGCTGGCGTCGAGCTGCGGCGCGCCGTGCACCTGGCTGCGGAATCCGAGCTCGGCATAGCTGTCGGCGCGGACGATGCCGCTCTTGCCTTCGCGCAGCGAGGCCAGGACTTCCTGGGTGGAATTGCCGATCGACGAGACGATGCCCATTCCGGTTACGACAACGCGGCGCATAGGCTTCCTTTCCTTCCAATCACGCGAGAAGGGCGCCATGGCGCCCCGCTTGAGCCGGCCGTCAGGCCGTCTGGAACAGACCGACCTTGAGGTCGCTCGCGCGGTAGATCACTTCGCCGTCGGCCTCCAGCCAGCCATCGGCGATGCCGAGCACCAGCTTGGAGCGCATCACGCGCTTGAAGTCGATACCGTAGACCACCTTCCTGACGGTCGGCAGGACCTGGCCGGAGAACTTGATCTCGCCGGCGCCGAGCGCCCGCCCGCGGCCCGGCGCGCCGAGCCAGCCGAGGTGGAAGCCGACCAGCTGCCACATGGCGTCGAGGCCGAGGCAGCCCGGCATGACGGGATCGCCGAGGAAGTGGCAGGCGAAGAACCAGAGGTCGGGCTTGACGTCGAGCTCGGCGCGCACATGGCCCTTGCCATTCGGCCCGCCATCGTCCGAGATCTCGGTGATGCGGTCGAACATCAGCATCGGCGGCGCGGGAAGCTGCGCATTGCCCGGTCCGAAAAGCTCACCGCGCCCGCAGGCGAGCAGTTCCTCGTAGTTGAAGCTCGTCTGGCGCTCGACCATCGTGCCGGTGTCACTCACGCTCGTAACTTTCTTTCCTTTGAGCGGCCCCCGCCGCAGGATGCGCGACGCAAGTCGCCGGCCCGTTCCCCCGACGGGCCACCGATCGTAGGGCTTCCTATCACAGCGTCCTGCGCACTCAAAGCCACTGAACCTGCCCCTGCGACACTGCGAATGTCAGTACCGTGACAGTCGCCGAATCCTTCGCCGGCATCCCCTTCCGGCACGGCGGACCGCACCCTACATTGGAACCGTTACGATTATCGGCGCCGATATTGCCCCGACCTTCGGCGTGCAGATATAATGCCAGACGAAAAACGCAACGTGCGGAAGACGCTTGGGGTGCAAAACCTCGGTCCGGCGCGGTGCATCACTTATTGCAGACCGGCTTCGCCGGAGCCGCAAGGCCCGTGGGTTGCCCGGTCTACGATGGTCCGGAATACGAGATGAACGAAGGCTTCCGCCCCCATAACGTCGCGATTTCCCGCGTGGTCGTCGAGGAGGAACCTGTGCTGCCGGTAGCCCGGCTGCGCGACAGTTCCGCCGCCCGTACCGGCTGCCCGTTCCACGACGTGCGCCACATGCTGCGCGACGTCGGCCTGCGCCCCACCCGCCAGCGCCTCGCGCTCGGCTGGCTGCTCTTCGCCAAGGGCGACCGCCACGTCTCGGCGGAAATCCTGCATGAGGAGGCGATCAAGGCGCGCTTCCCGGTCTCGCTCGCCACCGTCTACAACACGCTGCACCAGTTCACCGAGGTGGGCCTGCTGCGCGAGCTCGCGGTGGACGGCTCGAAGACCTATTTCGACACCAACCCCTCGGACCACCACCACTTCTTCCTCGAGGGCGAGAACAACCTCGTCGACATCCCGAGCGCGGCGGTCGAGGTCGAGCGCATTCCCGAGCCGCCGGAAGGCTTCGAGGTCGCCCGCATCGACGTGGTGGTGCGCCTGCGTCCCAAGCGCCGCAGCTGAGCCTCCGGCACAGCCGAGCTTCGGCACATCCCGGAAATCCGAAAGGCCGGTCCTGCGACCGGCCTTTTTGTTGCGCTCGGCCGATCCGTCGCGGTCGACCACTCGCCGTGTCAGCCGGCCCGAAGGAAGGCGGCGAGTTCGCACAACGCGGCTCTCGTCGGCGCGTCCGCGGCGCGGGCGATCAGCATCACCTTGGCCGAAGGCAAGGCGGGCAGCCCTAGCGCCGGCCCCACATCGACGCTGCCGGCGGGAGCGAGATGGGCGGCCATTGGCGCCACGGCCAGTCCCGCCGCCACCGCGGCGGCGACGGAAGACACGCTGCCGCCGGTAAACGCCTCGCGCCAAGCGATGCCGGCAGCATCCAGCGCGCCGGTCGCCGCCGCCCGCACGCCGCAGGGCGCCGCCAGAAGCGCCAGCGGCAGGGGTGCGGAGCCCCTGCGCGCCTCGCCGGCCGCGAACCAGCCATAGCGGTCCTGCCGCACCATCTCCCCTGCCCGCCGGTCGCCCTCGCGCCGCACCACAATCGCATCGAGCTCGCCGGCATCGAACGCGTCGAGCAGGACCCGCGAAAAGCCCATGCGGATGTCGAACACGACCTCGGGGCTGACTGCCGCCAGACGGCTCAGCAGACCCGGAAGCGTGTCACCCGTGGTGTGGTCGCTGATTCCAAGCCGCAGCCGCTGCACGGATGGTGCGCCCCAGAGGCGGGCGTCGCGGTCGGCCGCCAGCAGCCGGCGAGCACGCTCCAGAAACTGGGCACCGTCGGGGGTGAGGCGCACAAGGCGCGGCGTGCGTTCCAGCAGCGTGCGGCCCAGGCGATCCTCCAGCTTGCGCAGCCGGAGGCTCACCCCGGCCTGGGTGCTGCCCAACGCCTCGGCCGCGCGAGTGAAGCTCGAGAGTTCGGCCACATGGACGAAGGCACGCACGAGTTCGAGATCGAGTGGTCGATCGGTCATAACAAAACCATATCACTGATATCCGTCATGATAGCATTATCACATGATATGGCCTGCGTTACGACTCCCTCCGCACCAGTCAGGGAGACGTGCCATGCCGATGATTCAGATCAAGTTCTCGTCGCCTTCACCCACCCCGCGCATGGAGGCGGCGCTCGCCGGCCGCGCCGCGCAGCTCGCCGAGGAATGGCTCGGCAAGGACCCGGCGGTCACTGCCGTGCTGGTCGAGCGCGCCGATCCGTCATGCTGGTTCTGCGGCGGGCGCAGCCTCGCGGAGGCACGGCTCGCGGCGTTCTGGCTCGACATAAGGGTGACGGAGGGCACCAACACCAAGGATGAGAAGGCGGCCTTCGTCGCCGCGTGCTTCGAGGCCTTCGCCGCGCTGCTCGGTCCCTTGCACGCGGAAAGCTATGTGCATGTGGTGGAGGCGCGCGGCGACGCCTATGGCTATGGCGGCGTCACGCAGGAGCGCCGCTATATCGCCGCCCGTCCGGCGGCGGCCTGACGGCGCCTACTCGATCTTCTCGCCGGGATAGACGCCCCACAGGCGCTCCTGGGCGACGAAGCCGTCGAAGCCGTTTTCGAAGAAGCGGCACCATTTGCCGTCGCAATGCTCGACCTTGCCGAGCACGCCGGGCTCCAGCTTCGCCTTCACCGCGGAGGACTTGTCCGGGTCGGCATAGAGCGGGGTCGGCTCGCCGGCCTTCCAGGGGCTCACCAGCGCGGTGCGGCGGCCCGACAGCATGGAATGGTAGACCCAGCCCTCGGCGCCGTCCGAATCGCGGATGCGCCGCCAGGTCTCGAATTCGGCGGTGATCTCCACCGGCAGGCCGGCGCGGGTGAACACCCAGGCGACCGCATGGTCCCGCGTCGGGCCGGAGCGCACATTCACCTTGTCGGCCTTGAGGCTGACGAATCGCGGCACCGGCAGGCCGCTGGCGCGCCCGGTGGGGCCGTTCGCCGCGCCCGGCGCCTCGCCGGAGGAATCACCCGAAGAAGCGCCCGAGGAAGCGCCCGGAGATTCGCCCGATGCGGGCTCCTCCTGCGCATGGCCCAGAGTGCCCGCCGCCAGGCCCGCTACCAAGAGGCCCGCCGCCAGTCCAAATGCCCAGTTTCGCAGCTTCGCCCTGCCCCGAAGCCCGTCCATACCCATCGTCCAATCACCCATTCGTCCACCGGGAGCGGTGCCGAATTCCCCGGCACGATCCTGAAAGCACGCCCCTGCACCGCGAACCGGTGCATTTTTGTGTTTCGCGAACCCGTCTGCTAATGAACGCGTCGCCCGGATGGCGCGAGTGTGTGGCCTCAGCGTTAACGAGAGCTTGACCGCCACGGGGTTTTGCACGGGGAGCAACATGGCTCGCAAGAAGCCGCTGGTGGTCGTGACGCGCAGGCTGCCCGACAAGATCGAAACCCGTATGCGCGAGCTGTTCGACGCGCGCCTGAACGTCGACGACGTCCCGATGTCGCAGGAGCAGCTCGCCGAGGCGATGGCTACCGCCGACGTGCTGGTACCCGCCATCTGCGACCGCATCGACGCGAAAGTGATCGAGGCCGCCGGACCGAATCTCAAGCTGATCGCCAATTTCGGCAACGGCGTCGACCATATCGACGTCGCCGCCGCCAATGCCCGCGGCATCACCGTCACCAACACGCCCGGCGTCCTCACCGAGGACACCGCCGACATGACCATGGCGCTGATCCTCGCCGTGCCGCGCCGGCTCACCGAGGGCGCGGCGCTGATCACCAGCGACGACGGCACCTGGCCGGGCTGGTCGCCCATGTGGATGCTCGGGCATCGCATCTGGGGCAAGCGCCTCGGCATCATCGGCATGGGCCGCATCGGCCAGGCGGTGGCCCGCCGGGCCAAGGCCTTCGGCCTGCAGATCCACTACCACAACCGCCGGCCCCTCCCCGCCCATATCGAGGAGGATCTGGAGGCGACCTACTGGGACAGCCTCGACCAGATGCTGGCGCGCATGGACATATTGTCCGTCAACTGCCCGCACACGCCGGCGACCTTCCATCTGCTCTCGGCCCGGCGGCTGAAGCTGATCCGCCCCGACGCCTATATCGTCAACACCGCCCGCGGCGAGGTGATCGACGAACATGCGCTGATCCGCATGATCGAGAACGGCGAGATCGCCGGCGCCGGGCTCGACGTGTTCGAGCGCGAGCCGGCAGTGAGCCCGAAGCTGCTGAAGCTCGCCCGCGCCGGCAAGGTGGTGCTGCTCCCGCATATGGGTTCGGCGACCGTCGAGGCGCGCGTCGACACCGGCGAGAAGGTGATCGTCAACATCAAGGCCTTCATGGACGGCCACCGCCCGCCCGACCGCGTGCTCCCCGCTATGCTGTGAGGTGGATGTCACCGCGCGCCCCGGATGCCACCGGTGGCGGGCGAAATGTCACCTTTTCGGTCACCGCCTGTGGGCGGACAGATCGGTGATGGTGGGGCTCTCGCCGGTCAGCGGATTGTCCGGGTCCCAGCCATAGCTCAGCGTCTCAAAACGCATCGACATGGTGTCGATCATCAGGAGGCGACCGACCAGCCCCTCGCCGAATCCGACCACGGCGCGGACCGCCTCCAGCGCCACGAGCGAGCCGGCGACGCCGGCCAGCGCGCCGAGGATTCCCGCCTCGGCGCAGGTCGGCACGGTGCCGGCCGGCGGCGGCTCGGGGAACAGGCAGCGATAGGTCGGGTTGGGCGTGCCGTCCGCATTCTTCTCATGCGGGCGCAGCGTCGTCACCGTCGCGTCGAAGCGCCCGAGCGCCGCCGTCACCAGCGGCCTGCCGGCCAGCGCGCAGGCGTCGGAGACGAGGTAACGCGTTGAAAAATTGTCGGAACCGTCGATCACCACGTCGACCGAGGAGACCAGTTCCATCGCGTTGTCGGCGGTGATGCGGGCGTCGACGCCCTCGAAGACGACATGTGGATTGAGCGCCGCGACGAGGGCGCCGGCGCTCTCCGTCTTCGGCTGGCCGATCCTCTCGGTGGTATGGATCACCTGCCGCTGCAGGTTCGACAGCGAGACGATGTCGTCGTCGATCACCACCAGCCGGCCGACGCCGGCGGCGGCGAGATAGAGCAGCGCCGGCGCGCCGAGCCCGCCCGCGCCGACCACCAGCATCGAGGCCTTCTTCAGCTTCTGCTGCCCCGGCCCGCCGATCTCGGCGAGCACGAGATGGCGCGCATAGCGCTCCACCTCGTCGGCGGAGAACACGGAGGCGCGGGCGGGTGCAGGGGCGTCGGTGGTCGTCATGATGCGCCTATATAACCACGATCACGCCCCAAACCAGCATGCCGGCCCCGGCCCGCTTGCGCCGTATTCCCCCTCCCGGCCATCCGGCGGGAACATGCGTTCTGCCGCTCGCGGGGTGTCCCCCGGCCACCGGCGAAATTCCTGGTCCGGCCCCTGCGCGACATCGCACGCGCCCGGTTGCCGGCGGGTAGCCGTTCGACTATGAAGACGCAGCACCGGCGCAACTTCCGCGCCGCGGGCACCCGTAGCTCAGCTGGATAGAGCGTTGCCCTCCGAAGGCAAAGGTCGCACGTTCGAATCGTGCCGGGTGCGCCATTTTCTAACGCAAAATCAGTAACTTATCAAGGCGCCCTTACGGGATGGTTCGCCTCTGTCTCGCCGCGGAAGCACTGCGGAAGCAAATTACGGCGTGCGGCAGCGTGGCGCCGCGTAGAGCGGGCGGCGAAGAGATTCGCGATGAGCGTCGCGGCTCTGCCCTTAAGCCGCCTCCCACACCTTGTTGAGGATCTGGGCCGCAGGGGCCGCCTTGTCCTGCGGTAGGAAGCGCCCGTAGTGCTTGGCGACCATCTCGGGGGTGTCCTGATTGGCGTAGCTCGCCTGCTCATAGGAGCCCGTCTTCTTGAGGATATGGGTCGCGAGCACGTCGCGCACATTTTGTGGCCCGTACGGCAGCAGACCCTTGATGGCACCGCGGCCGGTGTAGGGGTTTATGCCATAGCGCTGGATCGCGAGGCGCCAGGCCTCATAAAAGGTGTTCTGGCAGTACGCGGTATCCTAGACGTGCCTTGCAGGCTGGAATAAGCCGACCCGAACGTTCGGCTCGACGCCTGGGCGTCGGGCCGAATTCGGGCCGAGGGGGCCGATCGTGTCGTCAGTCGATTTTCTTACCGGCGGTCTCTGGGGCGCAGAATGTTGCCCACAAGGTTATCAGAGCCAGGATGACCAGATAGATAGAGATCGGCCAAGTCGCCCCACTCCATGCCAGAAGCGCAGCGGCGATGATGGGTGTGAAGCCGCCGCTCAGCGCAGCCCCGACCTGAAAGCCGAGCGATGCGCCGCTGTAGCGTAGCCGGGCATCGAAGAGTTCGGACATCCAGGCCGCCCCGATGGCGAACATGACGCCCTGTCCGAGGCTCAGCGCAATCGCAACCGTGATGGCAATGACGGTCGGATCGGCCGTATCGAACAGCCAGAACAGCGGGAAGGCGAACACGATCGAGAACAGGCAGGCGAAGACGAACATCACCCGCCGGCCGAACCGGTCCGCCATCCAGCCGAACAGCGGGATGGTGAAGAGTTCGATGAAGGCGGCAATGAGCAGGCCGTTGAGGATGACGCTGCGGGGCAGGCCAAGCTGCACCGTGACATAGGAGATGGAGAACACGGTGACGACGCTGACATAGGCGATCTCGGACACCTTGAGGCCGACGGCCGTGAGGAAGGTGCGCGGGTGCCGCGTCAGAATCTCCACCAGAGGGAGCTTGGAGACCGTGTTCTGCTTTTTCACTCGCTGGAATGCCGGCGTTTCGTGCAGGCGCAGTCGAATAAACAGGCCGACGACCACCAGGAGCGCGCTGGCGAGGAAGGGAATGCGCCAGCCCCAGGAGAGGAACTCGGCCTCGGGAAGCTTGGTCGCCATCGCGAAGACGCCGATGGATGCGAGAACGCCCAGAGGATAGCCGAGCTGAACGATGCTGCCGAAGAAGCCGCGCCTGTTGTCCGGCACGCTTTCCACCACCATCAGCACGGCGCCGCCCCATTCGCCGCCGATTCCGAGCCCCTGCACGAGGCGCAGCGCCACCAGCAGGATGGGCGCCCAGATGCCGATCTGATCATAGCTGGGCAGGCAGCCGATGAGGAACGTGCCCGCCCCCATGATGATGATGGTGAGCGACAGCATGGCCTTGCGCCCCAGCTTGTCGCCGAAATGGCCGAACACCGCGCCGCCCAGCGGGCGTGCGAGAAAGCCGACGGCATAGGAGCCGAAGGCGGCGATGGTGCCCACCACTGGATCGAAGCTTGGAAAGAACAGCTTGTTGAACACCAGTGCGGCGGCGGTGCCATAGATGAGGAAGTCGTACCACTCGACCGTGGTACCGATCACGCTCGACCAGACCACCTTGCGGCGCTCGCCGGGCGAGAGGGACCCGGTAGGCACGGCCGGCACATCCGCGCCGGCATCCATCGTTGACAGTGACACGGTCAAATCCTCCATAGTGGAAATATATCCACTATAGTGGAAGCAAGAGTCGTGCCACGCGGCTGCTACAGTTCCAGCGTGACGCCCACCCGGGCACGGGAAACGCACGGCGTGAGCTTGTCCTGCCGGTCGGCGAGACTGAGCACGCTGTCGCGATGAATCACCGTGCCGTCGCGATAGCCGCAGATGCAGGCGCCGCACACGCCCAGTTCGCAGGACGACGGCATGACGAAGCCATTGGCGCGCAGGATGTCGAGAGCCGAGCGATCGGCAGGCACCCGCAGGGTCTGGCCGGTCGAGGCAATCGTGATGTCGAACGGCTCGGGCTTGAAATTCTCGTCCAGCGTCGGCTGGAACACCTCGGTATGACAGCGCTCTGCGGCCCAGCTCTGCCTCTCGGCGGCCGCAGCGATGGCGGCATTCAGCCCGGCGGGTCCGCAGAAATAGAGATGGGCATCCGCCGTGACACCGAACCACGCGAGGATGTCATCCAGCGACGCCGGCGCCTCATCGTCGAGATGCAGGTGCAGATGCCCTGCGAAGGCGCGTTCCAGTTCGGCCAGAAGCGGCGCGTGACGCCGCGAGCGGGCCCGCAGATGCAGTTCGAACGCGTCGCCGCGCTGAAGCGCCTCGTATGCGAGCGCGGCCAGCGGGGTGACGCCGATCCCCCCGGCGATGAACAGATGGCGCCCTGCCTGCGGCGCCAGCGCGAAGTTGTTGCGCGGCGCGGAGCAGTGGACCGCATCGCCGACGGCGAGGGTCTCGTGGATCCAGGCGGACCCGCCCCTCCCCGCCATCTCGCGCTTGACGGCGATGCGATAGCGCGTGCGGTCCGCCGGATCTCCGCAGAGCGAATACTGCCGGATGCGCCCATCCGGCAGGTGAACGTCGATATGCGCGCCGGCCTTCCAAGCGGGAAGCGCGGGCCGGCGCGGATGGCGGAGCGAAACCAGGATGACGTCGGTCGCGTCGTCGACGCGCTCGGCGACATCCAGCTTCATGATCATGCGAGCGGTCATGATGGCTCAGTCGTCCAGCGGCTCGATGGGGTCGCCCGGCCGGATGATGCCGCCGGTCTCGATCGAGCAGTTGAGGCCCGAGCGGTTGTAGAGCGGCAGGAAGACCGGCATGCCGAGGAGTTCTTCCAGATATTTGCAGGGAAAGTTCAGCCGGCCGCCGCGCAGCACCGTCTCACCCACGCGGAATCTCTTGCCGACCAGATGATTGAGCGGGACGCCACGCGTCGTCAGGTTCCGGCGATGGTCGGCCGGGTCGAGCGTGATCGGGCTCTGTTGCAGGGGCGGATCGTTTTTCGCCAGCGCCTCCAGCGCCTCGATCTCGATGAGCGTGACCTCGCGAATGTCCGGCTTGGGAGAATAGGTGCCCGTGCCGAGGAAATAACGATCTCCCTCGATGCCACGCCCGGCGACGAGGTTTGCTTCGGCCAGTTCCTCCATCTCGTAGGAGGCGGCCGGGGCGATGTGGATGTGGAGCAGGACGCCGCCCTTCCAATCGGTCATGGCGCGGTCCTCACGCCTGGCCCGAAAGAGCGATGCATTCGATCTCGACAAGCACGTCGCGCGGCAGGCGCGCCACCTCGATGGTCGAACGGGCCGGCAGCGAGGTTCCGAACACCTCCGCATAGACCGCGTTCATCGCCGCGAAGTCGTTCATGTTCTTGAGGAAGACCGTCGTCTTGAGGACACTCGCGGCGCTGGCGCCAGCGGCGTCGAGCACCGCCGTCACATTGGCGAGCGACTGGCGCGTCTGCGCCTCCACGCCCTCGGGGACGGCGCCCGACAGATCGAGCGGCAGCTGGCCGGCGACGAAGACGAGGTTTCCGGCCGTGACGGCCTGGGAATACGGGCCCGCGGCGGGCGGGGCGGCAGGGGTGCTGATCAGGCGACGCTCGGTCATAGGCTACTCGCTCCTCATGAGAGGGCGAATAGTGGAATTTTTTCCACGTTAGTGGAAGCTTTTTATCCGCGCAGGCCGGAGCTGTTGATGATCAAAAAATACTCACACTCGCCGGCTTCGAGGTTGGTGAACTGGTGCGTCTCATGCGCCTGGAAATAGAGTGCATCGCCGGTCTCCAGCGTCACCCGCCGCGCGCCGACCCGGGCTTCGAGCCGCCCCTTCAGCACGTAGATGTATTCCTCGACGCCCCGCCGGTGCGCGACGAACTCGCCGCTCGTGCCGAGGGCAGGCAGCGTGTTGATCACCCAGTCGACGCCCCGTCCGGGTAGCACAGGCGAGATGCAGCGGCGATGATAGCCGGAGGCGGTGTCGCTCAGGATCGGCTGGCGGTCGGCCGGGATGACGATGATCTCGCTCTCCACCGGATGCGCCATGAGCTGGGAGAAGGTGGTGCCCAGCGCTTCGGCGAGCCGGGAGAGCGTGCCGGTGGACGGCACGGTTTCGCCACGCTCGATCTTCGAGATCATGGACCGGCTCACGCCGGACAACAGGCTCAGTGCCTCCAGCGAAAGCTGACGGTCCTTGCGATGGCGACGTAGCTCGGCGGCAAGGATGCGCAGTTGATCGGCGACGCTATCCTCGATTTCAACTGGCTCCGCCTGCACAGCACGACTCCCACACGACCTCGGCAACAGCCAGGCTCATATCAGCAAACCGGCTTCGACGCGATCACCGGACTACACCGGCAGGCGTGCGGCGACCTGATGAGCGCCAGACGAGCACCGACGAGCCACGAAGGCGGATAAAAAAAAATCGGGGCGGTTCAGCTAGAGGGGGCCGTATGCCAGCCGGCAGCCTCGCTCCAGATCACTTTGAAGATGTTTTCACGCTAACACCTGCTTCAATTCGATCGCTTGGGTAGACGATGACACTTTGGCCAAGCACCAATCCCGAGCCGATGGCTGCCGAACGGGCAGATCTCCGCAGGACGACGACCGGCGTTAGCTGAGCGCGTCCATTTTCGACAGTGAAGACGTGCCAGGTGTCATCACGGCGGAATAGCGCACCGGCAGGAACTATCGTTGCGTCCTCGAGACCGAAAACGGCGATCTTGGCGTCAACCTGATATGCTTCGCCGAGACCGGACCATCGATCAGGCGGCGAGACGATATCGATCAACACATTGACTCGCTGCTCCTCGACTCCGAGCGTCGAAATCTTCGTGAAAGCCGCAGGCTCAACGCGCCGTACCCTTCCTTCCAGTGCGTTGGGGCCACCCCAATGTTCAATCGTCACCCGAGCGCCGGGGCGAATTTCCACTGCGTCGGTACTGAGAACGTCGACTACGATCTCAATATCCCGCGGATCTCCCAGTTCAAGGAGTGGTGTGCCGGGCTGGACAATCGTCTCGCTCTCCTGGTTGACTTTCAGGACGATCCCCGTGATGGGAGCAGTGACGCTCCAAGTCTCAGGAATCTCCTTGGCACCATCGCTATACTGCGCAAGAAGCGCGCGCGCCTGGTCGAGTTCATGCTCTGCGGCATGTAGCTGAAACGCTGCTGCGCGCAAATCTCGATCGGCGACGCGCTTTGCTAACTCAGCCCGTTCGAGGGCCTGCATCGTCGAAGCGCCGCGTTCGACCAATGTGCGCGTGCGCGTTAGCTCCTGTTCGGCCTGAACGGCTTGCGCCCGTGCTCGTTCCACCATGGCCTTGGCGCGTTCAAGCGCTGCTTCTGCCGCACCGAGCCTCTCCTGGCTCTCGCGGCGGCTGCGCGGATCGAGAAATGGCGCCGGAGATGGAAGGATTGATGCCAGCACGTCCCCGGTAGAAGCTCGATCTCCGGCTTTAAGCTGCACCCGGGTCAGCCTACCTGCCAGCGGCGCTGCGACGACGTAGCGTTCTCGAATTCGGGTATTGCCATCGTCGTCAACGGTGGCAACGAAATGTCCTTTTGTAACCTTGGATGTCTCAACGGGTATGGGGCGGGGCAGCACTGCCCACACCACGCCGGCAACAGCTATGAGCAACAGAAGAAGTCCAATGCCGCGACCAACTGTGATCCGCATCGTCAATCTCGCGTCTTGAGCGCGGCGACAAGGTCAAGTCGATCGATCTGCCGTCTTACGACATATGCGCTTGCCAATGCAGCAAGCACAACAACCAGCCCTGCAGCAGCGTATGTCCGAGGTCCGATCACACCCGGAATTTGAAAACTCTCGTTGGAATGAAATTGCGCGATCAAGCTGATTATGGCTCGCGAGGTCAGTAGGCCGAGGGGCACGCCCAATGCGATCTCGAAAGCGAACTCACTGAATAGGATGCGCGAAACTTCAGCGCCGCTAAAGCCGAGAACTCGCAGGCTGGCAAGTTCCCATGCGCGTTCCTGTAGCCCGATGCGCGCGCTGTTGTAGACGACCCCAACTGCGATGATGATGCCGAAGGCGGTCAGGATTCCGGCGCTGACGAAAACAAGCCCTGCGATCTTGGCCATAAATGAACTTAGCGTGTAAGATTTCACCGCGACCGACTCGATGACCGGAAGGTCCTTGAAGCGTCTCAATAGGTCGGATAGGGCGGCCGGATCAACGAACAGCGCAGCGGCTGAGACGACGTCGCCTTCTCCGGTCAGCTGATTGATGGCATCCATCTGCATGTACGATGCCATTCCGATGAGCTCATCGACAATCGCGCCGACCGGCAGGTCGCGCCTGAGTCGCCGACCTTCCATGACCTCGATTGTCACCACCTGACCCAAGTCGACGTCCAGACGCTCAGCGAGGCGGCGAGTGAGCGTGATTCCCTCGGCCGATACATCGATTGGCCGTAGTGAAGCATCATGCGGCCGTCGCAGTTCGCTGCCGGTGGGTAGTCCGATGACGGACGTTAGATAGCTGCGTTGGCTGGCGCGTAAGCGAACGGGAACGATGCGCTGGCCTTCAGCGGCGAGCACGCCGGGCTGTCGCGCCAAATCGTAGATGATGCCGCGATCAAACGGATGCGGAAATGTGACCGCCACGTTGCCGCGCTCCACTAGGTTGAATTGAACATCGATCATGTGGTCGATGGCATCGCGCCAGAACAAACCGAGGACCACCATCGGTACGGCGAAGGCAATGCCGATCACGGTCAAAGCGGTCCGCACCGGGCGTCCCGCTAAATTGCGGACGATCATCATACGCTGCGGCGTATAGCCGAAAGCCGTCATGAGTCCTTCGAGGCGCAACCGGCGAAAGCGCAGCGGTGCCACTGGCCGCATCGCCACGGCCGGCGGCAGCACCAGGACATTGCGTACCGCCGAAAGTACGCCCAGCGAGGCCATGGCAAAGCTGACCGCTGTGCCGGCAACCAGCGACCACGGTGTGAGCTCAAATGTGAAGACGGGAAGCCGGAAAAATCCCCGATAAGCTGCGATCATCGCTTCGCCGAAGGCGACGCTGCAGGCAATGCCGAGCAGCGAGCCGATCAAAACGATCACGGCGACAAGTTTGATGTAATGCATTCCGATCGGAACAGCGGAAAAGCCCAAGGCTTTCAAGGCCGCGATTTGCTCGCGCTGCGCGGCGACCAGCCGGCCGAGAACGACATTGAGGAGGAAGGCGGCGACGCCAAAGAATATGAAGGGGATCGTAATCGACATCACCCGTTGCTGGTTCAACTCGTCGTCTAGAAACCTGTTCGATGGTTGGTCGCGGCGCTCGATCGCGCCGACCGAACCGTAGGGTTCAAGCAGCCTGTCAAGCTCGGCGATCACGGCCTGCGGGTCGGTGCCGGGTGCCACGAAAACAACCAGATCATTGAACGCGCCCTTCAAGTCGAAGGCGGCCTCCACGGCGCTACGATCCACCCAAATGGTGGCGTACAGCCGGTCGTCAGGAATCGGTAGGCCAGGCTTGACCGAGTAGACGTATTCGGCCGAGAGGGCGGTCCCGGATATGCGAAACGTCTGCACACGACCATTGAGCAGGATCCGTATATCGTCGCCGGGCACGATACCGCTGGCATCGGCGTATGCTTCATTTATAGCGACGCTCTTTGCGTCGCCTGGCAGCGGCGCTGTTCCGCGACGCATGTGCAGGCGAACGAGGCTTTCATCGCCGCCATTTTGTATAGAAACCATGCGAGCCGAGATCGGCAGTACGGACGCAGGACTGTCGACTATGAGCTCCCGCACGATACGCGGTTCGGCCGTGACGATACCGGCAATTTCGTTGATCTGCGACAGCAGCGATAGCGGGGCACGCTTAAGGGTCACGAAAACTTGCGGAAACCGGGCATTCAGGTAGAAGCGATCGCGCGCTGAAAGCAGCGAATCGTACGTCGAAATCGAGGCGACGAAGACAGCGATGCCGGCGGCAATCACCAGGGAAATGGTGACGACCTGACCCCGCATAGTCGAGATGTCGCGCAACAGTTTGCGGTCGAGCAGACTCACCAGTGCACCTCATCAGGCGACAGCCGGCGCGGATTCCTCTCTTCGCCGACAATGCGGCCGCCGCCGAGGCGCAGCACCCGGTCAGCCATCCCCGAGATGGCAGCATTGTGGGTGATGATGACGGTCGTGGTGCCGAGCTGCTGGTTTGCGCGGACGATGGCGGCAAGCACCACTTTGCCGGTCTCGTAGTCGAGCGCGCCGGTTGGCTCGTCGCACAACAGCACGTCAGGCGATTTGACGATCGCGCGCGCGACGGCGACGCGTTGCTGCTCGCCACCCGACAACTGGGACGGAAAGTGATCGAGCCGATGCTCTAGACCGACCAGCGCAAGGGCATCGCGTGCATTCAGAGGGTGGCTGGCGATCTCTGTTACCAGCGCGACGTTCTCAAGGACGGTCAAGCTTGGAATGAGGTTGTAGAACTGGAACACGAACCCAACATGTTCGCGCCGGTACCGGGTGAGCTCTGCGTCATCGGCGCCGACGAGATTGTGATCGCGCCAGTTCGCCTCTCCCGAGGTCGGTGCGTCAAGGCCGCCAAGAATGTTGAGAAGGGTCGATTTGCCGGATCCGGATGGCCCCAGCAGCACCACGAACTCCCGCTCGAAAATATCGAGGTCCACGCTGCGCAGCGCGTGGACCTCGACGTCGCCCATCACGTAGGTCTTGGAAAGGCCACGGGCGTGAAAAACCGGTGCGGGCGGGGGACTGACGTCGGACATCGGCAACGCTCTTGCGGCATCCCATCACGGACAAGCTACCAATTTGGTGGCGTCAGGAAACAGCCATGTTGAACAACGCGCCGATGCCGTCTATGGCGGCCGGCGGCCACAGCTCCGATCAACAGCATGCGTCCG
This sequence comes from Ancylobacter novellus DSM 506, assembly GCF_000092925.1. Lineage (NCBI taxonomy): Bacteria > Pseudomonadati > Pseudomonadota > Alphaproteobacteria > Hyphomicrobiales > Xanthobacteraceae > Ancylobacter > Ancylobacter novellus. Next base: position 220,889 of record NC_014217.1, on the reverse strand, counting down.
CCGCCGATGAAAGCGTTCCGATCGGAAAACAAACTCAACACCGCGCCGATGATGAACAGCGCGACGCCGGCGATGGCCGCGGCGATAGCGATGCCTTGAGGGCCGGCGCTGAACAGGAACGGCAGAAGCGGTAAAACCGCGCCGACCGAAAAGGCCAGGAATGACGATATCGCCGCTCCAGCTTCAAACGGTCCAGTTCTCGGGGGGCAGATCAACGTTGGCTTTGGGTCCACAAGAGAGAGTCGGTTGGTATCTTAGTAAATATCGCGGGCAAGCTCCGACCGGTCACTTCACGTTTCTCCATCCATTCCCATCCAAATTCCGTCGCCCGATTCGACATTGAATTCGTAGTGCCGCCTCCAACTCCGTCGTGGTGTCGGAAATCGAGGGCCTGTGTCGGACGCGGAATCATAGCGCTCCAGCGGAAACGTAGTTCTCAGTTTCATCAACGCTGCCGCGCCATTTTCGGTACAGAGGCGAACGGCGGACCAGCGGTGCCGGTCGCAATGATCCTTGAGCGCCACGACGGCGGTTTGCGCCGTCGTTCCGAGCTCCTAAATCCACAGAAAATTCCCCGCCCGTCGCTTCCATCGCAGCGCCGCAGCGCCGCAGCGCATCGCGCTATCTTGCGGTCCAGCCGCCGTCGACCCTGAGGCTGTCGCCGGTGATGAAGCGGGCGCCGGGGGAGACGAGGAAGAGGATCGACTGCGCGATGTCCTCGGGCACCGGCAGGTCGTTCATCGGCACCATGTCGTAGACGAAGCGCTTGAACTCGGCGTCCTCGAACATGCCCTGCGTCATCGGCGTCACCACAAAGGTCGGTGCGATCGAGACGACACGGATGCCGCGCGGCGCCAGTTCCACCGCCATCGCCTTGGTCAGCCCCTCCACCGCATGCTTGGTCATGCAGTAGACCGTGCGCCTGGGCGAGCCGACATGGCCCATCTGCGAGGACATGTTGACGATGACGCCGCCCTCGCCCATCGCCCGGGCGGCGGCGCGGGCGACGCGGTAGACCGAGCGGATGTTGAGGTCGATCATCCAGTCAAGCGTCTCGTCGTCGACATCCACCATCATCTTCGGCCGGTTGCCGCCGGCATTGTTGACGAGAATGTCGAGGTCGCCCATCGCCTCGATCCGCGCGAGGAAGTCCTCATCGCGCACATCGGCTGCGAGAGGTTCGATCCGTCCCTCGCCTTCGCGGGCGAGCTGGTCGAGATCGGCCTGGGTACGGGCGACCGCGACGACATGGGCGCCGGCCTGAGCCAGCGCGAGCGCCGTCGCCCGGCCGATGCCGCGGCCGGCGCCCGTCACCACCGCGGTCTTGCCGTCGAGCCTCGTCATGTCAGCGTTCCTCGATATCAGCGACGAGCCCCGCCGCCTCGACGCCGGCGACCGCGCAGGCCTCGTCGACATCTGACGTGTCGCCGCTGATACCCACCGCGCCGATGATGCGGTTCGCGCCGTCGCGGATGAGCACGCCGCCCGGCACCGGCACCATCCGGCCATCGGTCACGGCGGCGAGCGCGTTGAAGAAGGTGCCCATCTTCGCCGCCCGCGCGGCGAGGCCGCGCGTCGAGATGCCCATGCCGAGCGCTCCCCAGGCCTTGCCGAAGGCGATCTCGAAGCGGGCGATGCCGCTGCCGTCCTCGCGCCGGGCTACGACGACATGCCCGCCAGCGTCCAGGACGACCACGGTTAGAGGCTGGGCGCTGCGGGCGCGCGCGGTCTCCAGCGCCACGCGGGCGGCGATATCGGCCTGATCGAGGGAAACCGCGCTCATGTCCGTCAGTCCTCCGCCGGTCCGGTCATGCCCTTGAGCACCGCGAAGAGCGAGGCGGTGTCCTCCTTGCCCCGCCCCTGCGCCAAAGCGGCGAAGTAGAAAGGCAGGCTTGCCGCCATCAGCGGCGTCGGCGCGCGCATCTCGCGGGCGAAATCCATGATGAGCTGCAGATCCTTGATGTAGATATCCATCTTCATCGTCGCCGGCTCATAGCGCTCCTCGATCATCATGGGGGCGCGCACATCGAACATGCGCGAACCGCCCGCGCCCGGACGTATGGCGTCATAGACGAGGTTGAGGTCGAGCCCGGCGCGCTCGGCAAGCAGCAGCGCCTCGGCGGTGGAGAGGTTGTGGATCGTCACCAAGAGGTTGGCGATGTATTTCAGCTTCATGCCGGTGCCGAAGCCGCCGCAATAGCGCACGTCGCGGGCGAAGTCGGCGAACGCCGCCTCCACCTTGCGGAACGCCGCCTCGTCGCCGCTGGCATAGATGGAGAGGTCGCGCTTCGCCGCCTGCGCACCGGTGCCGCTCACCGGGCAGTCGAGCAGTTGTGCGCCCCTGGCCTCCAGCGCACGCCGACACGCCTCCTTGGCGTCGATGGGCAGCGTGCCCATCTCGCACACCACCGCGCCGGGGCGCACGGCACCGGCGATCTCCGCGGTGACCGCTTCCAGTGCCTTCACCGATGGCAACGCCAGCAGCACGATGTCGGCGGCCTCGGCGACCGCTCGGGCGGAGCCGACGCGCCGCCCGCCCTGCCCGGCCAGTTCCGCCATCGCCGCCTCGGCCACGTCGGTGCCGACCACCTCGTAGCCGCGCTCCAGCAGGTTCCTGGCATAGGCCGAGCCCATGATGCCGAGACCGACGATGCCGACGGTCCTTTTCGTCTCACTTGTCACGCGCTACTCCGCCGCCTGTCTGGAAATGTCGAGAAACTCCGCCACCCGCGCATTGAAGCCGGCGACGTCCTCCATGTTCGAGATGTGCGCGACGCGCGGGAGGATTTCGAACTGCGCCCCCGGCGTCGCTGCCGCCATGGCGCGCATCGCGTCGGGAGGCGCGCCCCCGTCCTCGGCGCCGACAATGTAGAGCGTCTCGGGCTCGAGGCGCGGCAGGTGGCGCAGATAGTCGAGCCCCTTCAGGGCCTCGGCGCAGCCGGCATAGCCGACGGGCGAGGTGTCCAGTACCATGCGCGCCGCGCGGTCGACGATCTCAGGCCGCTCCTGTCGCGTCTGCGCCGTGAACCAGCGCTCCATCGTGCCGGCCAGCACCGCCCCCATGCCGCCCGCGGCGACGGCGGCGATGCGCTGGTCCCAGCCGGCCACGAAGGGCGGCGGCGCGTCCGCGCGGGCATCCGCGCAAATGAGCCGGTTCACGCGCTCGGGATAGGCGAGGCCGACGCCGAGCGCGGTCATGCCGCCCATGGAAAGGCCGAGCACATCCGCCTGCCTCACGTCGAAGCGGTCCATGACGGCGATGAAGTCGGCCACCAGCATGTCGAAGCTGTAAGGCCCGTTCGGCGCGCTGCTGCGGCCGTGCCCGCGCGTGTCGTAGCGGAGCACGCGATAGCTGCGGGTCAGGAAGGGAATCTGGTCGTCCCACATCGTCAGATCGGCGGCGAGCGAGTTCGACAGCACGATCCAGGGCAGATGATCGGCACCGTCCACGCGCACGGCGAGCTCCGCGTCGCGCGAGACGACGATGTCCGTAACGTCCAGCTTCGGTGTGACCGTCATAGGCGCCTCCTCCTTGAATCTTTCTTTCCGGGGCGTTTGCCGCCTCCGGCCGTCGCGACGCTAGCGGGGCAGCGCGCGGGCAGCGAAAACATAAGTTCTGATCCCGCCGATCATGATTGCTGATCGTCGGCAGCGACATCGCCCGGCAGGCAGAAAAACTCCTCCTCCTTCGCGCCGGACGATTGACAAGAGCATCGGCCCGATCTGATATTTATCGAACGATAAACAAAATCTGCACGGTTGAAAAGGCCCATCCGGCACTACGGACGCCACCGACGAAGACCGTGCCACGCCGCCGCCCCGCCTGCCGACGCCAAGCATCGGGTGGGGTGCGAAAACTCCGTAAGAAGTGAGGAAACCCCATGGAAATCAACGTCGGCCTCGCCGCGATCGAGGAAGCCTCCCGCAAGCTCTCCAATTGGGGGCGCTGGGGGAAGGACGACCACAGCGGCACGCTCAACCACGTCACCCCGGAACATGTCGTCGAGGCCGCCAAGCTGATCCGGCAGGGCAAGGTGTTCGCGCTCGGCATCCCGCTCGACCGCGAGGGACCGCAGAACGGATTGTTCGGCGGGCGCTTCAACCCGATCCACCAGATGCTCGCCACAGGCACCGATGCGGTGGCCGGCCAGCAGGACTGGAACAAGATCCGCTATGCCGACGACACGCTGAACCTCTGCGTGCAGGGCGCCACCCACTGGGACGCGCTCGGCCACATCTTCTACGACGACAAGGCCTATAACGGCCACGACCCGCGCCTCATCAACTCGCGCGGCCTCAACGTGCTGGGCATCGAGCACTCCAAGTCGAAGATGAACGGGCGCGGCGTGCTGCTCGACATCGCCCGCTTCCGCGGCGTCGACTGGCTGCAGGATGGCGAGAGCATCTCGAACGACGAGCTCGATGCCTGCGCGAAGAAGCAGGGCGTGGAGATCCGCAAGGCCGACTTCGTCATCATCCGCACCGGCCAGATGGAGCGCTGCCTCGCGGAAGGGCAATGGGGCGGCTATGCCGGCGGCGACGCGCCGGGCGTGAAGTTCGAGAACTGCTACTGGTGCGCCGAGAAGGAGGTCGCCGCCATCTGCTCCGACACCTGGGGCGTCGAGGTGCGGCCGAACGAGACGACCGAGGCCAACCAGCCCTGGCACTGGGTCGTGATCCCGGCGATGGGCCTGTGCATGGGCGAGATCTTCTATGTGAAGGAACTCGCCGAGGACTGCGCCAGGGACGGCGTCTACGAATTCTTCTTCTGCGGCCCGCCGCTGATCATCACCGGAGGCACCGGCTCGCCGATCAATCCGCAGGCGATCAAGTAGCGCCGCGGCACCGGCCGACATCGCAGGGCGGCGGACAGAGAGCCGCCGTCCCCTCGCCGCTCACATCATCGGAGCCGACCATGGCTGCTGCCCGCAAGGTCATCATCACCTGCGCCTGCACCGGCGCGATCCACACGCCTTCCATGTCGCCGCATCTGCCGATCACGCCGGACGAGATCATCGCCGACGCCATCGGCGCCGCCGAGGCCGGCGCGGCGATCCTGCACCTGCACGCCCGCAATCCGGAGAACGGCCGGCCGGACCAGACGCCCGAGGCCTTCGGCCGGTTCCTGCCGCAGATCCGGCAGCAGACCAATGCCGCCATCAACATCACCACCGGCGGCAGCCCCTACATGAAGGTCGAGGAGCGGGTGCTGCCGGCGGCGCGGTTCAAGCCGGAGGTGGCCTCGTTGAACATGGGCTCGATCAATTTCGGCCTCTATCACCTGCTCGACCGCTACAAGGAGTTCAAGTTCGACTGGGAGCGCCAGCATCTCGAAGCCACGCGCGACCTCGTCTTCCGCAATTCCTTCAAGGACATCGAGTACATACTCGAGACCTGCTACGACAACGGCACGCGCTTCGAGTTTGAGTGCTACGACATCGCCCATCTCTACAATCTCAAGCACTTCCTCGACCGCGGCCTCGTCAAGCCGCCGCTCTTCGTGCAGTCGGTGTTCGGCATCCTCGGCGGCATCGGCACCCACCCCGAGGACATCATCCACATGAAGCGCACCGCCGACCGGCTGTTCGGCGACCAGTACCGCTGGTCGGTGCTGGGCGCAGGCGCGTCGCAACTGCGCGTCGCCGCCATGGCGGCCTCGATGGGCGCCAATGTCCGGGTCGGACTGGAGGATTCGCTCTGGATCGGGCCGGGCGAACTCGCCCCGTCGAGCGGCGCGCAGGTGCGCAAGGCGCGGCAGATCCTCGAAGGCATGGGCCTCGAACTCGCCTCGCCCGACGAGGCGCGCGAGATCCTTCAGCTCAAGGGCGCCGACAGGGTGGACTTCTGAGCCTCTGCTGCACGCGTTGAATTGCCTGCTGCTGTCCCCATCGCTTCGAGGAGAACACCATGTCGACGTCCACTCAGCGCACGATGATCGTAACCGGCGGCTCCAAGGGCATCGGCGCCGCCATCGCGCGAGCGGCCGGGGGCGCCGGCTTCCGGGTGGCGTTCAGCTACAAGGGCGATGCGGCCGGCGCGGAGCAAGTCGCGCGCGACATCGCCGCGGCCGGCGGCGAAGCCCTGACCATCAAGGCCGATGTCGCGCGCGAGGAAGACGTGCTCGCCCTGTTCGAGCAGGTCGATGCCCGCTTCGGCCCGCCGGACGTGCTCGTCAACAATGCCGGAGGCGTCGGCCCGCTCGGCCGGGTCGAGGCGATCAGCGCGAGCGCGCTCACAGAAGTCATGGCGGTGAACGTGGTCGGCAGCTTCCTGTGCTGCCGCGAGGCGGTCCGGCGCATGTCGACCCGCCATGGCGGACGCGGCGGCATCATCGTCAACATCTCCTCGCGCGCCGCCGGTCTCGGCGGTGCCGGCGAATGGGTGCACTACGCCGCCAGCAAGGGCGCGGTCGACAGCCTCACCATCGGCCTTGCCCGCGAGGTGGCGGCGGAAGGCATCCGCGTCAACGCCGTCGCGCCCGGCCTCATCGCCACCAATCTGCATGCGGTGGCCGGCGCGCCGGACCGGCTGGAGCGTCTCGCCCCTTCCATTCCGATGCGGCGTCCCGGCACGGCCGAGGAAGTCGCCGACGTAGTGATGTGGCTCGCCTCTCCCGCCAGCGCCTATGTCACCGGGGCCGTCATCCCCGTCGCCGGCGGGCGCTGATCGCCCGCCGCCTCGACGGGTACGAATTCCGGCGAATTCGACTTGCGAACGCAGAGCAAATCATCTTGCATCGTTGACTTGATCGAAAATCCGCGTGATTATCTACCGATAAATAAGCAGACGCCGCGGCACTGAAAGCCAGCGGTGGAAACGCCAAGCCGACCGGGACGCTCTCCGATTCCCGCGCGAGGTTCGTGGGTCGTCCTGCGATACAGCCCAGAACAATAAGCGATCGGCCAAAGGCCGGCGCAACGGGAGAAGACGACCATGGCAACACGACGCGGCGCGCTGGCGCTCGCGGCCGCTTTGGCGGCCCTCATCGCGGTCCCCGGCGCAATGCCGGCCGCTCACGCCGACCCGGTGAAGATCCGCATCGGCTGGTCCACCATGCCGGGGCATCTCATCCCGGTGCTCTACAGCAAGCCGGACATCCTGAAGCACTACGGCAAGAGCTACACGGTGGAGCCGATCCGCTTCCGTGGCTCCTCCCCCCAGATCACCGCCATGGCGGCGGGCGAGATCGACATGGCCGCCTTCGGGCCGCTGGTCCTCGCGCTGGCCGTCACCAATGCCCGGCTCGACGTGAAGGTCGTGGCCGACATCATCCAGGACGGCGTCGACGACTATCACAGCGAGACCTTCCTGGTCCGTTCGGACTCCGGCATCTCGAAGGTGACGGACATGAAGGGCAAGCGGGTGGGCACCAACGCCATCGGCTCGGCCTCGGACACCGCCATACGCGCCATGTTCCGCAAGAACGGCATGCGCGACAAGCGCGACTACACCATGGTCGAGGTCGCCTTCCCGAACATCCCGGCCATGCTGGACGAGCACAAGATCGACCTCGGCACCGTGCTGCAGCCCATGTCGAAGCAGTTGCTCGCCACCGGCAAGTACAAGGTGCTGTTCACCTCCGAGGACGCCATGGGTCCGTCCCAGCTCGTCTTCCTGGCGGCGAACGGCAAGTTCCTCGAAGCGAACCGCCAGGCGGTATTGGACTTCTTCGAGGACCATGTGCGCGCCGTGCGCTGGTTCACCGATCCGAAGAACCGCGCCGAGGCGGTGAAGATCATCGCCAACTTCATGCAGCAGCCGCCGGAGACGCTGAGCCACCTCTTCACCAGGGAGGACTATTTCCGCGATCCCTTCATGGTGCCGAACGTGAAGTCCATACAGGAGAGCATCGACATCGCCGTCGATCTCGGTCTCGCGCCTGCCGGCATCAAGGTCGAGCCGGACCATGTCGATCTGAGCTTCGTCAAGGAAGCCCAGAAGCGGATCGAGGCCAGCCAATGAGCGTGACCACTCATGCGGCCGCTTCACGCCAGCACGCCCACACTGCCAGGGGCATTTCGATAAGGGATGTGTCCCACACCTATGGCGCGCGTACCGGCGGCATGCTGGCGCTCGACGGCATCGATCTCGACATCGGCGACGGCGAGTTCCATTGCCTGCTCGGCCCCTCCGGCTGCGGCAAGAGCACCCTGCTCTATCTGATCGGCGGCTTCATTCCGGTGCAGGCAGGCACGATCTCGACCTCGTCCGGCACGGTGGTTGCACCGGGGCCCGACCGGAGCATCGTGTTCCAGAACTTCGCGCTGTTTCCGTGGAAGACGGTGAAGGACAACGTCCTCTACGGACTGAAGAAGGCGGGCGTCGCCGGCGCCGAGCGCGAGCGGCGCGCCCAGCGTTACATCGACATGGTGCATCTCACGGGCTTCGAGGACGCCTATCCCTCGCAGCTCTCCGGCGGCATGCAGCAGCGTGCGGCCATCGCGCGGACGCTGGCGGTCGATCCCGGCATCCTGCTGATGGACGAGCCCTTCGGCGCCCTCGACGCGCAGACTCGCCGCGTCATGCAGGAGGAACTGCGCGCCATCTGGCGCGACAGCCGCAAGACCGTGGTCTTCGTCACCCATGACGTACAGGAAGCGGTCTTCCTCGCCGACCGCATCTCGATCATGAGCGCCCGCCCCGGACGCATCCAGCACGTCATAAATGTCGATCTGCCGAAGGATCGCGGCGAGGAGATACTGGAGAACCGCGACTTCATCGGCCTGAGCGAACATATCTGGCGGCTGGTGCGCGAACAGGCGGTGGCGGCGACACGGGGAGCGCATTGATGAGCGACATCCTCGCCGGCCGGCGCCGCCCGGCCGGGCTCGCCTATGCGGCCGTCGACTTGGCGGTCCGCTTCTCGCCGGTGCTGGTGCTGGCGGTCTTCTGGGAGTTCCTCGGCCTCAGCGGCATCGTCTCGCAGCAGATGCTGCCGGGCCTGATGGAAATCTTCGCCGCCTTCGTCGACATGCTGGTCAACGGCGACCTTCTCTACAACACCGCCCGCTCGGTGAGCCGCGCGGCCGCCGGGCTCGGCGCGGCGGTCGTGGTCGGCGTGGTGGTCGGGCTGATGATGGCGCAGTTCCGCGCCGCGCGGCTGCTGGTCAATCCCATCGTGCAGATCTTCTACCCGATGCCGAAATCGGCGCTCATCCCGGTGGTGATGATCTGGCTCGGGCTCGGAGATTCCTCGAAGATCCTGCTGATCTTCCTTGGCTGCCTGCTGCCGGTGGTGGTCGGCACCTATAATGGCGCGCGCGGGGTGAACCCGTTCCTGCTCTGGTCGGCTTCCAGCCTCGGCGCCTCGCGTCTCGACGTGCTGCACGAAGTCGTGCTGCCCGCTGCCATGCCCGACATCCTCAACGGCTGCCGCACCGCCCTCGCCTTCTCCTTCATCCTGATGGTGAGCTCGGAATTCGTCATCGCGACGGACGGCGTCGGCTTCATGATCAGTTCGCTCGGCGATGGCGGACAGTACCCCGCCATGTTCGCCGCGATCTTCTTCGTCGCCGGCATCGGCTTCGCCGCCGACCGCATCTACGCGATGCTTGCCCGGCACATGCTGCGTTGGAGGGAGGCATGATGAACATGGCTGGAGCCCAGCCGCTCGCGCGCGCCCCCACATCACCGACGCAGAAGGCGCCGGTGCCGCCCGCGCCCCGTACCCTGTCGCCGCGCATGGTCGACATCGGCGTGCAGGTGGCGGTAGTAGCGGCGCTCGCCGGCCTGTGGGAATTCGGCGCGCGCTTCGGTGCCCTCAACCCCTTCCTGCTGCCGCCGCTCAGCGTGGTGCTGGGGCGGATCTGGGAGGACCTCATCGCCGGCACGGTGCTGGTCGATCTCGGCCTCACCCTCTACCGCGCGCTCGCCGGCTTCGCCATCGGCGCCGTGATCGGCATCCCGCTCGGCATACTGATGGCGCGCTCGGCACTGGTGCGCTGGTTCTTCGATCCGCTGGTGTCGATCGGCTTCCCGATGCCGAAGATCGCCTTCCTGCCGATCTTCATCCTGTGGTTCGACATATACGACACCTCGAAGATCATCATGGTGGCGTTCTCCTGCTTCTTCCCCATCGTGGCGGCGACCTATGCCGGCTGTTCGAGCCTCGACAAATGGCCGATCTGGTCGGCCCGCTCCTTCGGGGCGAAGGAGCGTGATCTCCTGTGGGAGGTCTATCTGCCGATGGCGATGCCGCAGATCATCACCGGCCTGCAGGTGGCGCTGCCGGTGGGCATGATCACCACCATCGTCACCGAGATGCTGATGGGAGGGCGCGGCGTCGGCGGCGCGATGATCATGGCCGGGCGCTTCGCCGATTCCGTCGGCGTGTTCGCCGGCATCGTGCAGATCATCATCCTCGGCTTCGTGGTGGTGAAAAGCCTCGAGATCGTCCGCCGCCGCATCCTGGTCTGGCATCCCGAGAGCCGGCGGTGATCGCGCTGGCCGGCCCGGCTCCATGGCCGGTGCCCTACGGCATCGACAAGATGCCGACGGGACCGACGTCGCTGGACCGCTTTCCCCGGGTGCTGCTGCATCCGGGGAAGGTGCTGCGCCTCAATGACGAGGCCTTCGAGCTGCCGCCTCCGGCCATCGGCCAGGAGACGGTCGCGACCGACATCCGCCTCGCGGATCATCTCAAGCGCCTGTCCGGCACTTGGAATCGTCCCGCGACCCTGTTCATCGACGGCTATTTCGAGCATCTGCGGCAGGTCATCGCCGCCCATCGCACCGCGATCGTGGAACATCTCGCGCCCGTGGCGGGCCTGTTCGCGCCGGAGGACGTGCTCTATTCCGCGCCGCTTCCGCTCCCGCGGGCACTGCCGCCCCTGCCGGACGGCGAAAGCGTGATGGTCGACATGTTGTTCTGGCTGGGCGGGCGGGCCGAGGCAGTGCTGTTCGCGCCCTCCCCCTTGCTGCCGGCCGCCGAGCGCCGCCGGCGCGAAGGCCTCGCCGCCGTCGGCATCGGCGTCACGGTCCTGACAGCCGGCGAGCTTGTCGAGCCCGACACCTTCGCGGCCCTGCTGGGTGAACAGGGCCGCGCCTTCTGGCAGGATGAACGTCTGCCCTCAGCCCCGGGCGGCCCTCGCCTCCCGCCGTTCTGAGCCGAGCCGGGCCTGCTCGCCGCGATACCATCCGGCGATCTCCTCGCCGGTCATCAGCGCCACCTGGTCGCGCGAGCAGACATAGTCGAGCAGCTGCTCGAAATAGCCGATGCGATGCGGCACGCCGGTCAGGTAGGGATGCGTGCTGATTGCCATCACCTTGGCGTTGTCGCCGCCCTCCTCCCACAGCCGGTCGAACTGGTCGACGCAGCGCCGGTTGAAGGCGTCGGACGGCTGATGCTGCACGGCATGCACCACGATGTCGTTGGTCTCCACCGAATAGGGCACCGACAGGATCGGGCCATGCGGCGTGTCCAACTCCAGCGGGAGATCGTCGATCACCCAGTTGGCGACATAGCCGATGCCCGCCTCCTTCAGCAGGTCGAGCGTCTCGTTATTCTCGGTGAGGCCGGGGCTCTCCCAGCCCGGCGGCGGCCGACCGGTGAAGTCGCGTATGGCCGCCACCGTGTCGAAGATCGCCGCCCGCTGGTCCTCGGTATTATGCATCGGCTGCTGCACATAGCCATGCCCCATGAACTCCCAGCCGGCATCGCGCGCCGCCCGTGCGACGCGCTCATAGGAACGGCACACATGCCCGTTCACCGCGAAGGTGGCGCGCAGGCCGCGCTGCTCGATCGCCTTGAGCAGTCGCCAGAAGCCGACCCGCATGCCGTATTCGTGCCAGGCCCAATTGGGCAGGTCCGGCATCAGCGGCTGGCCCATGGGCGGTGGCAGAACGGTGCGCGGCATGGCCCGCGCGATGGACCATTCCTCGACATTGACGATGACCCACACCGCGACGCGGGCCTCGCCCGGCAGATGCAGGCGCGGCCTGTCCGGGAAGGCGAGATAAGGCGCGCGTTCGCTGAGCAGCCCCATGCTCACAGCCCCAGCAGCGCTGCGGCGGTGCCGCCGGCGACCTTGGCGCGGGTCTCGTCGTCGAAGCTCTCGACGCTCAGCACATGCTGCACCGGGTCGTAATCGGCCATGTCATAGGGATAGTCCGTCCCCATGACGATGTGGTCGGCGCCATAGGTGTTCACGAGATATTCGAGCTGGTGCGGCGTGAACACGACGCTGTCGAAATAGACCCGCCGCAAATACTCCGTCGGCGGCTTGGGCAGTCCGCCATTGGAATCCTTGCGCGCCCCCCAGGCATGGTCGATGCGGCCGGAATAGGCCGGCAGGAAGCCGCCGCCATGCACGGCGAGGAGCTTCAGCTTGGGATGGCGTTCCAGCACGCCGTCGAAGATCAGGTAGTGCAGCGCCACCGTCGTCTCCAGCGGATTGCCGATGACGTTGCTGAAATAGAAGCGCGTGAAGCGCTCGCCGCCAGTGAAGCCGTTCGGATGGATCATGAGCAGCGCGCCAAGCTCCTCCGCCTTGGCGAAGACCGGCTCATATTCCGGCGAGGAAAGCTCACGCCCGTTCACATTGGTGAGCAGCTCGACGCCCTTGAGCCCGAGCACGCGCACGCAGCGCTCAAGCTCGGCCGGCGCGCTCGCCGGGTCCTGCATGGCGAGCGTGCCGAGGCCGGCGAAGCGGTCCGGCCGCCGGGCGACGAAGGCGGCGATGCCGTCATTCACCATCCGGTTCGCCTTCACGCCGTGCTCGGCATCGACGGTGTAGTAGCACTGGAACGGCGGCGGGGCGACGACCTGGATGTCGATGCCGAGCTTGTCCAGCACCTTCAGCCGGTCGTCCATGTCCACCATGGTCGAGGCGCGGTCCTGGTCCTGGCGCTGGTTCACCATCCGCGTCTCGTCGCTGGAATATTTGACCATCGCGATCTGCCCGACATCGAGATGCGGGGCGACATAGGCGTGCGCCTCCGGCACCGCGATATGGGCGTGGATGTCCACCGTCACCGTGTCGAGGCGGGCGGGCGTGGCGGCGGGCGCGCGCGCGGAGGTCGGCCCGTAGCGGTTCACACTGCCGCCGAGGGTCCGCGTGTCGATGATGCTGTGGTCCATGAAAAATCCTTTCGAGGAGGGCGTCCCGGCGGCGGCCGCCGGGACGGCTGGCGCAGCCGCGCTCACATGCTCTTCGCCTTCCAGGCGGCGACGTCGGCGGCGACCTGCTCGCGCGAGAAGTCGTTCGCGGGATCGATCAGGCTGCGGTCGAGGAAGGTCGCGGGGTCGATCTCCTTCTGGAGTTCGCCGAGCTTCACCATCGGCGCCTGCACGCGCTTCCAGACCTCGGGCTGGAGATCGCCCAGCTTCGGCGTGACCGAGTAGTTCATCGGGATCGAGGCATCGAGGAATTCGCGCCCGAAGGTCGGGTTCTCCCACTCTTCCGGCACGGCCTTGCGGCACATCACGGCGAGCGTCTCGACGTCGATCTTGCCGACCACCATGCCCTTCGACCAGGCGCGGAAGAACCCGATGAGCGGCTGGCGCAGCTCGTCGATGCGCGCGGCATTCACCACGAAGGAATTGGCCGGCGTATCCGCCACTTCCGACGGCGTGATGAGCCGGATCTTCATGCCGTTGGCCTGCAGCGACAGCCAGTCCGGCACCGCCCCGGAGATGGCCGATACCGTCTGCTTGCGGAAGGCGTTGGCGAGCGTCGGGCCAGCCTCGCCCACCACCACCGTCTTCACGTCGTCGATGGAGATGCCCTTGGTGTCGAGCGCGATGGCGAGCGTGGTGCGGTCGCGGTCCGACACGAGACCGACCGTGGTGCCCTTGAGCTGCTCGACCGAGGTGATCGGGCTGTCGGCGCTCACCGCGATGCCTTCCGGCGCCCGCTGCATGCCCTCATAGACCACCTTGATCGGAATGCCGGCCTGCACCGACTGGAAGGTCTGCGGTGCATCGAGCATGGCGAGCTCGGCCTGCCCGTTCTGGACGAAGGCGACATAGGGCACGGTGGTCGAGGACGGCAGCAGGTTGACCTTGACGCCCTCCTTCTCGAAATAGCCGAGCGCCTCGCCGGCGATCAGCGGATAGAAATTCGCCGAGCGCGGCAGCGGCATGATCACATTGATCGCACGCAGCCCCTGCGCCCTGGCCGCGCGCGTGGCGAACGGGCCGAGAGCGAGGCCGGCGGCGGTGCCGGCCATCAGGCCGAGACAGTTCCGGCGCGAAAAAGCAATGTTGTCCGTCAGCATGACGCATCCTCCCCTCGGCGCCCGTGGCGCCGTTGTTTCGTTCGTGCAGTCTCAACGGATGTTCGGGCGGCGGCGCGCCGTCGCCCGGCTTGTGCGCGACGGCCGCGCCTAGCGCCGGCCGGTGACGCCGCCCCAGGCTCTCGCCTTCTTGCGGCTGATGGCAGTCATGCGCGCGTCGTGGCGCCAGTAGACCAGCCAGTTGTCGGCCCACTCCATCAACAGGAAGAGCACGTAGCCCATGGCGGTGAGGATCACGAGCACCGCGAAGGACGAGGCCATGTTCAGCGCGAAGGTGTAGCGCTGCATAAGCACGCCCATGCCCTCGCTCGCCGAGATGAACTCGCCGACGATGGCGCCGATCAGCGCGAGCGATATCGCCGTCTTCAGCCCCGCCATAATGATCGGCATGGCGTTGGGCAGCATCAGGCTGAAGAAGATCTGCCGCTTCCTGGCGCCCAGCGAGCGGAACATCTCGTTGGCGTCCTCGTCGACGTTGAGCAGTCCCGTCAGCGTGTTGATGAAGGGCGGGAAGAAGCAGATCAGCGCGCCGATGGCGATCTTCGGCATCATGCCGAAGCCGAGCCAGGCGATGACGATCGGCGCCAGCGCGATGCGCGGCGTCACCTGCAGCGCAATGATGTAGGGCGAGATGTAGCGGCGGAAGCTCTCGTTCAGCCCCGCCGCCACGGCGAGGCCGATGCCGATCGCCGAGCCGATGACGAAGCCCGCCACCGCCTCCCACAGCGTGACGCCGAGATGGAACCACACCGTGCCCTGATAGAGCACCATGTTCACCAGCGCCGCGGCGATGGCGGTCGGCCGCGGCAGGATGAGCGGATCGACGAACTGGTAGTAGCTGGCGAGCTCCCATACCAGCATCACGCCGAGGAACAGCGCGACATGGCGCATGACGCGCCCGGCAAGACCGCCGCGCTCGCGCGCGACGTCGGTCATGGACAGGTTGCCGTCGGTGGCGAGGCTCATCTCAATGCCCTCCCAGGATGGAGCGGACCTCGCCGACCAGCCGGTTGAACTCCGGCGTCTGCATCAGCGCGATCTCGCGCGGGCGCTCGAAGGAAACGTCGACGATCTTCGCGAGGCGGCCGGGGCGCGGCGTCATCACCATCACCTGGTCGGCGAGGAAGATCGCCTCGGAGATGTTGTGGGTGACGAACAGCACGGTCGCCTCGACATCGTCGACGATGCGCAGCAATTCGAGGTTCAGCCGCTCGCGGGTGAATTCGTCGAGCGCGCCGAACGGCTCGTCGAGCAGCAGGATGTTGGCGCCGGTCTGAAGCAGGCGGGCCAGTGCCACGCGCTGCTGCATACCGCCCGAAAGCTGGCGCGGGAAGCTGAACTCGAAATCCCTCAACCCCACGAGTTGCAGCAGCTCGATCGCCCGGCGGCGGTCGGCGTCGGTGGTCGCGCCCTGCACCTCGGTCGGCAGCAGCACGTTCTCCACCGCCGTGCGCCATTCCAGCAGCGTCGGGCGCTGGAACATCATGCCGACATCGTGGGACGGCCCGGTGACGCCGTGGCCGAGCACGCTCAATTCGCCCGCCGACTTGCCGATCAGCCCGGCGACGAGGCGCAGCAGCGTGGACTTGCCGCAGCCGCTCGGCCCGACCAGCGAGACGAAGGAGCCGCGCTTGATGTCGAAGCTGGCGCGGTCGAGCGCCACCACCTCGCTGTTGAAGGCTTTGACGAGGTCGCGGGCGGAAATGACGATGTCGGGGTCGATATGGCTGGTCGAGGCGGCGACCAGCTGGCTGGCTATGGCGTTCATCTCGCTCCTCCGCGTCCGCGCGCAGCCGGCGACCTTCGCCGGCGAGGCGTCGGGACGACATGTGGCGTTTCCTTGCCGCAGCCCGTCTTCTGCATGCGCGGACGGGTCGGCGGCGGCCCTTGCGGGTCGTGCGCGCGGCCGGCATGGCGCCGGCTGCGCCTGGGCGGGCCGTTCGTCAGGCGACGATCGGACGGCTTTCGAGGGCTCGCAGGATCTGGCTCTGCGAGCGCCCTATGTGGCGCTTCAGCATGCGCGCGGCGGCATTGCCGTTGCGCGCCTGCAGGGCGTCGATGATGTCGTTGTGCTCGCGCAGCGGCCCCTCGTTCCGGCCATGCGCGGTCACGGCGGAAAGGCTCACCATGCAGAGCCGCTCATAGAGGTCCATCACCCGGCTCATCTCCTCCGCGAGGCGGCGGTTACGCGCGAGCGCGGCGAGGTGATGGTGGAACCGGCGGTTATATTCGGTGAAGACCGGGATCGAGCTGGTGTCGGCATCGCGGAAATTGTCGAGCCCGGCGAGCTCGGCGTCGGTGGCGACGAGCGCCACCTTGCGCACGCCCGCCGTCTCGAGGATCAGCCTGAGCTCCAGCATGTCGGCGGCGTCGCTGATGGAGACGGGCATCACGCGGTGGCCGCGCCGCGGCTCGATCTCGACGAGGCCTTCGAGTTCGAGCTTCTGCATGGCGTCACGGATCGGCGACTTGCTGACGCCGAAGCGCTCGGCGAGGTCGGCCTCCCGCAGCTCCGCGCCGGGCACGATGGCGCAGGACAGGATCTCCCGCCGCACCATCTCATACACCCTGTTGCGAACCAGCTTCATGGAAAACCGCTCGTCCCGTGAGATATCACCAATCTATATTGATCGACTGATAACGTCAATAGCGTCGCCGGAATGCAGCTACGGAAATTCGCGTCCTCAGCGAATAAAATCATACAAAACCTTGGCGTTCGGTTCGAATGCAGAATGCCGCTCGTAAGAGACGAGATATCTCAGCGATATTCAGGTACGCATAAAAAAGGGCCGGAGCGAACTCCGGCCCGAGGACGCCCGAGAGGGAAGGACGACCAAGTCTGTCGGGGTGTTACCCCGCCCGGCGCGCGGCGGTCGCATAGTCGACATTGCCGCCGCCATAGCGGCGCACGCGCACATTCGCCTGCTCGGCATGGCCGAGGAATCCTTCGAGCACGCAGAGCCGCGAGCAATATTCGCCGACCTCGGCGCTCGCCGCGTCGCTCGTTACCTTCTGGTAGGTGCAGGTCTTGAGGAACTTGCCGACCCACAGCCCGCCGGTGTAACGCGCCGCGCGCCGCGTCGGCAGCGTGTGGTTGGTGCCGATCACCTTGTCGCCATAGGCGACATTGGTGCGCGGCCCGAGGAACAGCGCGCCGTAATTGCGCATATTGGCGAGGAAATAGTCGGGGTCAGCGGTCATCACCTGCACATGCTCGGAGGCGATGCGGTCGGCCTCGCGCACCATCTCCTCGACGTCGTCGCAGACGATCACCTCGCCGAAATCCCGCCAGGCGACCGAAGCGATCTCGCCGGTCGGCAGTATGGCGAGCAACCGCTCGACCTCGGCCATGGTCTCGCGCGCGAGCTTCTCGGAATTGGTGAGCAGGATGGCCGGCGAGGTCGGCCCGTGCTCAGCCTGCCCGAGAAGGTCGGTGGCGCAGATTTCCGCGTCCACCGTCTCGTCGGCGATCACCAGCGTCTCGGTCGGCCCGGCGAACAGGTCGATGCCGACGCGGCCATAGAGCTGGCGCTTCGCCTCGGCGACATAGGCGTTGCCCGGCCCCACCAGCATGTCGACCGGCGCGATGGTCTCGGTGCCGAGCGCCATCGCCGCCACCGCCTGCACGCCGCCGAGCACCAATATCTCGTCGGCGCCGGCAAAATGCATCGCGGCGACGATGGCCGGGTGCGGCCCGTTCCGGAAGGGCGGCGCCGCCGCCACCACGCTCTTCACGCCGGCGACCTTGGCCGTGACCACGCTCATATGCGCGGACGCGACCATGGGATACTTGCCGCCCGGCACGTAGCAGCCGACCCGCTCAACCGGCACGTTCTTGTGGCCGAGGATGACGCCGGGCAGCGTCTCCACCTCGAGATCGGTGAGGCAGGCGCGCTGCTTCTCCGCGAAGTTGCGCACCTGCGCCTGCGCGAAGCGGATGTCGTCGAGATCGGATTTCGAGACCTGCGACAGGGCCTTCTCGATCTCCCGTTCGGAAAGACGGAAGCTCGCCGGCGACCATGTGTCGAAGCGTTCGGAATAGGCGCGGACGGCCGCGTCGCCGCCGGCCTCGATCTCCGCAAGGATGGTCTCGACGGTCGCGCGCACCTGCGCATCGGCATCGGCGCGCTCCTCGACGGAGCGCGCGGTCTTGAGATGACGGGCCATTGTTTCCTCCCGGCGCCGGCTGCGGCGCCAACCTTATGCTCTCTTGCGCGCGATCGGGATCGGCTGTTATTTATCGAGTGAAAACTAAATCGCGCGGGAGTGTCAAGCCGGCTTGCCCATCCCGCTCCTCCGTATTATTTATCGAACGATAATTAAAGGAGGAACGCCATGCGAGCCACCGGCCTGAACCACCTCTCCATCGGCGCGAAGGACGTCGATGCGTCCGTGCGCTTCTATGTCGAGATGTTCGGCATGGAGGTCATCCCGACCTATAATTTCGGCTTCCGCACCCAGTATCTGCGCTGCGGCGACCAGCAGTTGCACATCTTCGGCCTGCCCGACGCCACGCCGCACTACCAGCACTTCGCGATCAACGTCGACGACTTCATGGGCGTGTATGAGCGCGCCCGCGACGCCGGCCTCATCGATCACGCGACCTTCGGCAACGGCGTCAACGAGATGCCGGACGGCACCGTGCAGCTCTATCTGCGCGATCCCGGCGGCAACCTCGTCGAGGTCGACTGGCCGGACGTCTCCAGCCTCGACACCGGCCGCATTCCCGAGCTGAAGCGCCTCGCCGATCGCTTCGAGCAGGTCGGAGAGAACCTCGAGGCGACGCTGTTCCTCGACCGCCGCCGGCGCGCGTGAAGGAGGCGAGTCATGTCCCACACCATCCCCCTCGCCGCCCCGCGCACGATCCGCTCGGCTGCCGAGCAACGCCACGACGAATTGCTCCAGCGCGCCACCGACCTCGCCACGGCCTTCGCCGAGCGCGCGCCCCGTGCCGAGGAACTGAGCCGCCTGCCGCCGGAGAACGAGCGCGACCTGCATGAGAGCGGCCTCTACCGCATGCTCCAGCCCGAGGCGGTCGGCGGTTCCGAAGTCGGCTACGAAAGCCTGATCACCATCGGCGCGGCGCTCGCCGCCGGCTGTGCCTCCACGGCTTGGAACCTCACCAACCTCGCCAGCCACCACTGGATGCTGGCCATGTTCGCGCCGGCCGCACAGGACCGCATCTGGCGGGAGGATCCCGACGCGCTGATCGCCTCCTCCTTCGTCTTCCCGGCGGCGAAGGTGACGAAGGCACCCGGCGGCTACGTCCTCTCCGGCCGCTGGCCGTTCTCTTCCGGCGTCGACGTCTGCTCCTGGAACATGCTGGCCGGCATCGTCCGCGCGGAGGGAGAGGCGCCGGACCACCGCGTTTTCCTCGTCCCGCGCTCGGACTACCGCATCCTCGACACCTGGCACGTCACCGGGCTGAAGGGCACGGGCTCCAACGACGTCCAGTGCGAAGAGGTGTTCGTGCCGGAAGAGATGAGCGTCTCGGTCGAACATCTGAAGGGCGGCCTCACGCCCGGCAGCGAGCGCCATCCCGCCCCGCTCTACCGGCTACCGGTGTTCGCGCTGTTCCCGGCGATCCTCTCCGGAGTCGGCCTCGGCAATGGCGAGGGCGCGCTCACCGCCTATGTGGCCGCCACCCGCAAGCGCTCGGCCAATTACACCGGCGCGCGGCTGGCCGAGCTGCAGAGCATCCAGATCCATATCGGCAATGCCGCCACCCGGCTCGCCCATGCGCGGCGCGTAATGCTCGCCATCTGCGAGGAGGCGATGCGCGACGCCGAGCGCGGCCACGTCCCGGACATGGTGACGAAGTTCGCCTATCGGCGCGACCTCGCCTATGCGACGAAACTCACGACGAAGGCGGTCGACGAGATTAATGCCGGCAGCGGTGCGCAAGCGCTCTACCTCAGCGGCAGCCAGCAGCGACGCTTTCGCGATGCGCATGCTATAAGCGCGCATATCGCCTTCAGCACCGATGTCGCCAACGCCGCCTTCGGCCGCCTGGCGCTCGGGCTGGAGGTGGACAATCCCGTGGTGTGACGGACGCCGGACAAAGGGAACACGACGACAGCAGATGGCCGGACGTTCATCCACATCGCTCGCGGCGGGCGCCAAGCCCCCCGCGCCGCGGCGCACGCGCAACAAGCCGGAGGAACGGCACAGGGAGTTCGTCCGCAAGGCCGTCGAGCTGTTCGCCGAGGTCGGCTTCGAAGCGGGCACGCGCGAACTCGCCCAGCGGCTCGGCGTCACCCAGCCGCTGCTCTACCGCTATTTCCCGAGCAAGGACGACCTGATCGCCGCCGTCTACCAGGAGATCTACGTCAATCGCTGGAAGCCGGAATGGCGCGAGGGCCTGATCGACGAGAGCCGCCCGATCCGGGACCGGCTCATCGCCTTCTATGAGGACTACACCGAGACGATCTTCACGCCGGAATGGCTGCGCATCTATCTCTTCGCGGGCCTGCGCGGCGTCGACATCAATCGGCGCTATGCCGCCACCGTCGAGGCCGAGATCCTGCGTCCGATCACCGTCGCGACCCGCAAGAGCTTCGGTCTGGGCGACGACGACCCTCCGACGCCCGAGGAGGTCGAGCTGTCCTGGACCCTGCAGGGCGGCATCTTCTACTATGGCGTGCGCGAGATCGTGTACCGCTTCCCCCGGACGGTGGACCGCGCGACCATGATCCGCAACGCGGTCGATACGTTCCTCGCCGGCGTCGGCTCGGTGATGAAACGGCTCGCCGAGCGCGAAAGCGATCCCGCTTAAGACCATCTGACGACAAGCGCTCGAACATCTCCGCTTTGATCGAAAGTCGCTCCGGCCTATGATCCGGCAGGTTTTCTTTCCGCACGGAGCGCGCAAGACGTGTCCCTTCAGCCTGTCGTGACCAACGACGACGATGCCACCACGCTCGGCATCGAAATCTATGCCCGTCTTCGCCGCGATCTCATTGCCGGCCATCACAAGCCGGGCGAGCGCCTGCGCTTCCGCCAGCTCAGTGCCGCCTACAGCGTCGGCATCGCGCCGCTGCGCGAGGCCCTCTCCCGGCTGGTCTCCGACCAGCTGGTGCGCTTCGAAGGCCATCGCGGCTATACGGTGGCGCCGCTCTCCCTCTCCGATCTGAACGACCTCTGCGCGCTGCGCACGGAGCTCAGCTGCAACGCTCTGCGCCGTTCCATCGCGCAGGGCGACGAGGACTGGGAGGCCGAGATTCTCGCCGCCCTGCACCGGCTCGAACGCGCGCCGCTTCCCCATTCGGTCGAGGACCGCAAGACGGTCGACGAATGGGAGCAGCGCCATGATCGGTTCCACTACAGCCTGATCGCCGCCTGCGGTTCGCCATGGCTGCTGCATTTCTGCGGCGCGCTGTCCGATCATTTCCAGCGCTACCGTCGGGCGGTGATCGTCGTCACCTCTTCCTCGGAAGCTTTGCTGAAGCGGGTGCGCGAGCAGCACCGCACCGTCGCCGAGGCCGCCATCGCCCGCGACGCCGAGCGCGCCACCACCGTCCTCGCCGAGCATTTCCGCGGCAGCGTCGAGGTGGTGATCCGCAATTACGAGGAGGTCTCCCGCAGCCTGTCCGCCGGCAATGGGGACGACGGCCGCTAGCCTGCCTGCATGCCAAATCGATGAGCGTTCATTCGCCTCGCTTTATTGACATGCGCATGATGTTCGAACATCCTTTCGATTAACAATCAAGGATCTCCCGACGGGCCTGCGCTCGCGAGGATCCATCGGGAGGACGACGCATGCTCGATCACACCAAAGCCGCCGATGTGAAGATCGACCTGATCTCCGGCATGAAGCTGATCGCCCATGATCCGCTGGCCGGCTTCGGAGGCGTGGGAGAGGGCATGTCGCTGCAGAAGGCGCCGGACGGGCGCCGCATCCTGTGGCTCGCCCATGAGGGCCCGCCGAAGAACTTCACCGGCGTCGACGTCACCGATCCGAGCCGGCCGAAGGTGATCGTGCAGACCGATCTGCCGCACAACAAGGTGCGCTCCAACTCGCTGGAGACCACCGGCGACGTGATGGCGGTGGCCTACCAGACCTACCAGCCCGGCCTCCAGCCAGCCGGCATCGAATTGTTCGACATCTCGGTGCCGGAGAATCCGCGCTCCATCAGCTTCTTCGACTGTTCCGGCCCGCATTCGCGCGGCGTCCACCAGGTGTGGTTCGTCGACGGCGAGTTCATCCATTGCGCCGCCGGCGCCGCCGACTTCACCCCGCGCAACCCGCTGGACGACCAGGCCTATCGCATCGTCGACGTGCGCAATCCCTCGAAGCCGGTCGAGGCCGGGCGCTGGTGGATGCCCGGCACCGCCGAGGGCGACGACGCACCCCCGCCGGAGCGGCTGAAGATCGACAGCGGCTTCCGCTGCCACAACACCAATGTCTATCCCGCCCGCCCCGACCGCGCCTATGTCGGCTACATCGACGGCGGCTTCTACGTGATGGACATCTCCGACAAGTCGCGGCCGACGGTGATCTCGCGCTTCAATCCGAACCCGCCCTTCCCCGGCTTCGCCCACACGCTGCTGCCGCTGTTCGGCCGCGACCTCGCGGTGGCGACGCATGAATGCATCCATGACGACGGCTTCGATTGGCCGAAGCTCACCTGGCTCCTCGACATACGCCGCGAGGACAATCCGGTGCCGCTCTCGACCCTGCCCATGCCCTCCTTTGAGGAATATAGCCGCAAGGGCGGGCGCTTCGGCTGCCACAACGTGCATGAGAACCCGCCGCGCGACACCGCGCTGCAATCCGAGGCGCTGATCTTCTCGACGCTGTTCAATGGCGGGCTGCGCGTGCACGACATCAGCGACCCGCTGGCGCCCCGCGAGGTCGCCGCCTTCGTGCCTTCGGCGCCGCCCGGCGCCCGTGTGCCGGCGATCCAGATCAACGAGGTCTACGTCGACGAGAACGGCATCGTCTATTGCGCCGACCGCCACGCCGGCGGGCTCTACATATTGGAGCTCGACATCTGAGCCCAGCGGGAGCATCCGCGCATGGCCATCCCCGTCGTACTGATCACCGGCTTCCTCGGCAGCGGCAAGACCACGCTGCTGAACCATCTGCTGTGGGACCCGGAGATGGGCGACACCGCGGTCATCATCAACGAGTTCGGCGATGTCGCCATCGACCATCTGCTGGTCGAGAGCGCCATTGAGAACGCCGTGGTGCTGCAGAGCGGCTGCATCTGCTGCACCGTGCGCGGCGATCTCGTCGACACGCTCGACGATCTCTGCGCCAAGGTCGCGCGCGGTGAACTGCCGCCCTTCTCGCGCATCGCCATCGAGACCACCGGCCTTGCGGATCCCGCCTCGCTGGTGCGTACCTTCCTGACCGAGCGCCTGCTGGCCGATCGCTTCACGCTGCGCGCGGTAGTGACCACGGTCGACGCGGTGAACGGCGCCGTGCAGCTCGACGAATTCGAGGAAGCCCGCCATCAGGCCGCCCTCGCCGACGTCATCGTGTTGACCAAGTCCGACCTCGCCTCGCCCGAGGCCGTCGCCTCTCTCACGGCGCGGCTCAAAGAGGCGAATCCTTCAGCCGCCATCGTGCCGGTGGTTCATGGCGCCATTGCCCCGGACACGCTTTTCGCCCTGGTGCCCGCGCATCCCTCGCGTGCGGACGACGAGGTGCTGGCCTGGCTCAACAGCGAAGCGTTCGAGGAGACCGACGGTCACGCACATTCCCATCACGACAGCAGCATAAAGCCCTTCGCCGTCACGCTGGACCGGCCGGTGACACGCGAGGCGCTGCGCAGCTGGCTGCGGTCGATCCTGTCCCTGCGCGGCGCCGACCTGCTGCGGATGAAGGGCATCGTGGCGCTGAAGGGCGAGGCCGCGCCCATCGTCGTTCATGCGGTGCAGAACGCGCTCTATCCGCCGGTCCAGCTCGCGGCATGGCCGAGCGACGACCACACCACGCGCATCGTCTTCATCACCCGCGACATCGCTCCGGAGGCCTTACGCAACAGTCTTGAAGTTCTCGCGTCGCGCAGCGCGGCCTGAAGCGGCTGGCTAGCGCTCGTCTCCGCGCATTTGATCGAGATTGTCGGGATTATGTATACAGTACACATATCCCGACTGCGTAAAGCAAATACGGATATATCTGCGGATATAAGTCAGTATAT
The DNA here is from genome assembly GCF_000092925.1 of Ancylobacter novellus DSM 506. Classification (NCBI taxonomy): domain Bacteria; kingdom Pseudomonadati; phylum Pseudomonadota; class Alphaproteobacteria; order Hyphomicrobiales; family Xanthobacteraceae; genus Ancylobacter; species Ancylobacter novellus. The sequence continues at coordinate 196,506 of NC_014217.1, read as the reverse complement.
ACGACATTATTCCTCCCGGAATACCGTATTATTTTCTTGTACGGTAACACAAATCTCTCATATGGAAACCGCTTCAGACATTTTTATCGACTAAGCTCTGCAAACATTGATAATCATATAGCGTATAGACCAACTCATTTGAGTACATACACGCCGATAACATGCACCTCCCAGTGCGACACGTGCCGCGCCGGCGCACCCCTCGCGGCATATTTCTCGGTGTAAAGAGACACGAATACCTTATCCATGCCGATATGTATTATAGGTATGCCGTTTCGATATATATAAGTCTCAATAATTCCTTTCATTTAACTTGACATCCTCATGTGGCCGCTCTTTTCTCAGCGCCACAAGACGTCAACAAGACGCTGTGCCAACGCCATGCCTGGGAAGGAACGCCACATGATCCAGCCTTGCGCCGCTCGGCCTTTTCATCTGCAGCTGAAACATTCCGTGCTTGCCGCGGCGCTCGGTATCGCGCTCGCCGCCGCGCCGGCCGCGCTCCATGCGCAAACCGCTCCCACCGGCCCGATCGAGATCACCACCGGCACCAGCCCCGGCGGCACGCCGGACGTGCTGATGCGCCGGGCCGCCAAGATCCTCAACGAGCAGAAGATCGTCACCAACCCGCTGGTGGTGCAGAACCGCACCGGCGGCTCGTGGATGGTCGCGGCCAATTTCGTGATGGGCAAGAAGGGCGACCGAAACGTCGTGCTGTGCATCGCCCAGCCCATCCTGACCACACCGATCACCCAGGGCCTGCCGACGCTCTATGACAAGCTCACCCCGATCAGCATGTTCATCCAGGGCGACCTCGTGCTGGTGGTCCAGCCCGACTCCCCGGTGAAGGACCTCAAGCAGCTTATCGAACAGGCCGCAAAGCGCGAGCGCTCGGTGAAGGTCGCCGGCGCGCAGTCGGGCTCCACCGACCACATGGTGGCCGGCCTCGTGGAGAAGGCGGGCAAGGTCAAGCTCAACTACGTCCCGTTCGACGGCGGCGGCGCCGCGCAGGCGGCCTTCCTCGGCGGCAATGTCGAGCTCATGACGCTCACGCCGAGCGAAGCGCTGCCGCTGGTGAAGAGCGGCAAGGCGCGCATCCTCGCCATCCTCTCCAGCGAGCGCAGCACCGCGCCCGAGCTGAAGGACATCCCGACGGCGAAGGAGCAGGGCTACGACATCGTCTGGGGTCAGGCCTGGGGTATCGCCGGCCCGCCCGGCCTCGACGCCGACACCGTGAAGTTCTGGGACGACGCCATCGCCAAGCTGGTGGCCAATCCGGAATGGCAGGCGAGCCTGAAGGAGAACTTCCTGCGCAGCCGGCTGATCCCCGCGGCCGAGGTGAAGCCGTACATGCAGAAGCTGCATGACGAGCATCTCGCCTTGCTGCGTGACCTCGGCCTCGCCAAGCAGCCCGCCGTGCAGTGATCCCTACAGGAGGCGGGCCGTCCTTCGGTCCGCCTCCTTCCGTCACCCGTCCCGCGTAGGTCTGGGAAGACTGAAGATCGGCATGCGTGTCACCAATTTCATCGTAGCCCTGGCGCTGTTCGCCCTCTCGGCCGGCGTGCTGCTCGGCACCTGGGACCTGCCCTACTGGGCCGATTTCGCGCCGGGCTCCGCCTTCGCACCCTTCTGGGTGGCAACGATCGGCATCATCCTCGCCATCGCCCTTTTCGTCGCCACTCTGGCGGAGGACGGCAGCGAGCCGCACCAATTCCCCGACCGGCGGGGGATCGCCCGCGTCACCGCCCTCGTCGCTGGCCTGTGGCTGATGGTGCTACTCATCCCGCTCATCGGCTTCCTCTCCGCCAGCGCCCTGCTCTGCCTCCTCCTGCTTCTCGGCATTGAGCGGCGTCCCGTCGTCCCGAGCCTGTTCGCCACGGCGGTGGTGATCTCCCTGGTCTATGGCGTGTTCATCGCGTGGCTCGGCATCGCGCTGCCCGCCGGTCCCTTCGGCATCTGAAGCGGGAGCTTTCCCATGGACGCCCTCGCCTCCCTCGCCCACGGCTTTTCCGTCGCGATGACACCGACGAACCTCCTGTTCGTGCTCATCGGCGTCACCCTCGGCCAGCTCATCGGCGCCCTGCCCGGCATCGGCCCCTCGGCCGGCATGGCGCTGCTGCTGCCCGTCACCTTCGGGCTGGAGCCCGTCACTGCCTTGGTGATGCTCTCGGGGATCATGTATGGCGGCATGTATGGCGGCACCCTCACCTCGGTGCTGGTGAACGTGCCCGGCGAAGCCGCGAGCGTGATGACCGCGGTGGACGGTAACCAGCTCGCCCGGCAGGGACGCGCCGGACAGGCGCTGGCCGCCGCCGCCATCGGCTCCTTCCTCGCCGGCATCGGCGCCGTCACCGCCCTCGCCTTCCTCACCCCCATACTCAGCGCCTTCGCGCTCGGCTTCTCGGCGCCGGAATATTTCCTGCTCGCTCTGCTCGGCATCACCGCCACGGCGAGCCTCGGCACCGGCTCGGCGGTCAAGGCGATGATCGGCGCCACCCTCGGGCTGATGATCGCCCTCGTCGGCACCGATCCCATCCAGGGCACCTCGCGCCTCACCTTCGGCTCGCTGGAGCTGCTGGAGGGCATCGACTTCTTGCCCGTCGCCATCGGCGTGTTCGGCATCGCCGAGATCCTGGTCTCGATGGAGCAGACGCAGGCGAGCCGGGCGGTGCGCACCCGCCTTCGCGACATGTGGCTCACCGGCAAGGACTGGGCCGAGTGCCGCATGGCGATGCTGCGCGGCGGCCTCGTCGGGTTCGTCATCGGCCTGATGCCCGGCGCCGGGCCGACGGTGGCGGCGCTGCTCGCCTACATCGTCGAGAAGAAAGTGAGCCCGCACCCCGAGAAATTCGGCCATGGCGCGCTCGACGGCGTGGCGGCGGCGGAATCCGCCAACAACTCCGCCGCCCATGGCGCCATGGTGCCGATGCTGGCGCTCGGCATTCCCGGTTCCGCCTCGACGGCGGTTCTGCTGGCGGCGCTGGTCCTGCTCGGCATCCGCCCCGGCCCGATGCTACTCACCGAGCAGGCCGACCTCGTCTGGGGCCTCATCGCCTCGATGTTCGTCGGCAATGTGATCCTTCTGGTGATGAACCTGCCGCTCGCCCCGCTTTTCGCCAGCGTGCTGCGCATCCCCTACTCCTATCTCGCGCCGGGCATCCTCGTCGTGTCGCTGGTCGGCGCCTATGCCATCAGCCTCAGCCTGTTCAATGTCGGGCTGACGCTGTTCTTCGGCATGGTCGGCTACCTGATGATCCGCGCCGACATTCCGCGCGCGCCGCTGGTGCTCGCCGTGGTGCTGGCGCCGCTGATGGAAAGCTCGCTGCGCCAGAGCCTGATGCTCTCGGAAGGCAGCCCGGCGATCTTCGTCGAGCGTCCGCTCTCCGCCGTGCTGGCGCTGCTGGTGCTCGTCTCGCTCGCCCTTCCATTGTTCAATTTTCTCCTCGCCCGCCGCGCGGCCCGCCGCGCCGGCGTGGAGGAGGCCCTGTCCCACTCATCCGACTAGGACACGCGCATGAATGCTCCCGTGATCGACGTCCACGCCCATATCCTCACCGAGGAGATGATGGCCCGCATGCGCCGCGAGGCGCCCGAGATCGGCCCGACCTTGTCCGAGGTCGACGCCGAGGGCGGCGTGCTGAAGGTCGGCGACATCGTGCAGCGGCCCTTCCCGCGTGGCGGCTGGGACCTCGACAGGCGCTTCGCCGACCTCGACCATGCCGGCTTCGACCTGCAGGTGCTGTCCAACTGCCCGCAGACCTTCCTCTATGAACGCGAGGCTGCGCTCACCGCCGCGCTGTGCCAGATCCAGAACGAGGCCATCGCCGACCTTGTGCGCCGCCATCCCTCGCGCTTCCTCGGCATCGCGACGCTGCCCATGCAGGACCCGGCGCGGGCGGCGAACGAACTGCGCCGCGCCGTGACCAGGCTCGGCCTCAAGGGCGCGCAGATCGGCTCGCATATCGAGGGCCGCAACCTCGACGATCCGGCGCTGGAGCCGCTCTGGGCCACCGCCGAGGAGCTCGGCGCCTTCATCCTCATCCACCCGCAGAAGACGGCGGCGGGGGAGCGGACGAAGGAGTTCTATCTGAAGAACCTCATCGGCAATCCGCTGGAGACCACCATCGCGGCGGCCTCGCTCGTCTTCGGCGGCGTGCTGGAGCGCTATCCCGATCTCAGGATCTGCCTCGTGCATGGCGGCGGCTTCCTGCCCTTCCAGACCGGCCGGATGATCCATGGCTGGAAGGAGCGGCCGGAATGCCGGCGCCTCATCAAGGAGAGCCCGGAGGTTTCGATCCGCCGCCTCTACTTCGACACGCTGACCCATTTCGGACCGGCGCTGCGCTATCTCACCGACACCTTCGGCGCCGGCCATGTGCTGCTCGGCAGCGACTATCCCTTCGACATGGGCACGCTGGAGGGCGCCCGTCAGGTGCGCGCCGCCGGCCTCGCCCCGGCTGAGGAGGCGGCGATCCTCGGCGGCACGGCGGCCGGCTGGTTCGGCCTGTCCGCGGCAGAGCGGAAGGCGGTGCGCGCATGAGCAACGCGGCCATCCTCCGCCCGGACCAGCTGCCCGTCACCGAGCGCGGCGGCGGCGCACGCACCGTGCGCCTCGTCACCGCCGAGCTCGGCTCGCAGAAGCTGCTCAACGGCATCACCCGCTTCGGCCCCGGCGCGAGCATCCCGCTGCACAGCCACAATTGCGAGGAGAGCGTCATCATCCTCGAAGGCGACGCGGTGTTCGAGATCGACGGCGTCACCCACGAGCTGAAGACGCACGACACCACGTGGATCCCGCCGGACGTGCCGCACCGCTTCCGCAACGCCTCGGACAGCGCGCCGCTCGCCATCTTCTGGACCTATGCCGACGTCGCCGCCACCCGCACCATGGCCGCGACCGGCGAGACCCGTTCCATCGCTTCCGAGCATGCGGGGAACGGCCGATGAACGCCGCCGTGAAGCCGGAGCCCGGCGCCGCCGCCTCTCTCCCCTCCGCCGCGCTCGAAGGCCTCATCGCCGACGCGATGCGCGCCTGCGACCTGCCGCCCGAGGATGCCAGGGGCGTCGCGCGCCTCATGGTCGAGGCCGATCTCACCGGCGCCGACGGCCACGGCATCTTTCGCCTGCCGCAATATGTGCGGCGGCTGAAGGGCGGCGGCGTCAACCCCACCCCGCGGATCGAGGTGGAGCGCGCCGCCCCCGGCGTCGCCCTCGTCGACGGCGACAACGGCATGGGCCATCTGGTGATGAGCGTGGCGGTGGAGCATGCCGTCGCCCTCGCCCGCGAGATCGGCGTCGCCTGGGTCGGCGTGCGCCGCTCCAACCATGCCGGTCCCGCCGCGCTCTATGTCGACATGCTGGCGCGGCGCGGCATGGTCGGCATCTATTCGGTGGTGGCAAGCTCCAACCACATGGCGATCTGGGGCGGCACCTCCTCGCTGCTCGGCACCAACCCGCTCGCCATCGCCATCCCGGCGGGCGAGGACGCGCCGCCGGTGCTGCTCGACATCGCCACCACGGTCGTCTCCTACGGCACCGTCAAGAAGCATGTGCTGAACGACATCCCGCTCCCCGAGGGCTGGCTTGTCAGCAAGCAGGATGGCAGCGCCATCACCGACCCGAAGCGCAGCGGCGAGGGCCTGCTGCTGCCCATAGGTGGCCATAAGGGCTCCGGCCTCGCCCTCATGCTCGGCCTGCTTGCCGGCACGCTGAACGGCGCCGCCTTCGGCAGCGAGGTGGTCGACTTCAACGCCGATTCCTCGACCGAGACCAATACCGGGCATTTCCTCCTGGCGCTGGACGTCGCCCGCTTCATGCGCCCGGAGGCCTTCGCCGCCCTGCTCGCGCAACAGCTCAACGGATTGCGTGCCGACGCGCCGCTGCCCGGCACGGAGGGCGTGCGCATCCCCGGCGACCGCCGTGCCGCCCTGAGGGAAACGCGCGCCCGCGACGGCGTGCCGATCGCGCCGCCGCTACGCCGCCAGCTCGACGAGCTCGCCACGTCCCTCGCCATCCCGCCGCTCGACGACCGCCTCTGAAATCGCAGGAGACACGCCATGTCCGCCCCCGCCGCCACCGAACGCGGGACCATCAACGAGGGCGCCTTCAAGGCCGGCGACGGCGCCTATCTGTTCCAGCTCGACGCGCTCTCGGCCATCGAGGGTGGTCCCGGCTACTCCACCGCGATAGGCAGCGTGGTGGAGGGCATCCGCACCCAGTGCGGGCTGATGCGAAAGGCGCGCGGCACCGGCGCCCGCCCGCATTCGCACCCCAACGAGCAGTGGAACTATGTCGTGCAGGGCCGGCTCCGGGTGAACATAGAGGGCGAGCCGGAGCGCATCGCCGGGCCCGGCACGCTCATCTATTTCCCGCCGAACGTCACCCACTACACCATCGCTCTGCCCGAGGAGGACGTGGTGTTCTTCGTGGTGAAGGACACCACGCACGGCATCGCCGGCAAGGCCGCGGACGGCACGATGAGCGGCGGGCACTACGACACGCCGGCCTCCTCGTAGAGCCCGGCCCGTTCGCCCCACACGCCGCCGACCCGCGCCGTCTCGTCGGCCAGCACGTCGAGGAAGGCGGCCGCGGCCGGGCTCAGCGGCCGTCGGGCCGGCTCGATCCGCACGAGGTCCATGCCGAGCGGCGGATCGGCGATCGGGTTGACGGTGAAGCGCCGCAGCGTGCCCGGCGATACCGGCCGCGCCGCCTCCTCCGCCATCATCAGTCCCGGCAATATCGCTACCCAGTCGGTGGAGGCGACGAAGTCGAGCGTGCCCATCATCGCGTCGAGTTCGAGCCGCCGCTCCACCGCCACGCCATTGGAGGCGAGATAGGTCTCGATACTGGCGCGCCGGGCATTCTGCGCGCTCGGCACCACCACCTTCAGCGGGCCGAGATCGACGAGCCGCAGCGCCTTCATGTGCTCCCGCCCTGCCGCGGCGCCGGAGACCAGCACCTCCGGCGTATAGGCGAAGCGCGTCGTCTTCACGCCCACCGTCCCGGTCGAGGCCGGCACGATGGCGAAGGCGAGCTCGCCCGCACGCACCTGCTGGGTGAGGTTGGCCGAATAGGCCTCCCAGATCCGCACCCCGACATTGGGGTGCAGGGCCACGAAGCGTGCCAGCGCCGGCGCCAGCACCGAGCGCGTCATGGTCGGCATCAGCCCCACCACCATCTCGCCGTCGAGCCCGGCGCCGAAGCGTCCCACCGAGCGGTTCGCCATCTCGTTGAGCCGCAGCAGCTCGATGCAGTGGCGATAATAGCTCTCCCCCGCCGGCGTCGGCTGCACGGAGCCGCCGCCGCGCGCAAAGAGCTTCACCCCGAAACGGTCCTCGATCTTGCGGATGTGCTGGGAGACGCCGGACTGCGTCGCATTCTCCCGCTCCGCCGCCGCCGTGAAGGAACGCTCCTCATAGGCAGCCACGAACAGCCGGACATCGCGCAGCGTAGTGCTCATCGCCATTACGTTTCCTGATGGAGACGAGCAGATCATATCATTTCGGCAGCGACGGGTCGCGCCCTAAGCTTTTCCCATGAGCGAACATGTCATCGATTTCCGATCGAGCGACGATCACGGCCATTTCCGGCGGGCGCTCGGACGTTTCGCCACCGGCGTCACCGTGGTCACCACGCGCACGGCCGACGGCAAGCTCGAAGGCCTGACCGCCAACAGCTTCTCCTCGGTTTCGCTCGATCCGCCGCTGGTGCTGTGGAGCCTGCGGCGGCAGGCCCCCTCGCTGTCGAGCTTCACCGCCGCCGGGCACTTCGCCGTCAACGTGCTCGGCACGCACCAGAAGCATCTGTGCCGGCACTTCGCGACCCCGCATGCCGACAAGTTCGACGTGGTGCCGCACCGCATCGGCGACCACGGCGCGCCGCTGATCGAGGACGCCATCGCCCGTTTCGAATGCCGCACCGAGCAGGTGATCGAGGCCGGCGACCATCTGATCTTCCTCGGCCGGGTGCTGCGGGCCACCCATCGCGACGGCGAGCCGCTGATCTTCGCCACCGGCGCGCTGTGCAGCCCCGCGCTGCTGCCGTCGGACCCGCCGATAAACGACCATTCCGCGAACCGGGAGCGCGCCTCATGAAACTCGGCTTCTTCACCATGCCGATCCACCCGCTGCACCGCCCGCTGGCCGAGACGCTGCAGGAGGACCGGGAATTCTGCCTCATCGCGGAGAAGCTCGGCTTCTGCGAGGGCTTCTTCGGCGAGCACATCACCGACGGCGCCGAGACCATTACCTCCTCGCTGATCTTCATCGCCTGGCTGCTCAACGAGACCAGCACGATCAAGCTGGGCTCCGGCACCATCAACCTGCCAAACCAGCACCCCGCCCGCGTCGCCGGCGAGGTGGCGATGCTCGACCACATGGCGGAGGGTCGCTACCTGATGGGCATCAGCCCCGGCGGCCTGCTCTCGGATGCCGAGGTGTTCGGCAATCTCGACAAGGACCGCACCGAGATGTTCGTCGAGGCGATCGACCACGTCCTCGCCATCTGGTCGGAGGAGCCGCCCTACAAGCGGGTCGGCAAGCACTGGACCATCACCACCGAGCGCACGAACATCCCCGCGCTCGGCCAGGGTGCGATCCACAAGCCGTATCAGCGCCCGCACCCGCCCATCGTCGTCACCGCCGTCGCCCCCTTCTCCAAGGGCGTCACCGAGGCGGCCATCCGCGGCTGGGATCCGATCTCGGCGAACTTCCTGCTGCCGGTCTGGGTGAAGACCCACTGGCCGAAATATGTCGAAGGCTGCGAGAAGGGCGGGCGCCCGGCCGATCCCGCCAATTGGCGCGTCGCCAAGAGCATCTTCGTCGCCGACGACCTCGCCACCGCCCGCCGCTACGCCACCGAGCCCGGCAGCCCCTATTATGCCTATTACAACTCACTGGCGACCAAGTTGGTCGGCAATGGCCGCGCCAACCTGTTCAAGCGCGACCAGAGCGCGCCGGACAGTTCGGTGACGGTAGAGAGCGTGCTGGCCGACCTCGTCATCTGGGGCACGCCCGACAAGGTCGCCGACGAGCTCGCCGCCTTCGAGGACGAGATCGGCGAGTTCGGCACCCTGCTCTATGCCGGCCATGACTGGGCAGATCGCGGCCTCGCCATACGTTCCCTGGAGCTCATGGCGGAAAAGGTGATGCCGGCGGTGAATGCCGGCCGCCGCTCCGCCGCCGCCGAATGACGTTCAACGACCAAGAGCCGCCGGCCAAGGCGGCAAGGGAGGACACATGATCCGCGCCGCGATCGCCGGCCTCGGCTGGTGGGGCAAGCACATGATCCGCCGCATGGCGGATTCCGACGAGCTGCGCATCGTCGCCGCCATCGACACCTCGGACGCTCAAGGCGCCTTCGCCGCCGAGCACGGCATTCCGCTGACGACCGACTGGGACGACGTGCTGAACGATCCCTCGATCGACGCGGTCATCCTCTGCACCCCGCACTCGCTGCACACCGCCCAGGTCGCGATGGCCGCCCGCGCCGGCAAGCACGTCTTCTGCGAGAAGCCGCTGGCGCTCACCCGCGCGGACGCCGAGCGCTCGGTCGCCGCCTGCCGCGCCGCCGGGGTGAAGCTCGGCATCGGCCATGAGCGCCGCTACGAGCCGGCCATGCTGGAGATAAAGCGCCTGGTGCAGTCCGGCGCGCTCGGCACGATCATGCATGTCGAGGCGAATTTCAGCCACGACAAGCTCGCCGCCGTGCCGAAGACCGACTGGCGTGCCTCCACGGTCGACGCGCCCGCCGCCGGCATGACCGCCATGGGCATCCATCTGACCGACGGCTTCATCGAGCTGTTCGGGCCCATTGACGAGGTCTATGCCAGCACCGCCACCCGCGCCACCGACCGGCCGAACGGCGACGTCGTGTCCGTGCATACCCGCTTCGCCTCCGGTGCCACCGGCTATCTCAACGCCATCCTGGTGACGCCGCTCTATATCGGCATCACCGTGTTCGGCACCGATGCCTGGGTCGAGGCGCGCAACCATACGCATCCCGATACGCCGGGCCCGACGACGCTGACCCTCCAGCACAAGGACGGCCGGCGCGAGGTGCGCGACTACGAATGGACCGACACGGTGCGCGCCAATCTCGAAGCCTTTGCACGTTCGATCGAATCCGGCACGCCCTATGTGTTCACGGACGAGCAGAAGGTCGGCAACATCGCGGTGCTGGAAGCGATCTGCCGCTCGGTGGCCACCAACGCGCCGGTGAAGGTCGAGGCGGACCGCCCCGCCCTCGCGGCCAGCGCCTGAGGAGCCGGGATGGACGACCTCACCGCCGCCCCCCGCTATCGCGAGCTGGATCCCGCCCACCTCGACCCCGCGCAGCGCCGCATCTTCGAGGAGATCGGCCGCCCGCGCGCCGGGGCGGTGCCGGCGCCGTTCCACATCTATGTCGAGAGCCCGGAACTCGCGGAGACGGCGCAGGCGCTCGGCGCCTTCTGCCGCTACCGCACCGGCCTGCCACCGCGCCTGTCGGAACTCGCCATCCTCACCACCGCGGCGCATTGGGGCGCCGAATACGAGTTCGGCGTCCATGCCCGCGAGGCCCGCAAGGCCGGCGTGCCGGAGGCCGAGATCGAGGCGCTCGCCGCCGGCCGGCGCCCCCACTTCACCGATCCCGATGCCGCGCTGGTGCACGACTTCGCCGGCGCCGTCTATCGCGAGAAGGACGTGCCGGACGAACTCTTCGCCGCCGCGGTCGAGCGCTTCGGCCGCCGGACGGTGATCGAGCTGACCGGCCTGCTCGGCTACTACTCCATGATCGCGATCGCCCTGCGCGTGTTTCGCGTGCCGCCGCCCGCGTGAGAGGATCAGCGTTCAGAACAAGGGGCACACCACAACAGAACAGGTGCCTTCGGAGGAACCGCCATGGAACTGCGCAGCATCGAAGCCTTCGTGCGCGTCGCCGAGCTCGGCAGCATCACGCGGGCGTCCCGCGACCTCGGCATCGTCCAGCCCGCCCTCAGCCGGCACATACAGCGCATCGAGACCGAGATCGGCACGCCATTACTGGTGCGCCTTCCACGCGGGGTGCAGCTCACCTTGGCGGGCCGCCGCTTCCTCCAGCACAGCCGGCGCATTCTGCAAGAGGTCGCGCGCGCGGCCGAGGAGATGAACATCGGCGGCGACTGCCTCTCGGGCCGCGTGGTGGTCGGCATCTCGCCGACGCTCTCCTCGCTGCTGACGCCCGGCCTCATCGAGCGCTGCGCCTCGACCTATCCTGCGATCAACCTCACCATCGTCGAGGAATTCACCCGCCGCCTGCAGACGGATCTCGTCAACGGCCAGGTCGACCTCGCGCTTCTCACCAACCCGCCGCCGAACCGGGCGCTGCGCTTCACCGCCGTTCTCACCGAGCCGATCGTTGTGGTCATGCCCCGCCATTCGCGCGGCGTCTCTCCGGTGGTGACGCTGGACGAGCTCGCCTCGACGCCGATGCTGGTGACGCGCGGCATCCGCGCGATGGTGGACGAACAGCTCGCCCCTCACGGCGTGTGCATCGAGGTCGATTGCGAGATCGACGCCGTCGAGGCGATCCGCCGCATGCTGCTGCGCGGCCGCGGCGCCTCGATCATGCCGATCTCCGCCTTCCGCAAGGAGATCGACGATGGCCTGCTCACCGGCCTCGCGGTGGGCGGCGTCAATCTCAGCCGCACCATCATGCTCTCGCATGTCGGCGACAAGGTCAGCGCCGCCGCCCATGCGGTGATGGGCCTGCTGCGTGCCGAGATCGACTCGCTGGCCCAGCGCGGCCTGTTCAGCGCCCTGCCGGACACCTCCTCGCACTGGGCGCAGCCGCAGCAGCGCGGGCTGGCCGGCGCAGCCTGACCTTCCCGCTCCCCATGTCAAAACGGCCGGGCTCCCGCCCGGCCGTTTTCCGTTTGCCCGGAAGGAGGGGCGACCCGATCAGTCCGTGCTCTCCTCGAAGGCGCGCTGCCGCGTCACGCGGATCATCGGGGCGACGAGCACGATCAGCAGAAGGAAGGTCAGGACGAGGAAGCTCAGGCTGATCGGCCGCTCGATGAACACCATCGGGTCGCCGTGCGAGATCAGCAGCGCCCGGCGCAGCGTCTCCTCGATCATCGGGCCGAGGATGAAGCCGAGCAGCAGCGGCGCCGGCTCGCAGTGCAGGCGCCTCATCATGTAGCCGAAGCCGCCGAACACCGCGGCCATCACCACGTCGAGCGCGTTGTTGTTGATGCTGTACACGCCGATGCAGCAGAACAGCATGATCGCCGGATAGAGCATGCGGTAGGGCACCGAGAGCAACTTCACCCAGATGCCGATCAGCGGCAGGTTGAGCACCACCAGCATCAGATTGCCGAGCCACATGGAGGCGATCAGCCCCCAGAACAGGTCCGGCCGCTGGTTCATGAGCTGCGGCCCCGGCGAGAGGCCCTGCATCATCAGTGCGCCGATCATCAGCGCCATCACCGCGCTCGACGGCAGGCCGAGCGTCAGCATCGGGATGAAGGCGGTCTGCGCCGCGGCATTGTTGGCCGCCTCCGGCCCGGCGACGCCCTGGATGGCGCCGTGACCGAACTCGCCCGGCGTCTTCGAGAGCTTCTTCTCCAGCGCGTAGGTGGAGAAGGACGCGAGCACCGGCCCGCCGCCCGGCAGCAGGCCGAGGCAGCCGCCCAGCGCCGTGCCGCGCAGCGCCGGTCCGATGAAGCGCTTGATATCCGCCCAGCCCGGCCACAGCCCGCGCACCTCCTTGACAAAGCTGCGCCCGCTGTCCTTGTGCTCGAGATTGGAGATGGTTTCGCCGATCCCGAACATGCCCATGGCGATGACGGCGAAGTCGATGCCGTCACCAAAGGCCGGCACCCCGAAGGTGAAGCGCTCGACGCTGGTATTGGCGTCGATGCCGATGGTGCCGAGCAGGATGCCGACCAGGATCATGCCGATGGCCTTCACGATCGAGCCATGGGCGAGGATCACCGCGGCGACGAGGCCGAACAGCATCAGCGAGAAATAGTCCGCAGGGCCGAAGTCGAGCGCCACCTCGGCGAGCGCCGGCGCCGCCACTGCGATGACCAGGGTCGCCAGCGTGCCGGCAATGAAGGAGCACAGCGCGGCGGTGGCGAGCGCGAGGCCCGCCTGCCCCTTGCGCGCCATCTGGTAGCCGTCGATGGCGGTGACGACCGATGAGCTCTCGCCCGGCAGGTTGACGAGGATCGCCGTGGTCGAGCCGCCATATTGCGCGCCGTAATAGATGCCCGCGAGCATGATCAGCGCCGCTGGCGCCGGCAGCGCGAAGGTCACCGGCAGGAGGATGGAGATGGTCGCCACCGGACCCAGTCCCGGCAGCACGCCGATGACGGTGCCTAGCAGCACGCCGAGGAAGCCGTAGAGCAGGTTCGCCGGCGTCAGCGCCACCGAGAAGCCGAGCATCAATTCGTTGAAGAGCTCCATCGCGCCGCCCTCACCACAGATGGGTGGCGGGCAGATGCAGCCCGAGACCGTAGGAGAACAGCACCAGGCAGAAGCCGACCAGCCCCACTGCGAGCAGTATCGTCTCCAGCGGCTTGTATTGCCGGCCGGCGATACGCGCGCCGATGACCACGGCAAGACCGGCCACCGGGAAGCCCCAGTCCTCGATGAGCAGGCCGAACAGCAGGATGCTGCCGATCAGCAGCGCCAGCGGCCGTATGTCGATCGAGCCGACTTCCTCGGTCTCGGTGACGAAGGAGCGGATGATCAGCACGCCGCCCAGCAGGATGAGACCGGAGCTCACCAGCAGCGGGAAATAGCCGGCGCCCATGCGGGCGGCGGTGCCGATCGGGTAGTCGGAGCCGATGATGATGGCGACGGCCCCGAGGCCGCAGAACAGCAGCCCGGTGAGGAAGTCGGAAGAGATCCTGATATCCATGGACAACCCCGTTTCCGCCCTCGCGGCTGCGCAGGGCAGCGGGACGACGGCGGCTTGGTGACCGGGTGACGGTCGAAGCCGGCGCCCGACGACGCCGGCTTCGCGGTCGGTTCAGGCGGGCGTCAATCGGCCTTGGCGCCGATCTCCTTGATGATGCCGCTCCATTTGTCGGCGTCCGCCTTGATATAGGCCTTGAACTCCGCCGGGCTCGGGCTCGACACCGCGATGACGCCGGATTCGGCCATGCGCGCCCGGATGGTCGGGTCCTTCATCGCCTCGACCACCGCCGCATGCAGCTTGTCGATGATCGGCTGCGGCGTGCCGGCGGGAGCGAGCAGCCCCTGCCAGGAGGAGGAGACGCTCTTGGGGAAGCCCTGCTCGGTCATGGTCGGCACGTCCGGCAGCTGCGCGACGCGCTCCTTGGTGGTGACGCCGAGCGCCTTCAGCCGCCCGCCCTTCACATGATTGATGCCGGAGGAAATGGTCACGAACATCAGGCTGACATGGCCGCCCATCACGTCGGCGGCGGCGGGACCGGCACCGCCCTTATAGGGCACATGGATCATGTCGAGCCCCGCCTCGCGGCGGAACGCCTCCATCTCCAGCCGGTTCACAGAGCCGGTGCCGGGCGAGGCGAAGTTCACCTGCCCCGGCCGCGCCTTCACATATTCCACCAGTTCCTTGACGTTGTTCGGCGGGAACTTCGGGTTCGCGATCATCAGGCCGGGGGTGTCGGCGACGATGGAGATCGGCGCGAAGTCCTGCAGCGGCTTCACCCGCAGGCTGGAGAAGATGTAGGGGTTGATCGACACGGTGCCGACATTGCCGAGGAACAGCGTGTAGCCGTCCGGCTTGGCGCGGGCGGCGAGATCCATGCCGACATTGCCTGCGGCGCCGTCGCGGTTCTCAACCACGATCTGCTGGCCGAGGATCTCCGAGAGCTTCGGCTGCAACAGGCGGGCGGCGAAGTCGGAGGCGCCGCCGGGCGCGAAGGGCACGATGACGGTGATCGGCTGGTTCGGATAGTCCGATTGCGCATGCGCCGGCACAGCAGCGGCGAGCGTTGCTCCGGCCAGGAGCGCGAGACCGGCACGGCGGGTGAAAGTCACGGCAGCATTCATCGTTCCCTCCCAGGAATCGCGGCGCCGCCCTTGTTTTGCTGGCGCCGTTTCAGCTTGCAGCGATGCGTCAGGCCATGGCGGCCTCGCGCATGAGTTCGCGTTCACCTTCGACTTCGAGCGGCAGCTTCACCGGCCGCTTCAGCTTTGCGGACAGGTCGAGCGCCTTGGTCAGCATCAGCCGGTTGTGCGCCTCCGCCGCGGTGGCGTGCTGCGTCGGCAGGTCGAGCGCGATGCGGTTGAGCCAGGATTCCGTCTCGGTCCGCATCGGCCCGCGCAATTCGCCGAGCGCCATGTCGCCGGGCGGGTAGCTGCCCATGAAGTCGACGAGGCGGGTCTTGTCCGGCAGGTAACCTTCTTCCTGCGGCGCGGAGACCGCCAGCACGATGTCGCGGTGGGTGTCGTCGATGGTGAGCACGCCGGTCGTGCCGACGATCCCGACCTCGAGGCTGTAGACCGCGCCCGGCCAGGTCACCGGCAGCGCCCAGGAGATGTTGAGGTGGTAGAGCGAGCCGTCGCTCATCATGATCATGCCCGCGGTGCCGTCGATGCCGCGCCAGTCCGGGCCGAGCACCTTGTCGACGGAGCGGGCATAGACCTCCACCGGCGTCTTGGCTTCCAGGTACCACATGACGATGTCGAGCGCGTGGGTGCCGGAGATCACCATGGGCGAGATCGTCTCGGGCGCGTTCGAACGGCGGTAATTGTCGATGGCGACCAGCCGGTTCATGAAAGCACGGGACGTGACCATGGTCACGTCGCCCAGCGCGCCGGTACGCACCTTCTCCTTGGCGGCGAGCCAGCGGCGGCGGAAGCGCTGGGTATAGCCCACCACGGCGTCGACGCCGGACGCCTCGATCTCGCGCAGCACCCGCGCGGAATCGTCGAGATGCGTCGCCAGCGGCTTCTCGATCAGCATCGGCAGGTCGCGCTCCAGTGCGGCCATCACCGGATCGACATGCAGGTGCTCGTCGGTGGCGACGATGACCGCCGTCACCTCCGGGCGCTTCAGCAATTCGCGATGGCTGGTGGTGACGAAATCCGCGCCGATCTCGGCGCCGATGCGCCGGCCCTTCTCCGCATCGATCTCCGCGAGGCCGATCCATTCGACGGCGGGATGCCGCGCGGCGACCGCGCCGCGGAACAGACCGACGCGGCCGGCGCCGACGATGGCAAGCCCGATCCCCCTAGGCGACTTTCGCGGCATCAGATAACTCTCCCTCGACAATCCAGACAATGCACGGGCGATTTCCTTGTGCATCGCACCGCGAGCCGGCTCTTTATTTGCGGTCGAGCGGACCATACGCAGGGAGGGTCTTCAAATACTCTTTCGCCATTGGGACATACTGGCAGGGCATGGCAGAGGACGCACAAGCCCGAAGGCGCGGCGGCTCAGCGACGCTCGAATTCGATGTTCAGCGTAAAGCGGTTCTCGGGATGCACCGAATAGGTGACGAGGAAGACGGCGCCGTCCTGCCCCCGGTAGCGACGGATGATGACGAGGGCGGGGTCGTCCTGGCGCGCCATCAGCGGCTCGGCCAGTTCCGCCGTGACATGCCCGACGAAGATCTCGACCTGGGCATGTGCGGCACGCACGTTCAGCATTTCCTCGAGCTGACGCAGAACCGACACCCCTTCCGGGTTCGGAAGGTCGAACACGCCCGCATGTTCCGGCAGCACATAGATGTCGAAATAGGCGATGGGCGCGAGCGATGCCTGCGTCAGGCGGAGGGCCTTCAGCCGTACCCAGGGCTGCCCGACCCGGCATTTCAGCAGCATGGCCAGTTCGGGCGACGCGGCGAGGGCGTCCGTCCTTATGTGCTGACGGCGGGTCTCCGAAGGATATTGCAGCAGCTCCTCGATCGAGCTCAGCCGGTGCACGAAGGTCTCGCGCCGGCGGCTGGCGAGAACGATGGTGCCGACGCCGGCGCGCGCATCGATCAGCCCTTCCTCCCGCAGCCCTGCGAGCGCCTGCCGAATGGTGAAGCGGCTTGCCGCGAAGCGGGCGCACAGCTCGTGCTCCGTCGGCAGGTGAGCGCCGACCGGATGGGTGCCCGCATTGATCTCGGCGCGCAGGGCGGCCTCGATCTCGCTGTACCGGGCGGCACGTCCCGGCTTTTCCGGCACGGCTGGATCGGCATCGCTCATTGCGGCCTCGCGCATTCCCGTCACGACGCCGCGATGGCGGCGGCGTTCAGATCGCCTATGCGGGCGATCGACTGGTTCGACAGCGGCAGGTCGACCGGCTCGTTGATCGCCGCCGAGAGATCCGCCGCCATATAGGTCTGCATTACCATACGGGCATGCTCCGGCTCGACCATCACCGGGCGGTCGCGCAGCACGGATTCGAGGAAATGGATCGTCTCCGGCCCCATCTGGCCGGCGAACACATGGTCCACCTGCTCGCCGGGCATGGTCGACATGGGAAAGCGCGTGCCCTCGCTCACCGTGCTGAGCCAGTTGTCGCGCTGGGTGTCGTCGAGGATCAGCGCGCCCTCGGTGCCGGTGATCTCGATCCAGGTGCCGCAATAGTTCGGATAGGCCGGCGGCAGGTTCCAGCCGCCGCCGACGACGACCAGCGCGCCGTTGTCCATCGTGACCGTGGACCACATGCAGTCATAGGAGCCGTTGATCTCCTGCATGTAGCCATAGGCGCCCTGCGAATAGACCCGCACCGGCTTGGCCGGCTCCAGCAGCCAGAACACGAAGTCGAGATCGTGGGTGGATTCCATGGCCGCCGGCGAGAGCTTGACGCGCGAGGCGATCTTCTTGCCGAGATTGCGCGAGAGATGACGGCTGACCATCACATTGACCACCCGCCCGAGCGTACCCTCGGCGATGCTCTTCCTGGCATAGGCGATCTTGGGGTTGAAGCGCTGGGAATAGCCGATGGTGAATTTGACGCCATTGCGCCGGGACAGCTCGATCAGCTCGTTCGCCTCCCACAGCTCCATGGCGATCGGCTTCTCCAGCAGCACATGCTTGCCGGCCCGCAGGCAATCCCGCGCGATCGGGAAGTGGGTGCTCTCCGGCGTCGTGGAGATGTAGACGACCTGGATCGCGTCGTTGTGGACGATGTCCTGGTAGTCGAGCGTGGCTGTCGCCGGGTTGGTCAGCGCCCGCACTTCCTCCAGCCGCTCCGGCCGGATCTCGCAGATGTGCAGCCTGTCCACCAGCGCCGAACGGGACAGCGTCTCGGCCCGAATCCCCCCGCACCACCCGGTACCGATGACCGCCACCTCGACCTGCCGCATGACCACATCTCCCGTCCCGGTTTCGCGGAATGGGATAATGTCCGGACATTATGGAGAAGGCAATTGCCGACGGTGCTTATTGGAGAATGAAACAGACCTCTCGCCTCTGGGCTAATGTCCGGACCTTATCCGGCCGGCGAAGACGGTGCCCTATAGCCACTCCGCCATCGGCCGGACGCCATAGCCGGCGCCTTCGAGCCGGGTCCTCACGGCGCGCGCCATGGCCACGGCATCGGCGGTGTCGCCGTGGACGCACACCGTGTCGGCGCGCACGGGGATGCGCGCGCCGCTGATCGAGACCACCTCGCCGCTTTCGACGATGCGCAGCACGCGCTCTGCCGCGGCTTCCGCGTCGTGCAGCACGGCACCGGGCAGCTTGCGCGAGGCGAGGTTGCCATTGTCGGCATAGGCGCGGTCGGCATAGATCTCGCGCGCAACCTTCAGCCCCATCTCCTCGCCCGCCCGTTCGGTCGGCAGGCCGGGCATGACGATGAAGATGAAGCCGGGGTCCACCGCCTTGATCGCCCGCGCCACCGCCCGCGCCAGCTCAATGTCCTCGTTCGCCATGTTGCCGAGCGAACCATGCGTCTTCACATGGGCGAGCTTGAAGCCCTGGGCATGGGCGAGCGCCTGCAGCGCGCCGATCTGGTAGATGAGTTGCTTCTCGATCTCTCCGACGCTCTGGCCGAGGATGGGCCGCCGGCCGAAGCCCCACAGGTCCATGAAGCTCGGATGCGCGCCGCAACCCACCCCGCGCGCCTTCGCGCTCGCGAGCGTGTCCGCCATCACCAGCGGGTCGCCGGCATGGAAGCCGCAGGCGATGTTGGCGGAAGTGACGATATCGAGCATCGCCTTATCGTCGCCGAGCGAATAGACGCCGAAGCCCTCGCCCATGTCGCAATTGAGGTCGATCGTCTTCATGGGAACGCTCCGGTCAGAAGGAAAGCTCGGGATCGGTCGCCGAGCATATGCCGTCGATCAGGTTGTGGGTCAGCAGCCATTCGCTGGTGAGCGCGGCGCCGGGGCGGATGACCTCCGTCATCTGCCCGGCCATGGTCATGATGGCTTTCTCATGCGCCAGCGCCGCCGCCTGCGCCGCCTCGGGCGAGATGGCGGCAAAGCGCAGTATGTCGCCGGGGCGGGCTTGGCCGAGGCGCCAGAGGTCCGGGCCGATCACGGTGGCGATCTTCGGGTAGCCGCCGGTAGTCTGTCGGTCGGCGAGCAGCACCAGCGGCCGGCCGTTGCCCGGCACCTGGACGGAGCCGTTCATGATGCCGTCCGAGACGATGTTGAAGTCGTCGGCATGCTCGATCTCCGGCCCGTCAAACTGGGCGCCCATGCGGTCGGCCTTGTCGGTCACGCGGTAGTCGGACGACAGGAAGGTCTCGATGCCCTTCGCGGTGAAGAGGTCGTCCTGCGGGCCGAGCACGACGCGGACCGCCCCCTCGCCGCGCGGGCGATGAGCCCGTGCCAACGTCAATAGCGGCCCGGCTGCCGCGCCGCGGACGGGGAGCCGGTCGCCGGTGCGCAAGGCCCGCCCCTCCAGCCCGCCGATCGCGGAACGGGAGTGGGTGGAGAGACTGCCGAATGTCGGCGCGATATCGAAGCCGCCGGCAATCGCGAGATAGCCGCGCATGCCGGCACGGGCGGCGCCGATGTCGATACGGTCGCCGGGGGTAAGCTCATAAGCACGCCAGCCCTCGGCAGCGGCGCCGTTGATGGAGAACGGCATGTCGGCGCCCGCCAGAGCCATACGCAGCGGGCCGCCTTCGACCGTCGCCGAAAGGCCGAGCATGGTCAGCTCGATGGCAGCCTCCCCGCGCGCATTGCCGACGAGGAGGTTCGCCGCCAGCAAGGCGAGGCTGTCCATCGCACCGGAAGCGGAGATGCCGAAGCGCTGATAGCCGAAGCG
Organism: Ancylobacter novellus DSM 506; assembly: GCF_000092925.1. NCBI lineage: Bacteria > Pseudomonadati > Pseudomonadota > Alphaproteobacteria > Hyphomicrobiales > Xanthobacteraceae > Ancylobacter > Ancylobacter novellus. The sequence goes on along the minus strand of NC_014217.1, from coordinate 176,341 downwards.
GCCGAAGTCCTGCAGGCTGGAGAACAGGCCCGGCCGGTCGATGACGAGATGCGCCGCCATCACGCTGGCTCCCATTCGGCGACGATCTCGCCCGCCTCGGCCGCTCGGCACAGGCGCTCATATTCCCCCGCCTTTATGGGCACGAAACGGATGGTGTCGCCCGCCGCGAACAGGAACGGACGCTCGGCGCGCGCAGGATCATAGGAGCGCACCGGCGTCTGGCCGAGCAGGTGCCAGGCCGAGGGAATCGACAGCGGCGGCGAGACGGCCGTCTGCTTGCCGCCGATGGAGACGCTACGCGGCGGCGTTCCCATCCGCGGGCCGGTACGCCGGCTGGTGTGGACCGCCTCCGGCAGGCCGCCGAGATAGGCGAAGCCCGGCGCGAAGCCGATCATGTAGACGCGATAGTCGGCGCCGCTGTGCAGGTCGATCACCTCCTGCGTGGTGAGACCGTGCACATGCGCGACATGCTCGAGGTCGACGCCATGCTCGCCGCCATAGAGCACCGGCACGCGCCAGATGCCGTGGGCCTCGCCGGCATCCGCCGGCGGCGGCCAGAGCGCCAGCACCTCTTCGCGCAGGTCCTCGCGCGCCAGCACTAGCGGGTCGAACAGCACCAGCAGCGAGCGATAGGTCGGCACCACCTCGCGCACGCCGGCAAGCTCGCGCGCCGCCAGCGCATCCGCCAGGGCGATCACCTGCCGATTGATGGTCTCGTCGATGGCGTCGCCGAACTCGACGACGAGGCCGCTCTCCCCGGCGTCGAGCAGGCGGGGGGCGGGAGCCGGCCCGGTCTTCATGCACATTCTTCCGTCACTTCACGCAGCATGGCGGGCTTCGTTTCCAGATATGTGCCAAGCGCGCCGGCTCTCCTGCGCTCCTCGCTTCCCGGCGGCGGGAAAACCGTGTGCCGGCCGATCTTTGCAGCAGGCGGGCACCCCGCGCCAGCCCGAAGCCTTCGCTGCCGCCCTCACCTCGTCTCCCCGCCACTCGAGGGTTTCCGCCCAGGAATTGAGCAGAGGCTGAACAAAAATGCCACTTGAATTCCAAGGGTATACCAAGAAAGATCAGGCGATTACCGAAGAGATGGCGCAAGCGGGCCCAGTTTTCGGAGGGCAGCGGGCGCCGGGCGACCGATCCGCAGGGTTCGAGGAAAGCGATGGATTACCGTCTCGACGACAGCCTGGTCCTGCCCGCCGGCCGCGGCTGGGCGGTCAAGATGAAGGCGGGGCAGCGGCTCAAGCTGACCAATCCTCACGGCACCCAGGCGGTCGACTTCTGGGCCTTCGCCGAGCGCGACATCTACGAATTCACCTCGATGGACCATTTCCGCTCGTTCCATTCGACGATCCATGTGACGAAGGACACGCCGGTCGTCAGCACCAAGCGCCGGCCGCTGGCCTCGATCGTCGAGGACACCTCCTCGGGCAAGCACGACACGCTGCTTTGCCCCTGCAATGCCGCTCTCTACCGCCAGCTCGGCGCTGAGGGCCATCACCGCTCCTGCGCGGATAATCTGCACGAAGGGCTGGCCGAGCTCGGCATCAATCTGCCCTTCACCCCGGCCTCGGTGAACCTGTTCATGTGCGTCGCCGTGCGCGCCGACGGCTCGCTCGACCGGCTGCTGCCGGCCTCCGCGCCCGGCTCCTATGTCGTCATCGAGGCCGAGGATAACATCGTCATGGCCTTCTCCTGCTGCCCGCAGGACATCACCCCGATCAATGGCGAGGACCGCACGCCGCGCGACTGCCTGATCGACATCTATTCCCCCATCCGCGAGGCCGCCTGATGGACGGCGAGCCGCTGATCCGCATCCGCGATTTGCGCAAGAGCTTCGGCGCCCATGAGGTGCTGAAGGGCGTGTCCCTCGACGTGCATGCCGGCGAGGTGGTCTCGATCATCGGCGCCTCGGGCTCGGGCAAGAGCACCTTCCTGCGCTGCATCAACGTGCTGGAGAAGCCCACCGGCGGCACGATGGATTTCGGCGGCTTCCACTTCGACTACGAGCAGGGCGCCCGCCTCCAGCCGACCGCAGCGCAGCTGCGCGAATTGCGCGCCCGCATCGGCATGGTGTTCCAGAGCTACAATCTCTGGCCGCACATGACCGTGCTGGAGAACGTCATCGAGGCACCGATCCGGGTGAAGGGCGAGACGCCCGCCGAGGCGCGCGACAAGGCCGAGGCGCTGCTCGCCCGCATCGGCCTCGCTGAGAAGCGCCACGCCTATCCCTCCAAGCTCTCCGGCGGCCAGCAGCAACGCGTCGCCATCGTGCGCGCGCTCGCCATGCAACCCAAACTGATGCTGTTCGACGAGGTCACCTCGGCGCTCGATCCGGAGCTGGTCGGCGAGGTGCTCTCGCTGATGGCGAGCCTCGCTGCCGAGGGCATGACCATGCTGCTGGTCACCCACGAGATCGGCTTCGCCCGCGAGGTCTCCAACCGGGTGATCTTCTTCGACCAGGGCGTCATCGCCGAGGACGGGCACCCGCGCGAGGTGCTGCGCCAACCCAGGAGCGAGCGGCTGCAGCAGTTCCTGCGCCGCGTGCTGCACGAGGATGCCTATCACGCCGCGCCGCTCACCGAAGGGGCCGCATCATGATCGAGAAGATCGCCGTCTGGTGGGAAGGCTTCGCCCCCTATGTGCCCGGCTTCCTCGCCGCGAGCTGGCTGGTGCTGGTGCTCTCGCTGCTGGCCATATTGGTGAGCTGGGGCTGCGGGCTGATCGCCGCGCTCGGCAAGGTGTCGCGCTTCGCCGCGCTGCGCAAGGCGAGCGAATTCTACATCTGGTTCATCCGCGGCACGCCGACGTTGATCCAGATCTTCATCATCTATTTCGGCCTGCCGCAGCTGGGGCTTCGGCTCTCGCCCTTCGTCGCCGGCGTGGTCGCGCTCGGCTTCAATGGCGGCGCCTATGTCGCCGAGATCGTGCGCGCCGGCCTCTCCGCCATTCCCAAGGGGCAGACGGAATCGGCGCAGGCGCTCGGCATGGGTCGCTGGCAGATGATGACCCGCATCATCCTGCCGCAGGTCTTCCGCGTGATCCTTCCGCCCGTGACCAACGAGGCGATCACCATGGTGAAGAACACCTCGCTGCTCTCCACCATCACCGTGGTCGAGCTGACGCTCTACTCGCAGACCATCATCGCCACGACGTTCCGCCCCTTCGAATTCTACATCGCGACCGCGCTCATCTACCTGGTGATGACCTCGCTCATCTCGCAGGCGGCAGCGCATGCCGAGCGGCACTACGCCCGCTCGCTGTAAGAGGAAGACAAGATGAGCGTCCTGCCCATCGACTCGCTGGAAACCCCGCGTTTCTGCGGCGTGCCGACCTTCATGCGCCTGCCGCAGGCGACGACGCTGAAGGGCCTCGACGCGGCGATCATCGGCCTGCCCTCGGATTCCGGTGCGCCCTTCCGCACCGGCGCGCGCTTCGCGCCCAATGCCGTGCGCGCCATGTCGATCATGCTGCGGCCGATCAACCCGTACCGGAACATCAACGTCTTCGAGCGCCTCGCCTGCGCCGATGCCGGAGACGCGGCGGTCGTGCCCGGCTATGAGATCGAGTCGCTGGAGCGGCTGGAGCTGGCGGTGCGCGCCGTGGTCGATGCCGGCGTCACGCCCTTCGGCATCGGTGGCGATCATTCGGTGACGCTGGCGGGGCTGCGCGCGGTCGCCGCCAAGCACGGGCCGCTGGCGCTGATCCAGTTCGATTCCCACTCCGACACCTGGGACAAGTACTTCGCCGGGCAGCGCTACAGCGCCGGCACGCCGTTCCGCCGCGCGGTGGAGGAAGGCATCGTCGACCCCGCGCGCTCGATCCAAATCGGCCTGCGCGGTTCGCTGTTCAAGCCGGACGATGTCAGCCAGTCGGTCGAGCTCGGCTTCGAGGTCGTCACCACCGATGGCATGTTCGAGATGGGCATCCCGGCGCTCGCCGCCCGCATCGCGGAGCGCACCGGCAGCCACCCGGCCTACCTCACCTTCGACCTCGACTTCGTCGACCCGGCCTATGCGCCCGCGGTGGAGACGCCGGAGGCCGGCGGCCCCAGCGCGCGCGAGGCGCTGGACCTCCTGCGACGGATCGAAGGCGTCAACCTCGTCGGCGCCGACGTGGTCGAGCTCTGCCCGCCCTATGACGGCTCCAGCCAGATCTCGGCGCTGCTCGCCGCCACGGTCATGGCCGAGCTTCTGGCGCTCAAGGCGAGTACGGAATCCTGAAGGCGGCGCGGCGCGCACCTTTCAAGAGCGGACCGGAGCCGCCCCCCGGCGGCCCCGTTGAAGACCAAGGACCAGCAGACGACAGAGGGGATAAAACGATGCGTCTGAATCTTCTTCCCGTGCTTGCCGCCGCTCTCGTCGGCGGCCTCGTCACCGGCGGGCTCTCGGCCCCGGCGAACGCCCAGCAGCTCGAACTCGTCAAGCCCGGCGCGCTGCTCGTCGCCACCGAAGGCACCTACCCGCCCTTCTCCATGCGCACGCCGGATGGCCAGCTCGACGGGCTGGAAATCCGCGTCGCCAAGGAGATCGCGCGGCGGCTGAACCTCACCTATGAGCCGGTCGTCATCAAATGGGAGGCGCTGCTCGTCGGCCTCGCCGCCGACCAGTACGACTTCGCCTCCGCTGCCATGGATATTACCGCCGAGCGCCAGAAGCAGGTGATGTTCGCCGATGGCTGGCTGGAATCGGGCGGCCGCGTCGTCACCCAGAAGGGCTCGCCGATCAAAACGCCCGCCGACATCAAGGGCAAGACGGTCGGCGTGCTGGTCTCCTCCACCTGGCAGAAGCTGGCCGAGGAGCGCGGCGCGACGGTGAAGGCCTACAAGGCCGAATCCGATGCCATCCAGGATCTGGTGAACGGCCAGATCGACGCGGTGATCACCGATTCGATCGCCGCTGCCTACGCCATCGAGGCGTCCAAGCTGCCGCTGGTGATGGTCGACGACTATCTCAGCCACATCCAGAAGGGCTTCCCCTTCAAGAAGGGCAAGCCGAACCTGGTCAAGGCGGTGAACAAGGCGCTGGCGGACATGATCGCCGACGGCACCTATGCCAAGCTCACCACCCCCCTGATCGGCTACTCGCCCGCTCCCAAGGATCCGATCAAGACGATCTTCTGATCGTTCCGCCCGTCCGGCCGCGTACCCCGCGGCCGGACGCCATCTCGCTTTGAGCCCCGGCCGCAGAGTTTCGAATGTCCGTTCCCGTCCGACGCAAGGCTGTGGCCGACCCGCTCGAAGAGCGCGAGGAAAGCCTCAGCCAGATGGCCTACAACGCGCTGCTGGACCAGCTGATCAAGCGCGAGATTCCGGTCGGCTCGGTGCTGCAGGAACGCCGCCTCGCCGAGGCGCTCGCCATCTCCCGCACCCCGGTGCGCGACGCGCTCAACCGCTTGGAGAGCGAAGGCTTCATCACCCGCAAGCCCGGCGGCGTGCTGGTGGTGAAGGAGTTCTCCACTCGCGAGCTGATCGAGACGCTGCATGTGCGCCAGATCCTGGAGACCGAAGGCGCGCGCCTCGCCACCGGGCGCATTCCCGTCGCCGAGCTCGACGAGGTCGAGGCCGAGATCCGCGCTTTGCTCGCCGCTCCCGCGCCGAACGCCGAGAAGGATTGGGAGGTCGACTGCCGCTTCCACTCCATGATAGCCGCCCGCAGCGGCAATGCGGTGCTCGCAAAGCACATCCACGACCTGCGGCTGAAGACGCACATGTTCAACATGGACCGCGTGCCCGAGCGCTTCGAGATCGGCCATCGCGAACATCTTTCCATCATCGACGCGCTGCGCCGGGAGGACCGCGAGGCCGCCCGCGCCGGCCTCTACGCCCATATCGAGAACGTAAAGCTGAGCATCATCGAGAAGCTCCGCGCCATCTGAGGAACGACCATGGCTGAGAAGATCAACGAGACCACGCGCGGCGTGTACATCATCGCACCGACGCCCTTCACGCAGACGGGCGAGGTCGATTTCGCCAGCACGGATTCGCTGATCGATTTCTATTTCGAGACCGGCGTGACCGGCATGACCATCCTCGGCGTGCTCGGCGAAGCCTCCAAGCTCGCCCCGACGGAGTCGCGCGCCTTCCTCGAGCACGTGATGAAGCGTGTTGACGGCCGCAAGCCCGTCGTGGTCGGCGCCTCCAACCCCGGCACCGACAACCTCGTGCGCTTCGCCAGGCAGGCGATGGATCTCGGCGCCGCCGGCCTGATGATCGCGCCGCAGCCCTTCCTGAAGACCGACGACCAGGTCTTCGGCTACTGGGCGGAAGTGCTGACCCGCCTCGGGCCGGACATCCCGGTCTGCTACCAGGACTATCCGCAGACCAGCAACACGGTGAGCTCGGTCTCGGTTCTGCATCGCCTGATCGACGCCTTCCCGAACTTCGTGATGCTCAAGCATGAGGAAGGCTCCGGCCTGCCGAAGATCACCAAGATGCGCGAGCGCTCCGACAAGGGCGAGGGCCGGCGCGTCTCCATCCTCGTCGGCAATGGCGGGCTCTATCTGCCGCAGGAACTGCGCCGCGGCGTCGACGGCGCCATGACCGGCTTCGCTTATCCCGAGATGCTGGTCGGCGTGGTCGAGAAGTTCCATGCCGGCGACCTCGAGGGCGCTGAGGACCTGTTCGACACCTATTTGCCGATCCTGCGCCACGAGCAGCAGCTCGGCTTCGGCCTCGCCATCCGCAAGGAGGTGCTGAAGCGCCGCGGTATCATCGCCTGCTCGGACACCCGCCATCCCGGCCCGAAGCTCACCGCCCGCGACCATCAGGAACTGGGCGAGCTGATGAGCCGCCTCACCGCCAAGCTGCACGGCTGATCGGGAGACGCTGACATGGATCTCGGACTGAAGGGCCGCACCGCGCTGGTGCTCGGCGCCAATCGCGGCCTCGGCAACGCCATCGCCCGCACGCTCGCCAAGGAAGGCGCGGCGGTGATCCTCGCCGGCCGCAACGAGGCGGCGCTGGAGGAAGAAGCCGCCGCCATCCGTAAGGACGGCGGCGAGGCGCGCATCCAGAAGCTGGATCTGGGCGACCGCGCCTCGGTGCTGGCCGCGCTCGATGTGCTCGAAGGCGAGACGATCGACATCCTCGTCAACAATTCCGGCGGCCCGCCGCCCGGCCCGGTCGCGGCCGTGACGCCGGACGTATGGAGCGCGCAGTTCGAGACGATGGTGAGCGCCATCTTCCTCGTCACCTCGCGGCTGCTGCCGGGCATGCGGGCGAGGAAGTTCGGCCGCATCGTCAACATCGCCTCCTCCGGTGTCACCCAGCCGATCCCGAACCTCGGCATCTCCAACGCGCTGCGCGCCTCCATCATCGGCTGGGCCAAGACGCTGGCCGCGGAGGTGGCGGCGGACGGGGTGACGGTGAACTCGGTGCTTCCGGGGCGCATCCATACCCAGCGCACCGACCAGATCGACGCCGCCAACGCCGCCCGCAGCGGCCAGAGCGTCGACCAGGTGTCGGCCGCCTCGCGCGCGACCATTCCGATGGGGCGCTACGGCACGCCGCAGGAATTCGCCGACGTGGTGGCCTTCCTCGCCAGCGAGAGGGCCAGCTACGTCACCGGCTCGACGCTGCGCGTCGACGGCGGCGCCATCCGCAGCATTTAACGAAGGCTCTGTCGTGAGCTCGCTCTGCCTCATCCTCCAGCGCATCCACGACGCCGGCGTCGAGCATCTTCTCGCCGCCGGCCACGAGGTCCGCCTCGCTACCTCGCTGGAGCCTGGGGCGCTGCTCGCGGAGATCGCCCCCGCCCGCGCCGTGCTGACCCGCGATGCGCGCGTCGACGGGCCGCTGATGGACGCGGCACCCGATCTCAAGGTGATCGGCGTGCACGGTGCCGGCGTCGACAATGTCGACATCGCCGCCGCCACCGCGCGCGGCATCCCGGTGGTGAACACGCCCGGCGCCAATGCCCGCTCGGTGGCCGAGCACGCGCTGGCGCTGGCGTTCCATCTCGCCAAGGCGCTCGGCCCCGGCGAGCGTGCCGCCCGCGCCAGCGACGGCTCGTTCAAGTACCGCGCGCGGATGATCGAGCTCGACGGTGCCGTCTTCGGCCTCGTCGGCTTCGGCGCCATCGGCCGCGAGACCGGGCGCCTCGCCCGCGCGCTCGGCATGGAGGTGATCGTCTGGACCCGCCGCCCGGACGATCCCGCGGTCGCGGCGGCCGGCTTCACCCATGTCGCCGACCTGAACGAGCTGCTGGCACGGGCCGACATCGTCTCGTTGCACCTGCCGGGCGGGGCGCAGACGCGCCATCTGATCGGCGCACCTGAGCTCGCCCGCATGAAGGACACCGCCTACCTCATCAACACCGCGCGCGGCACGATCATCGACGAGGCGGCGCTCGTCGAGGCACTGCGCGAGGGTCGCATCGCCGGCGCCGGGCTCGACGTGTTCGAGACCGAGCCGATGCCGCCCTCGTCGCCGCTCATCGGCTTCGACAATGTGGTGCTCAGCCCGCATGTCGGCGGCTCGACGCAGGCCGCGCTGAGGCGCACGGCGGTCGCCCTCGCCGAGCAGGTGAACGACGTCCTTGCCGGCCGCCGCCCGGCCCATCTCGTCAATCCCGAGGTCTGGCCGATCGCGGCGATCGCGGAGGCCGGCGCATGAGCCCGCTCGCCAAGGCCATCGCCCTCACCGAGCAGCTCTTCGAGGAGCTGCGCGCCCACACCACCGACGAGCCAGGCATCACCCGCGCCGCCTATGGCGAGGGCGAGGAGTTCGCCCATGCGGTGGTCCGGCGCGTCGGCCGCGAACTCGGCCTAAACGAAGCCGTCGACGCCGCCGGCAATCTCTATCTGACGCTGGAGGGCGAGGATCCGACGCTGCCCAGCTGGATCATCGGCTCGCATATCGACAGCGTGCCGCATGGCGGCAATTACGACGGCGCCGCCGGTGTGTTCGCCGGGCTCGCCCTGGTGCATGCGCTGCGCACGGAAGGCCGGCGGCTCACGCGCAACCTCACCATCATGGTCATCCGCGCCGAGGAGAGCACCTGGTTCCCGGTCTCCTATCTCGGCAGCCGCGCCGCCTTCGGCCTCCTGCCGGCCGACGCGCTGGAGACGCGGCGCGCCGACACCGGCCTGACGCTGCGCGAGCACATGGCCGCCCTCGGCCTAAATCCCGACGCGGTGGCGCGCGGCGAAACGTATTTAGACCCCGCCAGCATCCACGGCTTCGTCGAGGTGCATATCGAGCAGGGGCCGGTGCTGGAGCGCGAGGATGCGCCCATCGGCCTCGTCACCGGTATTGCCGGCTCGTTCCGCTACCGCAAGGGCCGCGTGCTCGGCCAGTACGGCCATTCCGGCGCCGTGCCGCGCGCCTATAGGCAGGACGCGGTGATCGGCTTCGCCGATCTCGTCGCCGCGCTGGAGACCACATGGGACGGGCTGGAGCGCGACGGGGAACGCGCCACCATCACCTTCGGCGAGGTCGGCACCGACCCGACCCAGCATGCCTTCTCCAAGGTGCCGGGCGAGGTCGGCTTCTGCTTGGACGTGCGCAGCGAGAGCCCAATGGTGCTGGAGCGCATCCATGCCGAGCTTTTCGCCCATGCCGCCATCATCGAGCAGCGGCGCGGCGTGCGCTTCGACTTCGGCGAGCAGTCCGGCAGCACGCCCGCCGTGCTCGATGCCGGCCAGCGTGCCGGGCTGAAGGCGGCGGCGGCCTGCGAGGGCATCCGCGCCATCGAGATGCCGAGCGGCGCCGGCCACGACACCGCAACCTTCGCCGGGCGCGGCGTGCCGGCGAGCCTCATCTTCGTGCGCAACCAGAACGGCAGCCACAACCCGTTTGAAGCCATGCGGATCGAGGACTTCGCCTGCGCGGTGCGGACGCTGCTGTCGTTCCTGAAGGTCTAGCCGGAGACAGGCGGGCGGAGCCTCGCCGGCTACTCCTTCGCCCGCAGGCGGGCCAGCGTCGCCTCCATGCCCTGGCGTATCGCCGCATAGAAATCGGCCATCTCGGTGAGGCGATCGCGCGCGCCTTCTGACCGGACACCGCGCGCACCGGAGCGCATCAGCGCGGCCAGCGCGTCGAGGAGGCGGTTCTGCTCGGCCAGCATGGCCGCGTAATTGTCGGACACGCCGTAGAGCGCCCGCTTGCTGCCGCGCACGCCGTGGCGATGTGCCAACGTGTATTTCTCCAGCAGCCGGGCGGCGACGCTGGCGCTGCTCTTGCTGATCTCCAGCCCCTCGGCGATGGCATCGAGGCTCACCGGCTTTGCATGGATGAGCAGGAAGCCGTAGAGCCGCGCCGCCGTTTGCGGCACCCCCCAGGGCACCAGCAGCCGTGCCGTATCCTCGATGAAGCGGCGCTCGGCGGTCGTCGGCTCGTGATTTGCTTTATTCTGCATATCTCGAATATACTGCCTTTCATAAACACGTCCATGGAAACGTGTTCATGGAGGACAGTCCATGTCCACCACGTCGTCCGACACAGCCGCGGCGCGCACCCGCGCCTTCTCCCGCGTGATCGGCCCCTGGCTCGTCATCATTCCCGGCCTCGTCATGCTGCGCGAGCCGGAGATGGGCACCATCGCCGCCGCCTTCTTCGCCAATCCTGCGCTGGTCTGGCTCGCCGGCGGCCTGATGCTGTTCGGCGGCTTGCTGATCATCGCCTTCCATCCCTATTGGTCGGGCCTCGCCGCCGTCATCATCTCGGCCCTCGGCTGGCTGCTGGTGCTGCGCGCCGTCGCGGTGCTCGCCGCGCCCACCCTGTTCGAGCAGGCGGCCATGGCCTCGGCCGGCGCGGCCATGACCGTGCGGCTGATCTTCGGCCTGCTGGTCGTGGCCGGGCTCTACCTCACCTATGTCGGCTGGCTCGCCCGGCCCGTGACCGATTGAGGCGCCTCATGGTCTCCTATCTCCTCCAGTGCATGGCCTGGACCGTCTTCATGGCAGCGCTGGTGCTGCTGCCGGCGGGAACGCTCGACTATCCCGGCGGCTGGGCCTTCATCGTGCTGTTCGCGGTCGGCGGCCTCGCCATGGTGCTGTGGTTGGGAAAATACAGCCCCTCGCTGCTGCGCGAACGCATGTCCGCGCCCTGGCAGCGCGAACAGAAGGGGTGGGACAAGGTCTGGCTCACCGCCTTCATGCTCGCCTTCCTGGCCTGGCTGGTCTTCATGGCCTGGGATGCCGGCCGTACCCGCTTCATCGCCATGCCGGCCTGGCTGCAGGTGGTCGGATTCCTGATCGCGCTCGCCTACATGGCCGGCGTCTGGTGGACCTTTCGCGAGAACGCCTTCGCCGCGCCGGTGGTGAAGATCCAGGAGGGCCAGAAGGTCATCGACACCGGCCCCTACGCCTATGTCCGCCACCCCATGTATACCAGCGCGCTCTTGTTCTTCATCAGCCTGCCGCTGATCCTCGGCTCCTGGTGGGGCCTGCTGCTCGCCGTGCCGTTCGTCCTCGGCGTCGCCTGGCGCGCGGTGCATGAGGAGGAGGCGCTGCGCGTCGGCCTGCCTGGCTACGACGCCTATGCCGCGCGGGTGCGCTACCGTTTCGTGCCGATGGTCTGGTAGCGGCAGGAGCCCGGCCGACGAAACGTCACGCTCGGCTGGGGGGCGGAAGCCGCGCCGCCCGCCGACCGGGCCGCCGGCACTCTGCGCGACCAAGATTTCCTGCGCACGTCGAAATGTTTCCGTTCATTTCTCCGCCTGTCGCAGGTCGCGCGACAGGTGGAAACATGCCGGACATATTCGGACCAATGGCGGACAACGACGGATGGGAAATCTCCAGCAATCGATGCGACGGAGGTAACCCGACGTGAGAATTACCCCTGCCCTGATCGCGGCCGCGCTGTTCGGCGTGCTTGCGGCCACAGCGGTGCCCGCTGCCGAATCCGGCAAGCCCGAGAACCATCGTGCCGGCGAGGCGCGCAAGGACGACCGGCCGCGCGAGCCGGCCGAGACCAAGCTCGCGATCTGCCTGGCCCCGCGCCTGCCCGGCCCGCTGGAGCTGGCGAGCCGGCTCGACGCCTACGAGACCTTCGTCGGCATCCGCCCGGCCCAGATCGACGCCTGGCGCGACTACACCGACGCGCTGCAGGCAATGACGGTCGGGGCCGAGGCCGAACGGCGCGAGCTACCTGCCACCGGCCTCACCGACGGCGACGCGCTCAGCCAGTCGGCCACGCTGGCCGGCGCGGTGATCGCCACGGGCGAGCGTGCCACGCGCTTGCTCGCCAGCGTCGATGCGCTGCGCGCGGTGCTGTCCGAGGCGCAGAAAGCCCGCCTCGACGAGGCCGGCCCGCTGTTCCCGCCCAAATGCGCCGGCACTCTCGCCGAGGCCGGCACGCCGGCCGACGCCGCCGCGGCGCCGCACTGATCAAAGATGAGCCGAGCCGCCATGAGCCGAACCGCCACTAGCTTCGTCGACCAGATATCCTTCCTCGCCAACTGGGCGGGCGATCCGCTGCGGGTTGGCGCCATCGCCCCTTCCGGCCGCAGCCTGGCCGACATCATCACCCGCGGCATCTCTCCCGCCGATGCGCCGGTGATCGAGCTCGGCGCCGGCACCGGCGCCTTCACCCGGGCGCTGATCGCCCGCGGCGTGCCGGAGGACCGGCTGGTACTGATCGAGCTCGGCGCGGATTTCGCGCGCATGCTCAAGCGCCGCCACCCGGAGGCAAGCGTGCTGCAGATCAACGCCGCCGAACTCGCCAATATGGAGCTGTTCGGCTCCGAGAGGGCCGGCGCCGTGGTCAGCGGCCTGCCGCTGCTCTCCTTCCCGCAGATCGCCGTGGTGCGCATCCTCAAGGGCGCCTTCGCCCATCTGCGCGAGGAGGGCGGCTTCTACCAATTCACCTACGGCCCGGTCTGCCCGGTGCCGCGCCCGATATTGGAACGCTTCGGGCTGCGGGCAACGAAGGTCGGGCGCACGCTCGCCAACCTGCCGCCGGCCACCGTCTACCGCATCTCGCGCCGCCCGGGCGAGGCGCTGCGGTTCTGACGAACGCCAAGGAAACCGCCAGAAATCCGCCGGAAACAAATGGCCGATTGACTGCCGGCCCTCGACGGAGGGATTGGCAGCCAAGGGACAGCGATGGCGACGCCCACCATACTGGTCGTCGACGACGACGCCGGCATACGCAGCCTGGTCAGCGAGAGCCTGAGCCTGCACGGCTTCTCGGTGCTGGAGGCGCGCGACACCCGCGCCATGGACCGGGCGCTCGCCGCCAACGCGATCGACCTCATCATCCTCGACGTGCTGATGCCCGGCGAAGACGGCATCTCCGCCTGCCGGCGCCTCGCCGGACGCGCCGGTCCGCCGGTAGTGATGCTGAGCGCCATGGACCAGCCGACCGACCGCGTGGTCGGGCTGGAACTCGGCGCCGACTACTATCTCGGCAAGCCCTGCGACCCGCGCGAGCTGCTCGCCGTGGTGCGGGCGACGCTGCGCCGGCGCGGCGCCGACGAGGACACCGACAGCCGCGCCCGCTACCGCTTCCTCGGCTGGACCGTCGATTTCGCCGCCTATGAGCTGCGCGACGGCGCCGGCGCACTGGTGCACCTCACCGACGGCGAGTTCGCCGTGCTGCGCAGCTTCGTGCAGCGCCCCCGCCGCGTGCTCACCCGCGACCAGCTGCTTGAAGCCGCGCGCGGGCCGGATTCGGAGGCGCTCGACCGCGCCGTCGACGTGCAGGTCAGCCGACTGCGACGCAAGCTTCGCGCCGACAGCGACCTCATCCGCACCATCCGCAACGAGGGCTACATGTTCGTGCCGGCGGTGCAGAAGCTATGATGGGCGCGCGCTTCCCCGTCCTGCGCCGGGCGCCGCTCGCCGCCCGGATGAGCATTCTGCTCATCATCGTCGTCGCCGCCGTGCAGCTCATCAACCTCGCGCTGGTGGTGCTGGTGCCGCCGCCGTCGGAGGAGACCTATTCCGCCGCCCAGTTCGCCGCCGCGCTCAAGGGCGAGGATGCCGGCACCGATTTCAGCCTGCGCCGCTTCCAGGACAGCGAGATGCGCCCGCAGCATCCGGCGCTGGTGCCCATCCGCGACCAGCTCGCGACCTATTTCGGCGTGCCGCCGGAGCAGGTGCGCGTCGAGGTAGCCGGCGCGGCGCCGGATACGCCGCGCCAGGACAAGGGGCTGCTCGACGGCAGCGTGATCTTGAAGTTCGCCAGCCTCGAAGCCTCGAGCTTCGACGGGCAGAAGGCGCTGTTCCAGGGCCTGTTCAAGGTCGGGCTGCGCCAGGGCGACGGTTCCTGGCTGGTCGCCCGCCCGACCGGCGCGCTGCACGCGCTGTGGAAGCAGCGGGCGCTGCTTTGGCTGCTCAGCACCATCGTCGTCGCCATCCCCTGCGCCTATCTCGTGGCCCACAAGCTGGCCGAACCGATCCGCCGCTTCGGCGCCGCCGCCGAGGAGCTCGGCCGCAATCCCGGAGCGCCGCCCATCGACACCAGCGGCCCGAAGGAGATCGCCGCCGCGGCCAGCGCCTTCAACGACATGCAGCGCCGTCTCAACCGCTATGTCGACGACCGGGTGATGATGATGGGCGCCATCGCCCACGACCTGCGCACGCCGCTGATGCGCCTCGCCTTCCGGCTGGAGGAGGCCCCGCCCACCCTCGCCGGCAAGGCGCGCGAGGACATAGACGAGATGAAGGCGATGCTCGCCGCCGTGCTCTCCTATGTGCGCAGCGTGCAGAGCGAGCGGCCGCGCGAGCGCCACGACCTGCGCTCGCTGGTGCTCAGCATCGCCGACGAGCTGGCCGATCTCGGCCATGACGTCAGCGTCGAGGACGGCGATGACGTCGTGGTCACCGGCGACGGGCTCGGGCTGAAGAGCCTGTTCGCCAATGTCATCGGCAACGCCGCCAAATATGGCGGCAGTGCCCGCGTGCGGCTGGCGGCCGAGGACGGCCATGTCACCATCATCGTGGACGATGACGGCCCCGGCCTGCCGTCGGACGAGCTGGAGCGCGTGTTCGAGCCGTTCTACCGCCACGAGACCTCGCGCAACCGGGCGACCGGCGGCGTCGGCCTGGGCCTTGCCACCGCCCGTTCTGTGGCGATCGCCCATGGCGGCTCGATCCGGCTGGACAACCGGGCCCATGGGGGCTTGCGCGCGACCGTGGTGCTGCCGCTGGTGCCGGCCGCCGAGCCCGCACCGGCCGAGGCCTGCGGCTGCTCGATCTCCTCGCTCCTGCCGCGTCCGGGACGCGAGCCGCACACGGCGTGAGGCTCAGCCCCCGCCGCCTCCTTCGCCCGCGTGCGCTCAAGGAAGCCGATCAGCGAGACACTGGCGCCGAGAATGTGCTCGCGGGTGAGCCGGGCGGCCTCGTCGGCGTCGCGGGCGATGCAGGCTTCCAATATGCCCTGGTGCTCGCGGCGCGCGCGCGCCATGCCGTCGGTCAGCACGAGCTGGGCACGCAGGTAGCGGTCGACGCGGTCCAGCGCGGCGCTGATGGTCTGCAGGTAGTAGGGCCGCGCGGCCGGCTCGTAGAGCGAATAGTGGAAGCTGCGGTTGAGCTCGCCCCAGTGCGAGGAATCCGGCTCCGTGGAGAATGCATCGGCGAAGCGCTTGGCGTTCTCGAGCCCCTCGTCCGAGATGCGCTCCACCGAATAGCGCAGGATTTCCGGCTCCAGCAGGGCGCGGAATTCGAAGATCTCGCGGATCTCGTCGGTCGAGAGCGTGGTGACCACGGCGCCGCGGTAGCGCTGCGTCGACACCAGGCCCTGCTCCTCGAGACGCGTCAGCGCCTCGCGCACCGGGATGCGGCTGACGTTGAACAGGCGGGCGATGTGGTCCTGCCGAAGGGTCTGGCCTTCGGCAATGTCGCCCTTGGCGATGGCCTCGCGCAGCGCGTCGAAAATGACGTCCGACGCGGATGCCATCTGCGCGATGTCCGTTGCCTTAACCTTCACCTCGTCTCCCCTCCCGGCTTTGCGGCCGACCGGCTTAAGTCGCCGATTCGTTGCCGGCAAGTCCTTTGCGCAGCTTGCGGTTTCGGCGGCCGGCGCGCCAGAGGCGCCACCGCCCAATAAAATCGCATGGATGCTGCAAAAAGGATATTGAAACTTGGATCCAAAAATCGGAAGCTCCTAGCCGTCGCCGGACGACGCCCCTCTCCCAGCGGTGCCGCCGGCCACTAACAGCAAACATGACCTTCAGAGGAGAGCCGTTATGGCTAAGGGAATCGGCATTCTCGCCGCGGCGGCGCTGACGCTCGCCGCTGCCATGCCCGCGCAGGCTGACAAGCTCGACGACATCATCGCCTCCGGCACGCTGCGCTGCGCCGTGGTGCTGGACTTCCCGCCCATGGGATCGCGCGACGCCAGCAACAACCCGATCGGCTTCGACGTCGACTACTGCAACGACCTCGCCAAGGTGCTGGGCGTGAAGGCGGAGATCGTCGAGACCCCGTTCCCCGACCGCATCCCGGCCCTCGTCTCCGGCCGCGTCGACGTCGGCGTCGCCTCGACCTCCGACACGCTGGAGCGCGCCAAGACCGCCGGCTTCACCATCCCCTACTTCGCCTTCAAGATGGTGGTGCTGACCAAGGACGGGCTCGGCATCAAGGATTATGACAGCCTGAAGGGCAAGAAGACCGGCTCGGTCTCCGGCACCTTCGAGGCGCTGGCGCTGGAGAAGGACGTGAAGGCCTGGGGCACCGGCTCCTTCCGCGGCTACCAGACCCAGGCCGACGTGTTCCTGGCGCTGGCCCAGGGCCAGATCGAAGCCACCGTCGTCACCTCCACCGTCGCCGCGGCGATCGTGAAGGAAGGCAAGTACAAGGGCCTGATGATGGGCGGCGACGCCCCCTACGACATCGACTACGTCGCGCTGATCGCGCTGCGCAACGAGCAGGGGCTGATCAACTACCTCAACCTGTTCATCAACCAGCAGGTCCGCACCGGCCGCTACAAGGCGCTCTACGAGAAGTGGGTCGGCCTCGGCGAGGCGCCGAACCTCACCGTGCCCGGCGTCTATCGCTGAGCGACGCGACCGGATGAAGCGAGAGGCGGTTCGGGTGCAGCCCAGACCGCCTCCCCCACCGGAACGCCCTCATCCTGAGGTGCGAGCACAGCGAGCCTCGAAGGATGCTCGCTACAGCGCACCCGGATGAGCATCCTTCGAGGCCCGGCCCATGGCCGGGCACCTCAGGATGAGGTTCCTCAGAGTGGGGACTTGCTTTTGTCACCGGGGCTTCCGGCTGACATTTGCTAGGATGCCCCGCAGATTTCCGGCCGCCCATCGGGTGGCGCCGCGCGAAGCGACGGACGAAGGCATGCACTACACCTTCCATTGGCTGCCGGCCTTCCGCGCCCTGCCCGACATGTTGTGGGGGGCGCTGGTGACGCTGGAGATCGCCGTGCTCTCCATGCTGCTCGGCGTGTTCTTCGCCGTGCTGCTGGCGGTGGCAAGCGGCTCGCAGTACCGGGCCTTGCGTGCGCTCGCCTCGACCTGGGTCGAGCTCGCCCGCAACACGCCGGCGCTGTTCCAGATCTACATGGCCTATTTCGGCCTCGGCTCGCTCGGCATCCATCTCGACAGCTTCCCGGCGCTGCTGGCGGGCATCACCTTCAACAATGCCGGCTATCTCGCCGAAACCTTCCGTGGCGGCCTGCGCGCCGTGCCGCCGACGCAGGTGCGCGCCGCCCGTTCGCTCGGCATGGGCCAGATACAGGCGTTCCGGCTGATCGTGATGCCGCAGATGTTCCGCGTCGTGTTCTATCCGATGACCAACCAGATGGTCTGGGCCATCCTGATGACCTCGCTCGGCGTCATCGTCGGCCTCAACAACGACCTCACCGGCGTCACCCAGGAGCTGAACGTCCGCTCCTTCCGCACCTTCGAATATTTCGCCCTGGCGGCCGTGATCTACTACCTGCTCGCCAAACTCGTCACCCTGTCGGCCCGCCTGATGGCGTGGCGACTGTTCCGCTACTGAGGAGGGCCGCGCATGTTCTCCTCGCTTCTCGACACCTCGTTCTCGCTGGGCGACCTCTGGTTCATGCTCAAGGGCGCCGGCGTCACCCTCGCGCTCACCGCCTGGGCGGTGCTGGGCGGCACGCTGCTCGGCGTGCTGTTCGGCGTCATCCGCGCTATCTCGCCCTGGTGGATCAACGCCCCGATCGGCGCCGTGCTCGACGTGTTCCGCTCGGTGCCGCTGCTGATCCAGCTGGTGCTGGCCAACTCGTTCAAGACCATCGTCGGCATCAACTGGGCGCCGTTCACGGTGAGCTGCGTGGTGCTGGCGCTCTACATGTCGGCCTATTGCACGGAGATCGTACGCTCGGGCTTCCTCGCCGTGCCGTCGACCACCCGCCGCGCCGCCCGCTCGCTGGGCATGACCTGGCGGCAGGACCTGACCGACATCGTCTTCCCCATCGCGCTGCGCGTCGCCTTGCCGAGCTGGATCGGCCTGACGCTGGGCGTGATGAAGGATACCGCCATGGTCTGGTGGATCGGCGTCGTCGAACTGCTGCGCTCCTCGCAGGTGATCGTCACCCGCATCCAGGAGCCGCTCTTCGTGCTGTCAATCGCCGGCCTGATCTACTTCCTGATGAGCTTCCCCATCGCCCGGCTCGGCGCCCGCCTCGAGGCGCGCTGGCGCGAGAACGACTGAGAAAAGCCCATGTCCATTCTGATCGACGACGTCCACAAATCCTTCGGTTCGCTCGAAGTGATCAAGGGCGTCACCATGACTGTCGAGAAGGGCGAGGTGGTCTCCGTCATCGGCGGCTCCGGCTCGGGCAAGTCGACCCTGCTCATGTGCATCAACGGGCTGGAGCCGATCAATTCGGGGCGCATCCTCGTCGACGGCACCGATGTCCACGCCCGCGGCACCGACCTCAACAAGCTGCGCCGCAAGATCGGCATCGTCTTCCAGCAGTGGAACGCCTTCCCCCACCTCACCGTGCTGGAGAACGTGATGCTCGCCCCGCGCAAGGTGCTGGGCAAGTCGAAGGCCGAGGCGCAGGCGGTCGCGGTGGAGAAGCTCACCCATGTCGGCCTGGCCGAGAAGCTGAACGTCTATCCGTCCAAGCTCTCCGGCGGCCAGCAGCAGCGCATGGCCATCGCCCGGGCGCTCGCCATGTCGCCGGACTACATGCTGTTCGACGAAGTCACCTCGGCTCTCGACCCGCAGCTCGTCGGCGAGGTGCTCGACACCATGCGCCTGCTCTCGAAGGAGGGCATGACCATGATCGTGGTCACTCACGAGATCGCCTTCGCGCGCGAGGTGTCCGACCGCGTCGCCTTCTTCCACAAGGGCCGAATCCACGAGATCGGCCCGCCTTCGCAGGTGATCGGCAATCCGCAGCAGCCGGAAACCGTCGCCTTCCTCAAATCCGTCCTCTGATCCCACCCGATCGCAGACAAGACCCAGGAGCAGACCATGTGGCAGGGCATCTATCCGGCCGTCACCGCCAAGTTCAACGAGGATGACAGCCTCGACCACAAGGAGATGGAGAAGAGCTTCGCCTTCCAGATCGAGGCGGGCGTCGACGGCCTGATCGTCAACGGCTCGCTCGGAGAAGGCCCGATGCTCTCGCATGACGAGCGCCTCGCCGTGCTGAAGACCGCGAAGTCCGTCGCCGGCAAGAAGCCGGTGCTGATGACCATCGCCGACTCGTCCACCCGCGACTGCGCTTCGCTGGCCAAGCGTGCCGCGGCCGCCGGCGCCGACGGCCTGATGACGGTGCCGAGCCTCGTCTACCACACCAACCCGAAGGAGACGGTGGCGGCGCTCTCCGCGGTGGCGCAGGCGGCCGACCTGCCGGTGATGATCTACTCCAACCGCCTCGCCTACCGGGTCGACGTCACCGTCGAGATCATGGCCGAGCTCGCCAAGGACAAGCGCTTCGTCGCGGTGAAGGAATCCTCCGACGACATCCGCCGCACCATCGACATCTTCAACGCCTTCGGCGACCGCTACGATGTGTTCACCGGCGTCGACAACCTCGCCTATGAGGCGCTGGCGGTGGGCGCGGTCGGCTGGGTCGCCGGCCTCGTCGTCGCCTTCCCGCACGAGACGGTGGCGATCTACAAGCTGATGAAGGCCAAGCGCTATGACGAGGCGCTGGCGATCTACCGCTGGTTCCGCCCGCTGCTCGACCTCGACGTGTCCACCTACCTTGTGCAGAACCTCAAGCTGGTCGAGGCGCTGGTCACCGGCACGACCGAGCGCGTGCGCTCGCCGCGCCTGATGCTGGAAGGCGAGCAGCGCGCCAAGGTCGAGAAGATCGTCGCCGAGGCCCTCGCCACCCGCCCGGCGCTGGCCAAGGCGGCGTGATCGACCAACCCACAGGAACGGTCCTCATCCCCAGGCTTGACCCGGGGACCCAGGGGACCGGGAGCCCCGGCCCTGACGTCTGGATGGCCGGGTCAAGCCCGGCCATGAGGGCATTGATATGTGCCTGAGCATAAGAACATGAGCGACAGGGCTGACTCAGGTGAGATCGCCGTCATCGGCGCCGGCATCGTCGGGCTCGCCTGCGCCTTCCACCTGCTCGGCGAGGGCCACCGCGTGCGGCTCGTCGAGCGCGGCGGCGTGGCGGAGGGGGCGAGCTTCGGCAATGCCGGGGCCTTCGCCTTCACCGACATCTTGCCCCTCGCCTCGCCCGGCATGCTGCTCAAGGCGCCGAAATGGCTGTTCGACCCGCTCGGGCCGCTCTCCATCCCGCCGCGCTACCTGCCGCAGATCACGCCCTGGCTGATCCGCTTCTGGCGCGCCAGCCTGCCCGACCGCTACCGCCATTCGCTGGTGGCGCAGGGCAGCCTGATGCGCTTCGCCGCCCAGGCGATGGAGAGCATGGTCGCCGCCGCCGGGCTCTCCTCGCATGTCCGCCGCGACGGCAACCTCCAGCTCTATGAGAGCGAAGCCGAGCTTGCCGCCTCCCAGCCCGGCTGGGACGCGCGTGCGAAGGAAGGCGTCGAGTTCGAGCACGTGCGGGGTTCTCGTCTGGCAGAACTGCAGCCCGGCGTCGCCCCGCGTTTCGTCGCCGGCACCTTCACGCCGCGCTGGCAGACGGTGGACGATCCCCATCATTTCGCCCTCGCGCTGTTCCAGGCGGTGATGGCGCGCGGCGCGGCAATCACCCATGGCGAGGTGAAGGCGGTCGAGCCGGCGGAGAGCGGCGTGCGCCTGCGCCTCGCAGACGGCTCGCAGCTCGCCGTCGGGCGCGCAATTCTCGCCGGCGGCGCCTGGTCGCGCCCGCTGGCGCGCGAACTCGGCGACGCCATCCCGCTGGAGACCGAGCGCGGCTACAACACCACGCTGCCGCCCGGCGCCTTCGCTTTGCACCGCCAGCTCACCTTCGGCGGCCACGGCTTCGTGGTCACGCCGCTCTCCACCGGCATCCGCGTCGGCGGTGCGGTGGAACTCGGCGGATTGAAAGCGGCGCCGAACTTCAGGCGCTCCGAGGTGATGCTCAGGAAAGCCGCCGCCTTCCTCCCCGGCCTGAACACCGAAGGCGGCACGCAGTGGATGGGCTTCCGCCCCTCGCTGCCCGACAGCCTGCCGGTCATCGGCACGTCCCGCGCGTCGAACCGTGTCCTTTATGCCTTCGGCCACGGCCATCTCGGCCTGACCCAGAGCGCGGCGACCGGGCGCCTGGTCGCCGACATGGTGGCCGGGCGCACGCCGTCCATCACCCTCGACCCCTTCCGTCCCGACCGCTTCTGACGAGTGACCTCCATGGCGCGACACAGCTTCTTCTGCATAGACGGCCACACCTGCGGCAACCCCGTGCGGCTGGTGGCCGGCGGCGGGCCGAACCTCCAGGGCGCGAACATGATCGAGAAGCGCGCCCACTTCCTCGCCGAATATGACTGGATCCGCACCGGCCTCATGTTCGAGCCGCGCGGCCACGACATGATGTCCGGCTCGATCCTCTATCCGCCGACCCGGCCAGATTGCGACGTCGCCATCCTGTTCATCGAGACCTCCGGCTGCCTGCCCATGTGCGGGCACGGCACCATCGGCACGGTGACCATGGCCATCGAGCACGGCCTCGTCACGCCGAAGATTCCGGGCGTGCTCATGCTCGACACGCCGGCCGGCGTGGTGAAGGCCGAATACCGGCAGGAAGGCCAGTATGTGGAGGAGGTGCGCATCACCAACGTGCCCGCCTTCCTCTATGCGCGCGGCCTCACCGCCGAATGTCCGGGCCTGGGCGAAGTCATGGTCGACGTCGCCTATGGCGGGAATTTCTACGCCATCGTCGAGCCGCAGGAGCATTTCCGCGACATGGCCGACTTCACCGCCGGCGAGCTCATCGGTATGAGCGGCGCGCTGCGCAAGGCGCTGAACGCGAAATACGAGTTCGTGCACCCGGAGAAGCCGGAGATACGCGGCCTGTCGCACATCCTCTGGACCGGCGCGCCGAAGCACGCCGAGGCGCATGCGCGCAACGCGGTGTTCTACGGCGACAAGGCGATCGACCGCTCGCCCTGCGGCACCGGCACCTCGGCGCGCATCGCCCATTGGGCCGCCAACGGCAAGCTCAAGGTCGGCGACGACTTCGTCCACGAGAGCATCATCGGCTCGCTGTTCAAGGGCCGGGTCGAGGCGACCGCGCGCGTCGGCAATGTCGACGCCATCATCCCGTCCATCGGCGGCTGGGCCCGCATGACCGGCTACAACACCATCTTCATCGACGACCGTGACCCCTTCGCGCACGGCTTCGTGGTGGTCTGAACCTTGCGCTTCGCGCGCAACCTCATCCTGAGGTGCCCGGCTCATGGCCGGGCACCTCAGGATGAGGGCGAGTAATGCAACACGAACGGCAGCAGGAGGGCCTCACATGAAGATCACCGGCATTAAGGCGTGGAAGGTCGGCCTGCCGCTCAAGGAAGGCCGCTACAACTGGTCGAACGGCAATTTCGTCGAGGTGTTCGATTCCACCGTCGTCGCGGTGGAGACCGATGCCGGCATCACCGGCTATGCCGAATGCTGCCCGCTCGGCTCGGCCTATCTGCCCGCCTATGCGCACGGCGTGCGCGCGGGCCTCGAGGAGATCGGCCCCAAGGTCATCGGCCTCGACCCGACCGACCTCAACGTGCTGAACCGCCACATGGATTCGGTGCTGCGCGGCCATCCCTACGTGAAGGCGCCGATCGACATCGCCTGCTGGGACATCCTCGGCAAGGTGTCCGGCCTGCCGGTCTACAAGCTGCTCGGCGGCGCGGCGCAGGAAAAGGTCGCGCTCTACCGCGCTATCTCGCAGGAAGCGCCGGAGGCGATGGCCAGGAAGATCGCCGGCTACAAGGCCGAGGGCTACACCAAGTTCCAGCTCAAGGTCGGCGGCGACGCCGATCAGGACATCGACCGCATCCGCGTCACCCGCGAGATTCTCGATGCGACCGACACTCTCGTCGCCGACGCCAACACAGGCTGGACGCGGGCGGAGGCGGCGCGCATCGCGGCGGAGGTCGGCGACCTCGACGTCTATATCGAGCAGCCCTGCCCGACCTATGAGGAGTGCCTCTCGGTGCGCGCCCGCACCGCCCGCCCCTTCGTGCTCGACGAGGTGATCGACGGCGTCGGCACGCTGATGAAGGCGCTCGCCGACGACGCCATGGACATCATCAACCTGAAGATCTCCAAGGTCGGCGGCCTGACCAAGGCGCGGCTGATGCGCGACATCTGCGTCGCCTCCGGCACGCCGATGACCATCGAGGACACCTGGGGCGGCGACATCGTCACCGCGACCATCGCCCATCTCGCCCGCTCGACGCCGGAGGAGTTCTCCTTCTCCGCCACCGACTTCAACAGCTACGGCACGGTGGACATCGCCAAGGGTGCGCCGAAGCGCGTCAACGGCTTCATGACTGCCTCCGACGCGCCGGGGCTCGGCATCGAGCCTATCTTCGAGGTGCTGGGTGAGCCGGTGGTGGTGATCGGCTGAACACCCAACGACGTCATCCCCGGGCTTGGCCCGGGGATCCACGCCTTTCTTCCTCCGCAGCAGAAGACGTGGATGGCCGGGACAAGCCCGGCCATGACGGCGATAAGGCGGATGGCATGCACGAAGAGGTTCCCCCATGCGCTCATCCAAGGTCATCCATGTCGTCGGCTGCCACGCTGAGGGGGAGGTCGGCGACGTCATCGTCGGCGGCGTCGCGCCGCCTCCGGGCGAGACGGTCTGGGCGCAGTCGCGCTTCGTCGCGAGCGACAACACGCTGCGGAACTTCGTGCTGCAAGAACCGCGCGGTGGCGTGTTCCGCCATGTGAACCTGCTGGTGCCGCCGAAGAACAAGGAGGCCGTCGCCGCCTGGATCATCATGGAACCGGAGGACACCCCGCCCATGTCCGGCTCCAACTCGATCTGCGTCTCCACAGTGCTGCTCGACACGGGCATCGTGCCGATGGTCGAGCCCGAGACGCACATGGTGCTGGAGGCGCCGGGCGGGCTGATCGAGGCCACGGCTTACTGCAAGAACGGCAAGGCCGAGCGCATCCGAGTGAAGAACCACCCCTCCTTCGCCGACAAGCTCGACGCGAAATTGGAGCTGGAGGGCTACGGTACGCTGACCGTCGACACCGCCTATGGCGGCGACAGCTTCTGCATCGTCGATGCCCATGCGCTGGGCTTCTCGATCAAGCCGGACGAGGCCAAGGACTTCGCCGATCTCGGCATGAAGATCGTCAAGGCGGCGAACCAGCAGCTCGGCTTCCAGCATCCGACCAACAAGGACTGGTCGCACATCTCCTTCTGCCAGTTCGCCGCGCCGCTGACCGACGATAACGGCACGCCCTCCGGCGCCAATGCGGTGGCCATCCGCCCCGGCAAGATCGACCGCTCGCCGTGCGGCACCGGCTGCTCGGCCCGCATGGCGGTGCTGCACGCCAAGGGCATATTGAAGGTCGGCGACGCCTTCGTCGGCCGCTCCATCATCGGCTCGCGCTTCGACTGCCGCGTCGAGGCCGAGACCAGCATCGGCGGGCGGCCGGCCATCGTGCCCTCGATCATGGGCCGCGCCTTCATCACCCACACCGCGCAGCTCATGGTCGATCCTGACGACCCGTGGCAAACCGGCTATCGTCTGTCGGATACGTGGCCCGTCTGGAAGCAGGACTGACGGTGGACGAGCCCGTCCGCCTTAGCCTCGCCGAGGTGCATGTGCTCTGCCGCGACACGCTGGTCGCCGCCGGGCTCGGCGAAGAGCATGCGCAGGCCATCGCCCGCTCGATCACGCGGGCGGAGGCGGACGAGTGCCACTCGCACGGGCTCTACCGGCTGATCGGCTATGTCGCCTCGGTGCGCAGCGGCAAGGCGGAGCGCCACGCGCTACCGGCGCTGGCCAGGGCGACGCCGGCGGTGCTGCGCGTCGATGCGAAACACGGCTTCGCCCCGCTGGCGGTCGAGACCGGCGTGCCGGCGCTGATCGCGGCGGCGAAAGAGATCGGCATCGCTGCGCTCGCCATCCATGACTGCTACCATTTCTCCGCGCTCTGGGCCGACATCGAGCCGGCGGTGGAGGCCGGGCTCGCCGCCTGGTGCTTCACCGTCGGCCAGTGCTGCGTCGCCCCGGCCGGCGGCACGACGCCACTGCTCGGCACCAATCCCTTTGCCTTCGGCTGGCCGGGGCCTTCGGGTCGCCCCTTCATCTTCGACTTCGCCACCAGCGCCGCCGCGCGCGGCGAGATCGAGCTGAAGCGCCGCGGGGGCGAAAAAATCCCGCCCGGCTGGGCGGTCGGGCCGGACGGCGCGCCGACCACCGATCCCGCGGCCGCGCTCGCCGGCGCGCTGCTGCCCTTCGGCGGCCACAAGGGCTCGGCGCTGTCCATGATGGTGGAGTTGATCGCCGGCCCGCTGATCGGCGACCTCACCAGCCGGCAATCCAAGGCGGTGGAGAACGGCGATGGCGGCCCGCCGCTCGGCGGCGAGCTCTTCATCGCCATCGACCCGGCCGTGTTCGGCACGGGGAACCTGTCCTCGCGGCTCGCCGATGCCGACGAGCTCTTCGCCCTCGCCAAGGCGCAGCCCGGCGTGCGCCTGCCCTCGGAGCGGCGCTATCAGGCACGCGAGCGCAGCCGCACCAACGGCATCGCCGTCCCCGCCGCGCTCTTCGCCGAATTGCAGGCCCTCGGGCCTCGCGGGTCCTGACCGGAGGGGCGCCCGCTCAGAAATCCACCGCGTCGCGGATGATCGGGCAGGTCATGCAATGGCCGCCGCCGCGCCCGCGGCCGAGCTCGGAGCCGTCTATGGTGATGACCTCGATCCCCGCCTTGCGCAGCAGCGTGTTGGCATAGGTGTTGCGGTCATAGGCGAAGACCACGCCCGGCGAGGCGCAGACGAGGTTGGCGCCGCTGTCCCACTGCGTGCGCTCGCGCATATAGTCGTTGCCGCCGGTCTCGACGACGCGGATCTCCTTGAGGCCCAGAGCCTCCTTCACCGTCTCGATGAGGCCCTTGTCCCTGGAGAGCTCGACGCCGCCCTTGCCGTCCGGCCGGTAGGAGAAGCACTCGATCTTGTCGACGATGTCGGGGTAGATCAGCACGCAGTCGCGGTCGGCGAAGGTGAACACCGTGTCGAGATGCATCGCCGCGCGCAGCTTCGGCATGGCGGCGACGATGACACGCTCCGCCCCGCCCTTCTCGAACAGCGCCGCCGCGGCCTGGCTGATGGCCTGGCGCGAGGTGCGCTCGCTCATGCCGATCAGCACGTTGCCCTTGCCGATCGGCATCACGTCGCCGCCTTCCAGCGTGGCGAGGCCCCAATCCTTGGTCGGGTCGCCCCACCAGACATTCACCTTGCCCGCGAAGTCCGGGTGGAATTTGTAGATCGAGCTGGTGAGGATTGTCTCCTCGTGCCGCGCCGGCCAGTAGAGCGGGTTGAGCGTGACGCCGCCATAGATCCAGCAGGTCGTATCGCGGGTGTAGAGCGTGTTGGGCAGCGGCGGCAGCAGGTATTCGTTGACGCCGGCGGCGTCGCGGATCAGCGCCAGCGTCTCGCCGCCGATGGTCTCGGGGAACTCGTAGGTGGAGAGGCCGCCGATCAGCGTCTCCGCCAGTTGGCGGTTCGGCAGGCCCTCGAGATAGGAGCGCACCTCCTCGACGAAGCCGAGGCCGATCTGGTTCGGCGCCACCTGGTTGTCGAGGATCCATTTCTTGGCTTCCGGGACGGCGAGCGTCTCGGTGAGCAGATTGTGCATCTCCACCACCTCGATGCCGCGGTCGCGCATCTTGGTGATGAAGTCGAAATGGTCGCGCTTGGCAACGTCGACCCACAATACGTCGTCGAACAGCAGCGCGTCGCAATTGCTGGGCGTCAGCCGCTGATGCGCACGGCCCGGCGCGCAGACCAGGACCTTGCGCAGCTGGCCGACCTCCGAGTGGACGCCGAAACTGGTTTCCATGGCAGGTCTCCCGATGGCTTTTCTTGTTCAGGGGGTGATGAGGCCGGTGGCCAGCCCATAGGCGCCGACAGCACCGCCGACGAGGGTAATGATGAAGACCACCAGTTCGACCGGCGTGAACAGCCGCGCCTGCTGCTCGCGCCGCGCCCAGAAGTACAGGATGGTGCCCGGCACGAAGAGCACGGTGACGAGCAGCACGTATTTGAGCCCGGCGGCGACGAACATGAACAGGGTGTAGACGATGGCGATCCAGGCGAAGATCTGGTCGCGGCCGCGCTCGCCGGGCGTCGCCTCGTAGCCGACGCCGCTGCGGGCCAGCAGCACGCCATAGCCGGCAACCAGCAGATAGGGCAGCAGCGACGTCACGCTGGTCATGTCCAGCATGAAATTGAAGGCGTCGCGCGACCAGTAGGTCGAGATGACGAAGAGTGAGACGACGATATTGGTCAGCCACAGCGCGTTGGCCGGCACGCGGTTGGCGTTCTGCGCCGCGAAGAGGCGCGGCATGTCGCTCGACTTCGCCGCGGCGAACAGCACCTCGGCGCAGATCAGCGACCAGGCGAGATAGGCGCCGAGCACCGAGATCAGCACGCCGACGGAGATGAACACCGCGCCCCAGTGACCGACGACGAGCTCCAACGCGCCGGCGAGTGAGGGATTCTGCACGCCGGCGATGGCCGCGCGCGGCGCCGTCGCATAGGGCAGCAGGGTGACGGCCACCATGAGGCCGGTGACGGCGACGAAGCCGAGAATGGTGGCGGCGCCGACATCCGAGCGCTTCTTGGCGTAGCGCGAATAGACGCTGGCGCCCTCGATGCCGATGAACACGAATACCGTGATCAGCATGGTGTCGCGCACCTGCGCAACCAATGTCTTCTCCGGCATACCGACGCCGCCGAAGAAGTTCTCCGAGAACTGCGTGTAGTTGAAGAAGAAGACGAAGGCGAGGACCGCCACCAGGATCGGAACGATCTTGGCGATGGTGACGATGGTGTTGATGAAGGTCGCCTGCTCGACGCCGCGCAGGATCATGAAATGGAAGGCCCAGATGCCGACCAGCGACACGATGATCGCGGTGGCGCTGGAACCGTCGCCGAAGATGTCGGGGAAGAAACGGCCGAGCGTCGACCCGATCAGCACCCAGTAGAACACGTTGCCGAGGCAGCTTCCCAGCCAGTAACCGAAGGCCGAGAGGAAGCCCATGTAATCGCCGAAGCCGGCCTTGGCATAGGCGAAGACACCGGCGTCGATGTCCGGTCGCTTTTCTGCCAGCGCCTGGAAGACCCGCGCCAGCATGTACATGCCGGTGCCGGCGATCAGCCAGGCGATGATGGCGCCGAAGGGTCCCGTAGCGGTGGCGAAGCGGCCGGGAAGGTTGAAGATGCCCGCCCCGACCATCGAGCCGACGACCATGGCGGTCAAGGTGGGAAGCGGAAGTTTGCCCGCCTGCGGGTCGGCCATGTTGCGCCTCTTGAGGGGGAAAGGTGCGTGGTCAGCTCGACTTATAGATCAAGTTTCGAATAAATTTCCCAAACTCTATAATTGTTTGCATGTAATCAAAATATGATCGTCTTGTCACCTTTCCATTTTCATGCTGCGAATGCGAAACAGAACTGGAATAATGCGTGCCACGACAGGGTTCTTTTAGGCTTGAATTCCCGGCGTAACCGGCAAACTTGGGAGTATTGCAGGACGGTGACCGCTTCAGGAATGTTGCGGCTCAGCATGAGGGGCTATACGGTGCCGTGATCCAGTCCGGGAGGCCGGTTAATGCCACGTCCAACGTCTGCGACCCGCGCCCGCCGGCCATCAGGAGCGGACAACGCCCCTTCGCCGAACGCTGAGCCGGCAACGGATGCGCGTCGCGCTCCCGTTCTCATCGACCTTGCGCTGCAGGGCGGCGGCTCGCACGGTGCCTTCACCTGGGGCGTTCTCGACCGTCTGCTGGAAGAGGAGTGGCTGCGCATCGACGGCGTCTCCGGCACCTCGGCCGGGGCGATGAACGCGGCGGTGATGGCGGACGGCTACGCGGCCGGCGGCGCGGCAGGGGCGCGCGCGGCGCTCGATGCCTATTGGCGCCATGTGGCCGAAGCGGCGCGCTTCAGCCCGTTCCAGCGCGGCCCGCTCGACGTGCTGTTCGGCCGCTGGACGCTCGACCATTCGCCCATGTTCATCGCCATGGACCTGATGTCGCGGCTCTATTCGCCCTACGACCTCAACCCCGCCGGCACCAATCCGCTGCGCGACATTCTCGAAAAGGCGATCGACTTCGACCGGCTGAAGACCTCGCCCATCAAGGTCTTCATCACCGCCACCAATGTGCGCACCGGGCGCGGGCGGGTGTTCCGCAACGCCGAGATCACGCCCGACGTGCTGCTCGCCTCCGCCTGCCTGCCGACCCTGTTCCAGGCGGTGGAGATCGACGGCGAGAGCTACTGGGACGGCGGCTATGCCGGCAACCCGACCATGACGCCTCTGGTGCGTGAGCTCGATTCCGACGACACCATCCTCATCCCGATCAACCCGATCGAGCGGCCCGGCACACCGCGCAGCGCCGCCGAAATCCTGAACCGGCTCAACGAAGTGTCGTTCAACTCGGCGCTTCTGAAGGAATTGCGCATGATCGCCCTGCTGCGCCAGGTCGCCGATCCCGGCCACAGCGAGGGCGCGCAATGGGCGAAGATGCGCATCCATCTGGTGCGCAACGAGATCATGGCGACCCTCGGCTATTCCTCGAAGCTCAATGCCGGCTGGGACTTCCTCTCCATGCTGCGCGAGGAGGGACGCAAGGCGGCGCAGGCTTTCCTCGACGCCGACGCCGACAATATCGGCAAGCGCTCCTCGGTCGATCTCGACGTGCTGCTGGAAGGGGTATGAGCCATGGGCCTCATCGGCATCCTCCTCGGCCTCGGCCTGCTCATCTGGTTCGCCTATCGCGGCTGGAGCGTGCTGCTGCTCGCCCCGCTCTCGGCGCTGATCGCCGCCCTGCTCTCCAATGAGCCGCTGCTCGCCAACTGGACGCAGACCTTCATGGGCAGCGCGGCGAGCTTCGTCGGCCAGTTCTTCCCGCTGTTCCTGCTCGGCGCGCTGTTCGGCAAGCTGATGGAGGATAGTGGCTCGGTCACCGCCATCGCCGAGTTCATGACCGAGAAGCTCGGCGCCGAGCGCGCCATCCTCGCCGTGGTGCTGGCCGGCGCCATCGTCACCTATGGCGGCGTGAGCCTGTTCGTCGCTTTGTTCGTGCTGGCGCCGATGGCCGAGGCGCTGTTCCGCGTCGCCGACATCCCGCGCCGGCTGATGCCGCCGGCCATCGCGCTCGGCACCTTCACCTTCACCATGATGGCGCTGCCCGGCACGCCGGCGATCCAGAACGCCATCCCCATGCCGTTCTTCGGCACCACGCCCTTCGCCGCGCCGGGGCTCGGCATCATTGCTTCATTGATCATGCTCGGCTTCGGCCTGTGGTGGCTCTCCCGCGCCGAGGCGAGCGCCCGGCGTGCCGGCGAGGGCTTCGACGGCATCGGGCCGGACCTGCATGCGGTCGTGACCGATCCGGTGCTGCGCGAGCGGGCGACCGTCACGCGCGAATTCGACCCGGCGGAGATCGAGCACGGCCACCTCAGCGTGGAGCGTCCCTCCATCGCGCTGGCGGCGCTGCCGCTGGTGCTGGTGATCGTCGTGAACCTCCTCATGTCCTTCGTCATCCTGCCGCGGCTCGACTTCTCCTTCCTCGCCGAGCCGCGCTGGGGCGGTGTCACCTTTTCGGGCGTCAGTGGCGTCTGGTCGGTAGCGGTGGCACTGATTGTCGCTATTCTTGCCACCATCGCCATCAACCGGCGTCGCCTGCCAAAACTGCGCGAAACCATGGACGCCGGCGCCAACGCCTCGGTGCTGCCGATCTTCTCGGTGGCGAGCCTCGTCGGCTTCGGCGCCGTGGTGGCGGCGCTCCCGGCCTTCGCGCTGGTGCGCGACTGGGTGCTGTCGATCGGCGGCGGGCCGCTGGTGTCGCTGGCGGTGGCGACCAACATCCTCGCGGCTTTGACGGGTTCTGCCTCGGGCGGCCTCACCATCGCGCTCGACGCGCTCGGCGCCACCTATCTCCAGCGCGCCGGCGAGCTCGGCATCGACCCGGCGCTGCTGCACCGCGTGGCGGTGATGAGCGCGGGCACGCTCGACAGCCTGCCGCACAGCGGCGCCGTGGTCACGCTGCTGGCGGTCTGCGGCGTCACGCCGAAACAGAGCTATCTCGACATCGTCATGGTCGCTATCGTCGGTGCCATAGTGGCGCTGGTGGCGGTCATCGCGCTCGGCTCGGTAGCCGGCAGTTTCTGACGCGCCGGATGATGTTCTTGCCGGAGGAATGATGGCGTCGATCCAGGTCTCCGGTCTTCTGACCTTCACCGTCGCCATTTTGGTGTTCTTCGCCGGGTCCGGCCTCAATCGCCTGATCGCACCGCTGCGCGCCTGGAACATCCCCGAGGCGGTCACCGGCGGCCTGCTGGCGGCGACCGTCACGCTGCTCGCCTACCGCCTGCTCGGCGCCGAGATCAGCTTCGCGCTCCAGGCACGCGACATGCTGCTGCTCTATTTCTTCACCGGCATCGGCCTCAACGCCCGGCTCGACGACCTGATCTCCGGCGGGCGCCCTTTGATCATCCTGCTGGCGCTCACCGTCGTCTTCCTCGTCATCCAGAACTTCATCGCCATCGGCGCCGTCGCCGCGCTCGGCCTGCCGGAGGGGCTCACCGTCTTCCTCGGCTCCGCCTCGCTGATCGGCGGGCACGGCACGACCATCGCCTGGGCCCCGCTGATCTCCCAGCGATTCGGCGTGCCGAACGCGATGGAAATCGGCATCGCTTCGGCTACCCTCGGCCTCGTGCTGGCGAGCCTCGCCGGCGGGCCGATCGCCCGCCACCTGATCGGCCGCTACAAGCTGCACGGCCCCGCCTATGGCGACGCCGCGGTCGGCCTGCCGGCCAAGGCGGAGAATTCGCCGGCCGACGACATCGGCCATGTCAGCCTGCTGCGTACCGTACTGGTGCTTAACGTCGCCATATTGATCGGCTTCGGCCTGGAGGGCGTCGTCGAGGAGACCGGCATCAAGCTGCCCATGTTCGTGGTCTGCCTACTGGTCGGCATCGTGCTGACCAATACCGTCCCGCGTCTGTTCTCGCGCCTGCTCTGGCCGACGCGGACCCGCGCGCTGGCGCTGGTCTCGGACCTGTCGCTCAACATCTTCCTCGCCATGTCGCTGATGAGCATGCAGCTCTGGACCATCGGCGGGCTCGGCCTCGCGCTCGTCATCGTGCTGGCGGTGCAGACGGTGGCGGCGGTGGCCTACATCATCTTCGTCGTGTTCCCACTGATGGGCCGCGACTACCAGGCCGCGGTGATCGCCGCCGGTTTCACAGGCATCAGCCTCGGCGCGACGCCGACCGCCATCGCCAACATGACGGCGATCACCAAGACGCATGGCGCGGCGCCCCGGGCGTTCATCATTTTGCCGCTGGTCTCCGCGTTCTTCATCGACATCATCAACGCGGCCGCGATCGGATTCCTGGCCCGTTGACCCTCACCGCAAGGAGTTCCGATGCTCTCCCGACGCTCTCTGTTCAAGGGCCTCTTGGCCGCCGCCCTCGCCGCACCGGCCGGCGCGGCCCTGACCTCCACCGCCGATGCGCAGTGGGGTGTCCCCGGCCCTCGCATGGCGCCGCCTCCGCCGCGCCGCGAGCCGCGCCCGCGACCGCGCCGTGGCTACACCTGGGTGCCCGGGCACTGGAACTGGAGCGCGCGCCGAGGCTGGGTCTGGGCGCCCGGCCATTGGGAGGAGAACCGCCGCGGATTCACCTATGTCGGCCCGCGCTGGGTATTCCGCCGCGGCCAATGGGTGTTCGAGCCCGGCCGCTGGGTCCGCTCCTGGTAGTTCACGTCTGATCCCGGCGCCCTCAGTCCGCGCCGGGGTCCTCGACGGTCCCGCTCATGGTGCGGCCGAAGCTTTCCATCTGCCCCTGATAGGTGCGCCGCGTCGCCGGATCGACCACCGCGATCGGCGCGCTGATGGCGAGGCCCGCGGCACTGCCCACCGTCTGGCCGACGCCCATGGCGCCGGCAGCGATGCGGTCACCGATGCTCACCTCCGAATCCGTCACCGTCTGGCCGTTGACCAGCCGCGTGCCGATCAGCTGCACCACCTCCGGCGAGGAGGCGAAGCGGTCATGGTTGAGCGCGTCGCCGCCGCGCATCTTGGTGAGGTCGATCACCACGATGCCGGACTTCTCCAGCTCGGCGTAATATTTCTGGGTGTCGATGAGGCCGAGCCGGTCGACGCCGCCGGCGATGCGGCGCGAGACCTGCAGCGCGCGGTCGTCCTGCGAGACGAAGAGCGTGAAGCGCGCCTTGGGTCCGTTCAACGCCCGCCATTGCGAGGCGAAGACATCGACGTCGACATCCGGCGAGGCGAGGATGACGTTGCTGATCTTGGCCGGCAGCTTGCCGCGGCGGATCGCCATCTGCCGCAGCCCCTCCATCGCCAGCCACGCGCCCATGGAATGGGCCATGACGGTGACGTCCTCGACGCGCGGGTCGCTCGCCACCTGCCAGACCGCCTCCTCGAAGGCGTCGCGCGAGAAGATCGTGCTCTCACGGTCGAACAGATAGTCGAAGACGCGGGCGCGCGAGGGCCAGGTGAACAGCACCGGCGCCACTTCCGAGCGTGAATCGTGGACGATCTGCGCGAAGCGGTAGACCGAATCCTCGAAGCGGTTGTTGTAGCCGTGGACGAAGATCAGCACGCGCCGGCTCGGCGGCAGGTGCGAGTCGAGCCAGCCTTTGGCCGCCTTGACGCTGGGAAGCGGCTGGACGTTGAGCGTGGCGAAGTCCGTCTCGGGATTGGGCGGCAGGCTACGCGGCCACTGCACCTGACCGACCTCGCGCCGGCTGTCCGGCGGGATCGAGACGGTGAAGGCGCTCAGCGAAACGCCCTGACCGCGCTCGCCGGTGTAGCGGATGCCCGCATCGGGCGACGGCGCGCGGGTGGTGGCGACGAGGAGGTCGACCTTCGTCGCCTCCGGCACGGCCGCCTCGACCGGCGTGAGCACGCCTACCGGCCGCCCGGCGCAGCCGGCGGTCAGGAGCGAGGCCAACAGGAGTACGACCAGACGCATTCACCCTCCGCCCGGCAAAGTCGCTGACGGCAAGGCAGCAATAGCGCGCCGCCGACGCTCTGGCCAGACTCGAACCTCCTCGAACCTCCCGCGCTCAGGACACTCCGGCAGGCACGGGCGGCTTCTCCTCGCGGCCGGAGAGAAGCTGCGCGATCCAGCGCGTCTCCTCGCGCTCCTCGCAGAAGGTGAGCGCGGCGATCACCAGCGGCACGCCGATGAAGGCGCCGGCGATGCCCCACATGAAGGCCCAGAAGAACACCGACAGCAGCACCAGGAAGGGCGACATGGCGAGCGCCCTCCCCGCCACACGGGGCTCGATATAGCTGCCGCTGAAGAACTGGATGACGTTCATGGCGACGAACACCAGCACCGCCGCCTCCCAGGAGCCGAACTGCGCCAGCGCGAAGAAGGTCGGCAACAGCGTCGCCACCAGCGGGCCGATGAAGGGGATATAGTTGAGCGCGAAGGCCATGACACCGAAGGCGAGCGCGAGGTCGAGGCCGAGCGCAGCGGTGACCGCCCAGACGAACAGGCCGGTGAGCACGCTCATCACCGTGCGCACCATCATGTAGGTGCGGAACTTCGCCGCCGTCGCCGCGCTGGCCCGCACCAGCCGTCCGCCCGCCTCGCCGGCCGCAAGCAGCTTGTCGCGCACTATGTCGGCTTCGAGCAGGCCCAGCATCACATAGATCATCGTCACCACGGCAAAGCCGAGCATGCCGTTCACCCGGCCGGCCAGCCCCTGGAAGGTACCGATCAGCCAGCTGGCGCTGAAGGTGTCGGCCAGCGTGCCGGCGGAATAGAGCCCATGCCCTTCCAGCCACGCCGCGGTCTCGGCGTAGAGCGCCTGGAACCGCCCGGCATTGGTGACGAGCCAGCGCCCGGTCTGGCTCAGCCCCCACACCGTCGCGTAGCCGACGACGAAGACGGCGAGGATGGTCACCGCGAGCGTGATCGCCATGGCGGCGAGCCCCGGCAGGCGTCGTTGGAGCCGGTCCTGCAGCGGCCAGACCAGCGCCATGACGAACAGCGCGAAGGCGACCGGCGCAATCACCGGCCGGGCGAGAAAGATCGCCCCGCCGGCGAGAACCACCGTGCAGATGCCGAGTAGGATGCGGTTGGTACGCGCGCTCATGGGAACCCTTACGCTTTCGCCCGAACATAGCCGGATTAGCGAAAGGCGCAGTACCGATAAGCCGACCTACCCACAGCTTGGCGACGCGGTCACGTTTGGGCTGCTGCGCGACCGCGCCGCCGGATCAGAGCGGGCTGATGACGCCGGTGGCGATGAGATACGCGGCCAGCGCGCCGGCGGCGATGAGGGCGAGAGCCAGGATCACCTCGACCGGGGTGAACACGCGCTTGGCCTGCCGGCGCCGGCCGCCACGTTCTGCGGCAGGCTGAACACGCCCGCCCCGACCATCGAGCCGATGACGAGGGCGGTGAGCAGACCGCGGCGGAGCCTTCCGGACCGGGTCGTGCTGGTCGTCGTAGCCGGCTGCTGATATCGGCTGCCACTGTCGACGGAAGTCATGATATCCTCCCCCTGCACGGGCTCCCCGGGGCAGGACATTGCGGCAGCACGCCGTGCTCCGCCTTGTGCTGGATCAGGCCGGATGGCGGCCGTGGCGCGGAAGCGCGGTTGATCCGCGTCAATTCCCGAGGGCATCGCCCATGACAAGCTTCCCGAAAATCGACTTCCAGGGAGGAAACCATGAAGGCACGTGACGTAATGACCTCGCCGGTGATCACGGCGAAGGCGACCGATCTCGTGGTGCAGATCGCCAAGACCCTGCTCGAGCGGCGCATCAGCGGCATGCCGATCGTCGACGACAAGGGCAAGATGGTCGGCATCATCAGCGAAGGCGACCTTATCCGCCGCGCGGAAGCCGGCACCGAGCGCCGCCGTTCCTGGTGGCTGCAGGCCTTCGTCGACGACGGCACGCTGGCGGCCGAATATGTGAAGGCGCACGGCCGCACGGCCGCCGACGTGATGCACCGGGATCCGGTGACTGCCGGGCCGGACACGCCGCTGCACGAGATCGCCGCGCTGATGGAATCTCACGGCGTCAAGCGCATCCCGATCGTCGAGAAGGGCCATCTGGTCGGCATCGTCAGCCGCTCCAATCTCATCCAGGCGGTCGCGGGCACCAAAATGGGACTGGAGATCCCGCTGTCCGACAGCGCCATACGCGAGAAGGTGATGGAGCGCCTGAACCAGCAGCCCTGGGCGAATACGTGGCGGCTCAACGTCACCGTCGATGACGGCGTGGTGAATCTGTGGGGCATCGCCAACGCCGATACCGAGCGGCAGGCGCTGCGTGTCGTCGCCGAGACCACACCGGGGGTGCGGGCGGTCAATGACCACCTCATGAAGGAGCCGATGGGCAGCTGGGCCTGATCCGGCCGGCTCTCTCTTCGCCGCCTTCAGATCGAGAGTTCATAAGCCCGGCGCGGTCCATTGGCCGCTGCCGGGCGTCCTGCTTTCTACCCCTTCGGAAAGTCACCTTCAGCGTGGCGTTGAAAGCATTCCGGGTCGTGCCCTCGTTCTGCGCCCGCCGTCACAAATTGAAACATGGTCGAGACATCCGGGCGATGCCGGACGCCTAGCAAGGTTGGCGGACACACAGACGCCGCCTTCCGGGCGGCCTGCATCGGGGTTCCGCCATGCTCAGGAAGATGATCTTCGCCGCCGCGCTGACGCTCGCCGCCGCACCGGCGGCCAGCGCCGCCACCACGGCCGTCGCCGTCACCAACGTCAATCTGCGCGCCGGCCCGTCGACCGTCTATCCCGCGGTTACCGTCGTGCCGACGGGCGCCGCTATCACCACGTTCGGCTGCGTCTCCGGCTATAGCTGGTGCGACATCGGCTTCGGGCCGTATCGCGGCTGGGTGGCGGCAAGCTACATCCAGGTCGTCTATCGCGGCGCGCCGGTGGTGCTCACCGCGCCGCTGGCGCCGACGATCGGCATCACCGTCGTGTCGTTCAACCGGGCCTATTGGGACCGCTACTATGTCGCCTATCCCTGGTACGGCCGCTGGGCGGCCTATCCGTCCTATGCCGCGCCACGCGTGACCTCGGCCAATCGTTCGGTCACCTGTGCGGGCAGCGCCTGCGTCGGCGTCCGCGGCGCCACCGGGGTTTACGGCGGCTCGACCGCCCAGACCCGCGTCTGCACCGGCGGGGCCTGCACCTCCACCCGGATCACGGAAGGCCCCAATGCCGGCATGGCGGCACGCACGCGCAACTGCGCCGCCGGACAGGGCTGCACGACCAATCGCGCGGTCATCGGCCCCGGCGGTGGCGTGCACACCGGCTCGCGCAGCTTCCAGCGCTGGTGAGCCGGCCCGTTCCAGCAAAAAGGCCGGGAGCCCGCGCTCCCGGCCTTTTCCTTTCTAGCCGTCAGAGCGGGACGCCGGAACCCTCGCCGCGCCGCCACTGCACGAAGCGGACGATCCGCTCGACCAGCTTCTCCTGCATCTGCTTGGCCATGCTCATCTGCTCGGGCGTCAGCACCGTCTTGAGCTTGGAGACGGCGTCCTGCAGCGCACGGGCCTTCTCCGCCCGCTCGATGGCAGCGCCGGCAATGTCCTGCGCGAGGTCGAAGGCCTGTGCCTCGGCGCGCTTCTTCTCGTCCGTCCAGCGCCCGAGCCGCTCGCCCGAGGGCAGAAGGGCGATCAGTGCCGTGGTGTAGCCGCGCCAGGCGTCCATCTGGTCAGTCCGGATGCCGAGCGCCGTCTCCTGCGCGGAGAGCAGCATGCCGGCGATGAGCCGCGCGGCGGCGGGATCGATGGCCGGCCCCGGCCCGGCGGCGAAGGGCGGCACCTCGCATGCCCAGGGCCCAGCCGCCCCGGCGGGAGCCGCGAGCGGTCCGGCCAGGTCCTGCGCGATCCCGAGTGTCGGCACGGCGCCGGCCGCGACGAGGGCGAGGACGACGGCTCCGCCGGCGATCCGCGTGGACAGGGTGGAAGGGAATATCTTTCTCATGGCTTTGATCCTTTGCCGTTGAGGAGGCGGCAAAGGTGGGCGGCCAAGGTGTCGCCGCTCGAACCGCGGCATGTCGATTTGTATCAGGCCGGCGGCTCGGTCCGCGGCAGCATCACCCGGACGGCAAGCCCGCCACGGCGGCTGGTACCGAGCTCGATGCTGCCGCCGTGCCGCTCGACCAGCCGGCGGACGATGGTCAGACCTAGGCCGGTTCCGCCGCTGTCGCGGTTGCGCGAGGCTTCCAACCGATGGAACGGCTCGAAGACCCGCTCGCGCTCCTCGGCCGGGATGCCGGGGCCTTCGTCCTCTATGACCAGGACGACACGCGCGCCGCCCGTCTTGATGCCGGCGAAGGCGCGCTCGCCATAGCGCAAGGCGTTGCCGACGAGGTTGGCGACGACGCGCCCGAGGGCCTTGTCGCCCATGGCGACATGTACCGGGCCATCCGGCACGTCGAGGACGATGCGCGCATCGTTCTGCTCGGCCGCGTAGCGGCGCAGCGCGGTGGCGAGATCGGCGCGGACCGGCTCCGTCGGGACGAAGGAATCCTGCGCGAAGTCGAGCGTGTCCGCGACCAGCGCCTGCATGGCCTCGACATCGGCGATGGCGCCGGCCCGGTGGCGGCTCTCCGGCATCATCTCGACGCGCAGGCGCAGGCGGGTGAGATAGGTGCGCAGGTCGTGCGAGATGGCGCCGAGCGTCAGCGTGCGGTTGCGCACCAGGGCGGCGATGCGCTTCTGCATGGCGTTCACCGCGCGGATCAGCTTGCGCAACTCCGGCGCGCCGCGCTCGGGTATCGCCACGGGATCGATGCCCTCGCCCACCCGGTCGACCTCGCGGGCGAGGCGGGTGATCGGCCGCATCTCGCGCGCGACCGCCACCAGCGCGGCAAGGGCGACGATGACGCCGAACAGGCCGGCGAAGAAGCCGATGGGCACGCCGAGCAGCCGGACGGTGACGCGGTCCTCGACGTCGAGCCAGAGATAGCCGCCGTCGGCGAGCTCGACATAGACGCTCAGCGTGTCGCCGCGCCCGCTCTCGCTGCGCCCCTCGAGCCGCGCCCAGACCTGCCGCCCCTCCGCGCCGCGCAGCGCCAATGCGGCACGGATCGACCGCTCGATCCGGATCAGCCCGTTGGTGCGGGTGAAATCGTCGGGAAGAGCGGGGACGATCGTGGCGGTGCGGCCATTCTCGCTGAAGGCTTCGAGCAAAGCGGGCCGAAGGTCGGCGGGCACCTTGTCGACCAGCAGGACCAGCGACGCGACCTGCCGCGACAGGGAGGGCGAACCCTCGCCGAGCGTCCGGCGGCCTTCGCCGGCCCCGAAATAAAAGAACAGCGCCAGCAGCTGGATGGCGAAAAGCGCCACCGCGACGATGAGGATGATGCGGGCGAGCAGGCCGAGGCGCATGCCGACCTACCTCAGGCCTCGCGCACGTCGGCCGAGAACAGGTAGCCGACATTGCGCACGGTGGTGATCGGCTGTTCGGCCTCGCCGATGCAGCGGGACAGCTTGCCCCGCAGCCGCGAGACGGTGACGTCGATGGTGCGGTCGAACGGGTCGCCGCCAGCGCGCCCGCGGGTCCAGTCGAGCAGTTGGTCGCGCGAGAGCACGCGGCCGGGCCGCTCGAGGAAGCAGGTCAGCAGGTCGAACTCGGCGGTGGTGAGATTCACGCGCTGCCCACCATCGTCCACCACCGTGCGCGCATCGAGGTCGGCGACCAGCCCCGCGAAACGCCGGCGCCGCCGCTCCGGCACGCCCGCGGACAAGGGACCGGAGGCGCGGCGCAGCAGGGCGCGGATGCGCGCGAGCAGTTCGCGCGGGTTGAACGGCTTGCCGAGATAGTCGTCGGCGCCGATCTCCAGTCCGACGATACGGTCGATGTCGTCATGCTTGGCGGTGAGCATGAGGATCGGCACACGGCTTTTCGTCCTGAGCCGCCGGCAGATCGACAGCCCGTCCTCGCCGGGCAGCATGATGTCGAGGATGACGAGGTCGGGCATGCCGCGCATCAGCGCCCGGTCCATCAAGGCGCCGCTTCCGACCGCCTCGACGTCGTAGCCCTCGCCGCCAAGGAAATCGACGAGCAGGCTGCGAATGTCGCGGTCGTCCTCGACCAGAAGCACTCTTGCGGCTGTCATGGCGTTGGCATGACAGCCGCGGCGAACCCGCGCAAGCCGTACCGCCGGCAGCGATACAAACTGCAACAAAAAGCCCCTGCGCCGAGACACGGCCGCAAAACGCCGCGGCGATCTTCCGCTCCCGTCGCCGAGCACACCACACCCGTTCCCGGCGGCACGGCAGGCGTGAGCCTGCCCGCCATGGAGCCCGTCGCGGTCGGCCGCCTCCCAGCCGGGCGGGCTCCATGGTCCTGCCCCACTCCCCCAAAGGAGCCGTCATCATGGATCGTGCCTTCTTCCTCCGTGCCGGCCTCGTGCTGGCCTTCGCCACCCTGCTCGGCGCCGCCTTCGCCAGAGCCGCCTCCGCACAGAACATGTCGCGTGCACAGGCGCAGGCCGTCCGGTCCGCCTGCGAGGCGGACATCCGCGCCACCTGTCCCGGCGTGCAGCCGGGCGGCGGGCGCCTCCTCCAGTGCATCAAGGCCAATCCCGACGGGATCTCCCAGCCCTGCAAGGACGCGCTCGTCGCCGCCAGGGCCGCGCCGGCCCAGTAACCGGCCCCGCCCAGTAACCGGCCCCCGGCCGCCCTTCCCCCGGATGTCCTCGTCATGAACGTCCAGCCCGGCCTCGACCAGTTCCTGTCGCTCGAGGCGCCGCTCCCGCGCCCGCGTCGCCGCCGCGGGCTTCGGCTCGCTGCCCTCGCGGCGGCGGTCCTGGCGATCGGGTTCGTCGGCGTGCGCTACTTCTATCCGCATGCGGTGGAGGGCGAGGTTCTCCGGCCGGGCATGCTGGACGTCGAGCTTCAGGGACCGGGGACGCTGTCGGCCTTGACCGAGGCCAGCGTCGGCAGCCGCATCCAGGCGCGCATCGAGGAGCTCGCCGTCGATCGCAACGACGTGGTCGCCAAGGGCGAGACGCTCGCCCGCCTCGCCTTCGACGACCTCAGCGGCGAGTTCGACGCTGCCGAGGCGAGCGCCCATGCCGCCGAGCGCACGGTGAGCGTCGCGCAGGCCGAACGCGACCGCGCCGTCGCGACGCTGGAGAAGGCGCGCGCGACGCATGAAAGGCAGGTCGCGCTGCTCGCCAAGGGCGTCGCCAGCGAGGCCGGGCTGGAAGACGCGCTCGCCACCCGCCGCCAGGCCGAGGCGGACCTCGCGCGCGCCGGCCGCGCCGTCGAGCAGGCCGAGGCCGAGCGCGACGCCGCGACGGCGCGCATCGCCGTCGCCCGCGCCCAGCTCGACGACAGCGTGCTGCGTGCGCCGATCTCCGGCGTGGTGGTGTCGCGCACGCACCATGTCGGCGAGGTGCTGACGCCGGGCAGCGAGGTGCTGCACCTCGTCGATCCCGCCAGCCTCGTGCTCACCGCGCGGCTGGACGAGAGCGTCATATCCGCCGTCCTGCCGGGACAGGCGGCGCGCGTCACCTTCACTCGCGCCGAGGACCCGATTTCCGGCCATGTCCTCAGGCTCAGGCGCGAGGTCGACGAGGAGACGCGGGAATTCGAGATCGACATTACGCTCGATACGCTTCCCGCCAACTGGGCGCTCGGCCAGCGCGCCATGGCGCGTATCATGATCGAGCGGCGCGGCCCGGTGCTGACCGTGCCGACGTCGTTCCTCGTCTGGTGCGACGGGCGCCCCGGCGTATGGGTCGCGACCCGTGCTCGCGCGCGGTGGCGTGAGGTGACGCTGGGCGAGGCGGGTGCGAAGCGCGTCGAAATCCGGCGCGGCCTCGACGCCGGCCAGAAGATCCTCAAACCCGGCGACCTCTACCCGTTTATGCGCGTGCGCCTTGCCGGTCCCGCCACATGAACCTGGCGCTGAAGGACACGCTGCACGCCCCGACCCGCTTCGCGCTCACTGCGCTCGGCGTCGCCTTCCTCGTCATGGCGGTGATCGGCATGACCGGCCTCTATCGCGGCATCGTCGAGGATGCGCTGCTGATCCTCGACCGGATCGATGCCGACCTCTGGGTCGTGCAGGGCGAGCGCGCCGGGCCCTTCGCCGAAGGCTCGGCGGTGGCGTCCGACATGGACCGGCGCGTGGAGGGCGTGCCGGGCGTCGCGGATGTGCGGCGCTTCACCCAGTTCAGCCAGCAGTTCAGCTTCGCCGGCGCCTCGCGCCGCGCCACCGTGACCGGCGTCGACGTGCCACGCGACGACGGACGCTGGCTGCCGCTCGCCGAGGGACGCTGGCTCGGCGGCAGCCGCTACGACGCGGTGGCGGACGCCAGCACCGGCCTCAAGGTCGGCGACCGGATACAGCTGGCGCGCGACGTCTACACGGTCGTCGGGCTCACGCGGCAGATGGTGGACTCGGCCGGCGACGGGCTGCTTTTCGTCGGCATCAACGACGCGGCCGTCATCGCGCGTCGCCGCACCTCGGAAGAGGTCCATCTGGCCCGCGCCGCGGGGAGCGGCGGCGGCGCCGTCAGCGCCGATGCGAGCTCGGTGGCGCAGGAGAGCAAGATTTCCGCGGTCCTGGTCCGGCTCGATCCCGCCGCCGACGCCGCGCGCGTGATCGCCACCATGCAGCGCTGGGGCGACGTGCGGGTCATGACCATGGGCGAGCAGCGCGACCTGATGCTCAATGCCCGGCTCTGGAAGCTGCGCCTGCAGATCCTGACCTTCACCGGGATGATCCTCGTCATCACCGCCATCGTGGTGTCGCTCATCGTCTACACCATGACCATCGAGAAACTGCACGAGATCGCGCTGCTCAAGCTGATGGGCGCCCGCGAAAGCGTCGTGGTCGGCCTCATCGGCCAGCAGGCCGCGCTCATCGGCATCGCCGGCTACGTCCTGGCCATCGGCCTGTCCGGGCTGATCTTCCCGCTCTTTCCGCGCCGCGTGGTGATGCTGCCGGCCGACCTCGCGCAGGTCGCCCTCGCTCTCACCCTCGTCTGCGCCGCCGCGGCGTGGGTCGGCATCGCCCGCGCCTCACGGGTCGGGGCGCGGGAGGTGCTGTCGTGAGCGGCGCGCCCGTGCTCTCGGTGCGCGAGCTCTCGCGCCATTACGCCACTGGCGGGGGAATGGTGCGGGCGCTCGACGGCGTGTCGCTGGACGTCGCCGCCGGCGAGTTGGTCGGCGTCTTCGGGCCCAGCGGCTCGGGCAAGAGCACCTTCCTCATGCTGGCCGGACTTCTGGAAAACCCGACTTCCGGCGAGGTCTGGCTGGCGGGCGAGCGGGTCTCC
Source organism: Ancylobacter novellus DSM 506 (assembly GCF_000092925.1). NCBI lineage: Bacteria > Pseudomonadati > Pseudomonadota > Alphaproteobacteria > Hyphomicrobiales > Xanthobacteraceae > Ancylobacter > Ancylobacter novellus. The sequence continues at coordinate 132,565 of NC_014217.1, read as the reverse complement.
CATGCCGGCGCCGACCTCGACGCGCTGCGCGAGACGCGGCGCAAGCGCATCGGCTTCGTGTTCCAGAAGGCCAATCTGATCCCGTTCCTGTCGGCGGTGGAAAATGTCGCGCTGAGCCTCGAACTCGCCGATGTGGCCCCTGCCGATGCCCGCGCCCATGGGAGGCGGCTGCTCGCCACGCTCGACCTCGCGCACCGCGCCGACAACCTGCCGGCGAAGCTGTCGGGCGGCGAGCAGCAGCGCGTCGCAGTGGCGCGGGCGCTCGCCAACGCCCCGCCGCTCATCCTCGCCGACGAGCCCACGGCGGCGCTCGACAGCGTGCGGGGCCGTCAGGTGATGGAGATCTTCCGCCGCATCGCCGGCACGCGGGGGGCCGCCGTGCTGGTGATCACGCATGATCCGCGCTCGACCGACCTGTTCGACCGCATCGTCCATTTCGAGGACGGACGGATGGTCCCGGACTGACCGTCCGCCAAGTGCCGTCACTCGCCGCGCGGGTAGCGCTGCGACTCTTCGAGGATGTTCAGGTCCATGTGGTTGCGCATGTAGCGCTCGGATGCCTTCTGCAGCGGCTGGAAGTCCCACGGGTAATAGGCGCCGTTGCGTAGCGCCTCATAGACGACGTGCCGGCGCGCCTGACTCGAACGTACCTCGGCATCGAAGCGGGCGAGGTCCCAGCGCGAACGCATGGCTGTTGTCATTCGGGCCATGATATCGGCGCAGGCTGGGTCCTGCGCCCGGTTGGCGAGCTCGTGCGGATCCTCGTCGAGATTGGTCAGCATAGGCGGGTCGAGCTCGCAGAGGCTGAGCTTCCACGGCCCGTCGCGCAGCGCCACCAGCGGCGCGTAGGAGCCCTCCGCCGCATATTCCATCGGCACCGCAGAGCGAGATCCGTCGCCTCGCGCGAGCGGCACAAGACTCTCGCCGTCGGTCCAGGGCATGATGCCGGAGAGATCGAGCGCCGCGAGGTGGGCAAGCGTCGGCAGCACGTCGAGCGTCGACACCGGCCGGTCGATCTGCCCCGCCGGCAGGCCGGGCGCGGCGACCATCAGCGGCACGCGCGCCGAGCCCTCCAGAAAGTTCATCTTGAACCACAGCCCGCGCTCGCCGAGCATGTCGCCATGGTCGGAGACGAAGACGATGACCGTGTCGTCCGCCATCCGGCAGCGCTCGACGATGTCGATCAGCTCGCCGATCTTCTCGTCGATATAGGAGATGTTGGCGAAATAGGCCCGGCGCGAGCGCCGCACATCCTCGTCGGTGACGTGGCTGGCCGCATGGTCGCTCGCCAGCATCAGCCGCTGGGAATGCGGGTCCTGCGCCTCGAACGGGATGGGCGCGACGACCGGGTCGAGCGCCGGGCAGTCCTCGTACAGGTCCCAGAAGCGCTTGCGCGCGACATAGGGGTCGTGCGGGTGGGTGAAGCTAACCGTCAGGCACCAGGGCCGCTCGTCATGCCCGCGGGCGAGGTCGTAGAGCTTGCGGCCGGCGTGGTAGGCGACCTCGTCGTCATATTCGAGCTGGTTGGTGATCTCCGCCACGCCGGCGCCGGTGACCGAGCCGAGATTGTGGTACCACCAGTCGATGCGTTCGCCGGGCTTGGTGTAGTCCGGCGTCCAGCCGAAATCGGCCGGGTAGATGTCGGTGGTCAGGCGCTCCTCGAAGCCGTGGAGCTGGTCCGGCCCGACGAAATGCATCTTGCCGGACAGCGCCGTGTGATAGCCGGCGCGCCGCAGATGATGCGCGTAGGTCGGGATATCCGAGGTGAACTCCGCCGCATTGTCATAGACGCGGGTGCGGCTCGGCAGCTGGCCGGACATGAAGGAGGCCCGTGCCGGCGCGCAGAGCGGGCTCGCCGTGTAGGCGTTGGCGAAGCGGGCCGAGCGCGCGGCCAGCGCCTTCAGGTGCGGTGCGTGGAGGAAGTCGGCGGGGCCGTCCGGGAACAGCGTCCCGTTCAGCTGGTCGACCATGAGGACGAGGATGTTGGGACGCATCATTACCGTTTCCACCACGCAAAAGGTGGACGGGCGCGCCGTGGCGCCCGTCCATAGTGCCAGGAGGCTTGGTCAAAGCCCGAGCGAGGCCTTCACCGCCGGCAGGCCGGGCTTGCCGTCGAAGGTGGTAACGCCGGCAAGCCAAGGTTCGAGCGCGGCGGGATGCGCCTTGAGCCACGCCTTGGCGGCGGCGGCCGGCTCCAGCCCCTCGTCCAGGATCTTGCCCATCATGGCGTTCTCCAGAGGCAGGTCGAACTTCAGGTTCTTGAAGAAGGTCGCCGCATTGGGGCACTGCGCGGCCCAACCGACGCGCGCAAGAGTGCGCACATCGGCACCGCCGAAATTCGGGCCGAAATAGGCGTCGCCGCCGGAGAGATAGGTGATGTCGAAGGTCTCGTTCATCGGGTGCGGCGCCCAGGCGAGGAACACGATCCAGCCCTTGCCGTTGCCCGAGCGCTTGACCTGCGCCAGCATCGCCTGCTCGCCGGATTCCACCACCTTCCAGCCCTTCAGGCCGAAGTCGTTGGCGTCGATCATTTTCTGGATGTTGGCATTGGCCGGCGCACCCGGCTCGATGCCGTAGATCTGGCTGCCGAACTTGTCGGCATTGGCGACGAGGTCCTTGAAGTCCTTCACGCCCGCCTCGGCGACATAGTTCGGCACGGCGAGGGTGAACTTGGCACCGGTCAGGTTGGTGGCGAGCACCTCGACCGCCTTGGCTTCGTTCAGCGCATCCATGAACTTCCGCTGCGCCGGCATCCAATTACCGAGGAAGACATCGAGATTGCCGTTCTTCATCGATTCGTAGCCGATCGGCACCGAGAGCGTCTTGACGTCCTGCGTGTAGCCGAGCCCGCTTAAGAGCACGCCGGCGATGGCATTGGTGGAGGTGATGTCCGTCCAGCCGGGATCGGACATGCGGATCGTCTTGCAGGCGGGCGCGTCAGCCGCGACTGCGGCACCGGCGGAGAGGAATAAAGAGAGGGCGCAAGCGGCCCTTACGAAGCGATTCATGGTCGAACCTCTGGAAAGGGTGAGAGCCGAAACACCGCAAGAGGGCTGCCCTTTGGGTCTGTGGCCGCCTTGCCCCGACGTTCATCAAACCGTTAAATGGTAGCCGCTGTGAAGCTCCGTCTTTTCAATGGCAGCCCTAATGGCTCTTTATGGCTGAGCGCCTTCTCGACCTTGGCTGGGTGCGGATCTTCGAGGCCGTCGGTCGCCTCGGCAGCCTGACCGCGGCCGCCCATGAGCTCGGCCTCTCCCAGCCGGCGGTCAGCTACACCGTGCGCAATCTCGAACGGCAGCTCGGCACCCCGCTGCTCGAACGTGGGCATCGCGGCAGCACGCTCTCGCCCGCCGGCGAGCGGCTGCACCGCGCCGCCAGCGCGGCGGTGGCCGAGCTCGACGCCGGCGCCCGCGCCATAAGGCGCATGAGCCGGCGACCAGTGGTGCGCCTCTTCACCGATTACGGCTTCGCCTCGTTCTGGATGATGCCGCGCGTGGCGCAGTTCCGGCTGGTGCATCCGGACACGGAAGTCCACATCATCGCCTCGGCCGCCGCCGATCCCGGCACGGACGAGGCCGAGGACGTCGCCGTGCTGTTCGGCACGCAATCGGATTTCGGCGCGGGCGCCACGCAGCTCTTCGAGGAGTGCGTCTATCCGGTCTGCAGCCCGCACTTCGCTGCGCGGCACGGGCTGACCGACGATCCGCGCGCCATCGTCGGCCTGCCGCTCTTGCATCTCGACAGCACGCCGCATCCGCGCTGGTTCGTCTGGAGCGACTGGTTCGCCGCCATGCATGTGGCGCGCGAGCCCGGCCCGGGCGACCTCAGCCTGAACACCTACGGCCTCGTGGTGCAGGCGGCGATCGCCGACCAGGGCGTCGCGCTCGGCTGGGCGGGTCTCATCGACGGCGCCATCGCCGACGGCACGCTGGTCGCCGCCGGCCCGGCGCTCTCGCGCGCCGAAAGCGGCTATTGGATGAGGCCCGGCCGCGAACCGTCCGCCCCGGCGCTGGACCTCATCGAGTGGATCATAGGGGACGTGCGCCGCTAAGCGCGTGGCGCCGCGCGAGCCGGTAGAGGCGATGTCGGGGAAACTGGATGGTGCTGCGAGAGAGGATTGAACTCTCGACCTCTCCCTTACCAAGGGAGTGCTCTACCACTGAGCTACCGCAGCGCCGACGGGCCGGCGGGCAGGGCCGCCGAAGCGCGGGGACCTTTGCCACAGCGCGCCGGCCGGCGCAAGCACCGGGCATGCAATTCACGGCGCCGCGGTGGAAACCCCTCTGGAGGCGGCCGCCTCTTCCCCCGGCGCGCGGCCTTTATTAGGACTGCGCACGAAGACATGCGCGCCGACAGCCTCGGCTTCTTGGCGCGCGCGGGCGGGAGACAAGGATGAGCAGCGCGGACGACGCCGCGCGCGCCGAGCGGCTGGCGGCGGCGCTGCGCGAGAACCTCAAGCGGCGCAAGGCGCAGATGCGCGGCCGCCAGGCGGAGAGCATGGAGCCCGCCAGGCCGAACGAGGCGCCCGTGCCGGACGCCGGATCGGCGAACAAGGACGCGCCGGACGCCGCTCCGCAGGCCTCCGCGCCAAAGCCCAACCGTAGCGGCTGAGGCGGCCTCTCGTTGTCGCGCTGCGTAACACGCGCTAGACCTTTAGGGGGATAAGGGCGGCGGCGCCACGAATCGGCCCCATCGTCCCGTCATGCCGCCTCAGGGGAGGCAGCGGGCGCGACTTTTATCGTCCTTGCGCCCGAACAGGCCGCGCGCCATCTGCCGCGAAGCTCGACGGCCTTGGCTGGGAAGGGAGTGTTGAACCTCATGGACCGCATCCGCATCGTCGGTGGCAATCCGCTCACCGGGTCGATCCCGATTTCCGGCGCCAAGAACGCCGCCCTGCCGCTGATGATCGCGGGCCTGCTCACCGACGAGAAGCTGGTGCTGCACAATGTGCCCCGCCTCGCCGACGTGTCGCAGCTGCAGCGCATCCTCGGCAATCACGGCATCGACATCACGGTGAACGGCAAGCGGCGCGGCGACGACCCCTATAGCGGCCAGACGATGGAGATCGACGCGCGGGTGATCGTCGACACCACCGCGCCCTATGAGCTGGTCTCGAAGATGCGCGCCAGCTTCTGGGTCATCGGCCCGCTGGTGGCGCGCATGGGCGAGGCCAAGGTCTCGCTGCCCGGCGGCTGCGCCATCGGCACGCGCCCGGTCGACTTCCATCTCGACGCGCTGCGCGCGCTCGGGGCCGAGATCGAGATCGATGCGGGCTACGTGCTCGCACGCGCCCCGAAGGGGCTGAAGGGCGCGCATATCCTGTTCCCGAAGGTTTCGGTCGGCGCCACCCACACGGCGATGATGGCGGCGAGCCTCGCGGAAGGCGAGACGATCCTCGAGAACGCCGCGCGCGAGCCGGAGATCGTCGACGTCGCCGATTGCATCAACGCTATGGGCGGGCGCATCGAGGGACAGGGCACCTCGACCATCCGCATCACCGGCGTCCCGCGGCTCAAGGGCGCGCACCACTCGGTGCTGCCGGACCGTATCGAGACCGGCACCTACGCCATGGCGGTGGCAATGACCGGTGGCGACGTGATGCTCTCCGGCGCGCGCGCCGACCTGCTCGATTCCGCGCTCGACACGCTGCGCGAGTGCGGCGCCGAGGTGACGGTGTCGAACGAGGGGCTGCGGGTGAAGCGCAACGGCGCCGGCATATCGCCGGTCGAGGTGACCACTGCGCCCTTCCCCGGCTTCCCGACCGACCTGCAGGCGCAGCTGATGGCGCTGACCACGCGGGCGCGCGGCACCTCGAAGATCACCGAGACCATCTTCGAGAACCGCTTCATGCATGTGCAGGAGCTCGCCCGGCTCGGCGCCCGCATCCATCTCGACGGCGAGATCGCCACCATCGAAGGCGTCGAGAAGCTCAAGGGCGCGCCGGTGATGGCGACGGATCTGCGCGCCTCGGTGTCGCTAGTGATCGGCGCGCTCGCCGCCGAAGGCGAGAGCATGATCCACCGCGTCTACCATCTCGACCGCGGTTTCGAGCGGCTGGAGGAGAAGCTCTCCGCCTGCGGCGCCGAGATCGAGCGGCTGGCCGGCTGAGCGGCGATCGAGACGAGAAAGAACCGCGGGGCGCACGGGCGTCCCGCGATACTGATTTCGACAAGGTCTCCTAAGTTCTTTTCCGCCCCTTGCCGTCCGCCTGTCGCAGCGCCATCTGGGCGGCAGATGACTGCGGAGTGACGAAAATGGCCGGTCTCAAGCTGATTGCGCTCGACGCAGAGGACCTCGCGGTCCTCTCGGTGCATCTGCAGGATGCGGTGGTCTCGGTGGGCGAGATGACCTTCCTGCCGAAGGAGCACCGCTTCGTGCTGCTCGCCAACCGCTTCGATTGGGAGAAGGCGATCCAGGCGGAGGCGATGGCGGATATCGACACGTTCCCCGCCGGGCCGGGCCTTGCTTTCGCGGCAGCCCCGGTGGCAGCCGCTACGCCTTGCGTGCGACGGCGCTCGGGGCTCCGCTTCGAGCGGGTGCTGAACGCGCGGGTGCGCGGCATCGACCTCACGAAGAAGCAGGGCGTCCTGAACCTGCTGGCGTTGAAGTTCGACGAGATCGACGCGCCGTCCGGCACCGTCACCTTCCTGTTCTCCGGCGGCGGCGAAGTGCAGCTCGACGTCGAATGCATGGAAGCGGGCCTCGAGGATCTCGGTCCCGCCTGGGACGCCAAGGGCACGCCCTGCCACGACGTGGAGTGAGCGGCGCGGCGGCGCCGATCCGGTGCCCTCTTGTGCAAAGCGTGCCCGGTTGCGATAGGACGGTCTGATGGCGTCGCACGCTGCGCGCCGTTCCCGTGCCCGCAGGACCCGACATGCCGCTCCGCCTCGATACCGCCTCGCCCGAATTCAAAGCGCGCTTCACGGCCTTCCTCGGCACCAAGCGCGAGGTGTCGCAGGACGTGGCGCAGGCGGTGGCGCGGATCATCGACGACGTGCGTGCGCGTGGCGATGATGCGCTGATCGACTTCTCCCGGCAGTTCGACCGCGTCGACCTCGGCGCGCTCGGCATCCGCGTCACCGACACGGAGATCGACGCCGCCGAGAAGGCGGCCGATCCGGCGGCGCGCGAGGCGCTAGCCTTCGCGCATGAGCGCATCCGTTCCCATCACCAGCGCCAGCTCCCGGAGAGCGGTCGCTATGTCGACGCCGCCGGCGTCGAGCTCGGCCATCGCTGGACCGCGGTCGACGCGGTCGGGCTTTATGTGCCGGGCGGCACGGCGGCCTATCCTTCCTCTGTGCTGATGAACGCCGTGCCGGCCAAGGTCGCCGGCGTGAAGCGCGTCGTCATGGTGGTGCCGGCGCCGGATGGGCAGATCAATCCGCTGGTGCTGGCGGCGGCGAAGCTCGCCGGGGTCGACGAGGTCTACCGCGTCGGCGGGGCGCAGGCGGTGGCGGCGCTCGCCTATGGGACGCAGACGATCGCGCCTGTCGCCAAGATCGTCGGGCCGGGCAACGCTTATGTCGCGGCGGCCAAGCGCCATGTCTTCGGCACGGTCGGCATCGACATGGTCGCCGGCCCCTCCGAGGTGCTGGTGATCGCCGACGGCGCGCAGAACCCGGACTGGATCGCCGCCGATCTCCTGGCGCAGGCCGAGCACGACACCGCCGCCCAGTCGATTCTGATGACTGACGATGCCGCGCTCGCTGACGCTGTGGTCTACGCGGTGGAGCGTCAGCTGACGATGCTGCCACGCCGCGACATCGCCGCGGCGAGCTGGGCCGAGTTCGGCGCGGTGATCAAGCTCAAGAGCCTCGACGAGGCGCCGGCGCTCGCCGACCGCATCGCGCCCGAGCACCTCGAGATCATGGCGGCCGACGCCGAGGCGCTGGCGGAACGCATCCACCATGCTGGGGCGATCTTCCTCGGCGCCCACACGCCGGAAGCCATCGGCGACTATGTCGGCGGCTCCAACCATGTGCTGCCGACCGCCCGCTCGGCCCGCTTCTCCTCGGGGCTGAGCGTGCTCGATTTCATGAAGCGGACCTCGATCCTGAAATGCGGGCCGGAGCAGCTTCGCGCGCTGGGGCCAGCGGCGATCGCGCTCGGCGAGGCGGAAGGCCTGAGCGCACATGCCCGCTCGGTCGCCATCCGGCTCAACCTCTGACGGCGCGCAATGGCGGAGGGCCAGGATCCTGACAAGGACCCGCACGCCGCTTCGCGCCGCCTCTGCGCGGTGACGCTGGATGGCGCCTCCATCGGCCGCTCCAACATCGACGTCGAGCACGAGCGGGCCGTCGCCATCTACGACCTGATCGAGGAGAACACCTTCGCCCCGCTCGGCGACGCGGCTCCCGGCCCCTATTGCCTCGCCATCTCGCTGGCCGAAGGGCGCCTCGTCCTCGATGTCACCCGCAAGGACGGCGCGCCGGTCGTGCAGCACCTTCTTTCGCTGAGCCCGCTGCGGCGCGTGGTGCGCGATTATTTCCTCGTCTGCGAGAGCTATTATTCGGCGATCCGCACGGCGAGCCCGTCGCAGATCGAGGCCATCGATATGGGCCGGCGCGGCCTGCACAATGAAGGCTCCGAACTGCTGCGCGAGCGGCTGAAGGACAAGATCGCCCTCGATTTCGGCACGGCGCGGCGGCTGTTCACGCTGGTCTGCGCGCTGCACTGGAAGGGCTGAGCGTGGCCACCTCCGCCCAGTCGTCGCTGCTCGTCGGGCCGGCGGTGCCCGGACGCAAGGAGCGTCCGCAATCGGTGCTGTTCATGTGCGGGCAGAACAGCGTGCGCTCGCCCATGGCGGCGGTGCTGGCGAAGCACCTGTTCGGCCGGTCGCTCTATGTCGGTTCGGCCGGGGTGGCGAAGGGCGAGCCCGATCCTTTCGTCACCGCCGCCATCGACGAGGTGGGGCTCGACCTGCATCGCCACCGGCCGCAGACGCTGGAGGAGCTGGAGGAGAATGAAGGGCTCGCCTTCGACCTCGTCATCACCCTCTCGCCCGACGCTCATCACCGGGCGCTGGAGCTCACCCGCACCAACGCCATCGACGTCGAGTACTGGCCGACGCCGGACCCGACGCTGGTCGCCGGCAATCGCGAGCAGCAGCTCGACGCCTATCGCGCCGTGCGCGACGAATTGGAGGCGCGCATCCGCGCCCGCTTCCAGCGCCATGTTTGAATCGGGCGGTCTCATGGGGCTTGGGTGAGAAGTTCGTTCAGTTTTTGCGGAACATGCTCTAGCTTGCCGGCCGATTGGACCGCCGGGCCGTCGTCCGGCGGAAGAGGAGTTGTTGCGTGAGCGCCCGCCCCACATTGGTGCTGGCCTCGGGTTCGCCGCGCCGGCTGGCGCTGCTCGCCCAGGCCGGAATCGAACCCGACGCCCTGCTGCCGGCCGATATCGACGAGGCGCCCGAGCGCGGCGAGCTGCCGCGCCGCCTCGCTTTGCGCCTCGCCCAGCAGAAGCTCGCCGCCGCCGATGCCCGCCGCAAGGCTGGCAATGAGCACGAAGGGGCCTATCTCTTGGCGGCGGACACGGTGGTGGCGGTTGGCCGGCGCATCCTGCCCAAGCCCGACCTCTCCGAGGAAGCGGCGGACTGCCTGCGGCTGCTCTCGGGCCGCGCGCACCGGGTCTATACCGGCCTCGCGCTGATGACGCCGAAGGGCGGCGTGCGCACGCGCCTCGTCGAGACGCGGGTGCGCTTCAAGCGGCTGTCGCGCGAGGAGATGGACGGGTACGTCGCCTCGCGCGAATGGCTCGGCAAGGCCGGCGGCTATGCCATCCAGGGCCTCGCCGGCGTGTTCGTGGTCAAGCTGGTCGGCTCCTACACCAATGTGGTCGGCCTGCCGCTGGCCGAGACCGTGGCGCTGCTCGCCGGCGAGCGCTTCCCGGTCTACCAGCGCTGGGGCAACCCGGAGTGAACCCGAACCAGGGAGGGAAGCATGAGCGCTGACGCGCCCTCCAGTGCCGACAAGAACACCGGGACCTGCCCGATCTGCGGCAAACCCTCGGTGGAGAAGTACAAGCCCTTCTGCTCCAGCCGCTGCGCGGATGTCGACCTGCACCGCTGGCTGACCGGCGCCTATGCGATCCCGGTCACCGAGGACGACGACGAGGACGGCGAGGAGCCCTCCCTCGCCCCCAAGCCGCCGCGCAAGGCGTGAACCGCCGCGCGGGGGCTGAGCGGTCGCCTGCGGCGCACGGTCATGCCGTCGTCATGCGGTTCGCCGCCGCCTTGGGGAAAGGACGGATTTTCGCCCGCCGCAGATATGGACAGGGCGCGGCCGAGACTCTATAACCCGCCCGCTCCGCACGGCCTCTGGCCGTTGCCGGCTACGCCCAGGTAGCTCAGTTGGTAGAGCATGCGACTGAAAATCGCAGTGTCGGTGGTTCGATTCCGCCCCTGGGCACCATTCACTTTAAATCATTGCAATCATTGATATTTTTCTCCCACTTTGCAGTGGGAGAGGCAGGTTCGGCTGTTGCCGCCCGGGCCACATCGCCATGCAGGCTTCATCCCGTCCGAAGACGTCCAGGCGGCCCGGAGCAGGCTCAGTGACGCGCCCCTCCCATTCGCCGTTCTGCCGATCATCGATGGCGTCTCTGCCCGTTTCTCCTATCGAGGGCACGGCGCGGAGGCCCGTGCGCCAAGGCACGCGAGCGCTGCGCCGCCACCTGTCAAATAGTAAAACAGTATGACTATTCAGACCTGTTTCCCTGTGCCATAAATTGCCGGCCGGAAAGCGCTCGCCAGTGGCGCGACGGCAGCACCCCACGGGAGAAACGCCAATGAATTTCAAGGCTTTGTTGCTCGCGACCGCCTTCTCCGGCGCGCTCGTCTCCGCTGGCGCGCAGGCCGCGGACCTCACCATCGGCTTCTCGCAGATCGGCTCGGAATCGGGCTGGCGCGCCGCCGAGACCACCGTCTCCAAGGCCGAGGCCAAGAAGCGGAACATCAATTTCAAGATCGCCGACGCGCAGCAGAAGCAGGAGAACCAGATCAAGGCGATCCGCTCCTTCATCGCCCAGGGCGTGGACGCGATCTTCCTCGCCCCGGTCGTTTCCACCGGCTGGGATTCGGTGCTGAAGGAGGCCAAGGAGGCCAATATCCCGGTCGTCCTGCTCGACCGCGACATCGACCCTTCCGGCAAGGACCTCTACCTCACCGCCGTCACCTCCGACAGCGTGCATGAGGGCCGCGTCGCCGGGCAATGGCTGGTGAAGACGGTCGGCGCCAAGCCCTGCAACGTGGTCGAATTGCAGGGCACGGTCGGCGCCAGCGTCGCCGCCAACCGCAAGAAGGGCTTCGAGGAAGGCATCGCCTCCGCGCCGAACGTCAAGATCGTGCGCAGCCAGACCGGCGACTTCACCCGTGCCAAGGGCAAGGAGGTGATGGAGAGCTTCATCAAGGCCGAAGGCGGCGGCAAGAACATCTGCGCCGTCTACGCCCACAATGACGACATGATGGTCGGCGCCATCCAGGCGATGAAGGAAGCCGGCCTCAAGCCCGGCTCCGACGTGCTGACCGTCTCCATCGACGCCGTGCCGGACATCTTCAAGGCCATGGCGGCGGGCGAGGCCAACACCACGGTGGAGCTCACCCCGAACATGGCCGGTCCCGCCTTCGACGCCATCATCGCCTACAAGGCGAAGGGCACCGTGCCGCCGAAATGGATCCAGACCGAATCCAAGCTCTACACCGCCGCCGACAACCCGCAGGCGGTCTACGATTCGAAGAAGGGCCTCGGCTACTGAGCGGGCGCGCCGCGGGCGACCTGCCCGCGGCATCTGTCCCGCCGTGGCGGGCCGGCCTCCCTCCCGCCGGCCCGCCACGGCATTCTGCCGCTGCTTCCGAGACCGCCATGCATCCGACCGACGGCTCCCTGCTCGAACTCACCGGCTTCTCGAAATCCTTCACCGGCCTCATGGCGCTGGACAAGGTCGACTTCACCCTGCGCCGCGGCGAGATCCATGCGCTGCTCGGCGAGAACGGCGCGGGCAAGTCGACGCTGATCAAGACGATGACCGGCGTCGTCACCCGCGATGCCGGCACCATGCGGCTGGAAGGCGCCGAGATCGCGCCGCGCTCCGCCGGCGAGGCGACCAAGCTCGGCATCGCCACCGTCTACCAGGAGGTCAATCTCGCGCCGAACCTATCGGTGGCGCAGAACCTGTTCCTTGGCCGCCAGCCGACCCGTCTCGGCTTTGTCCGCGAGGGCGAGATGCGCCGGCGCGCGCAGGCCCTGCTCGCCGAGTTCGGCCTGTCCATCGACGTCGCCGCGCCGCTGGAGACCTATTCGGTCGCCATCCGGCACATCGTCGCCATCGCCCGCGCGGTCGACCAGTCGGCGCGCGTGCTGATCCTCGACGAGCCCACCGCCAGCCTCGACGCGCACGAGGTCGAGGTGCTGTTCACCGTGATGCGCCAGCTCAAGGCCCGCGGCATCGGCATCGTCTTCGTCACCCATTTCCTCGACCAGGTCTATGCGATCTGCGACCGGATCACCGTGTTGCGCAATGGCCGCCTCGCCGGCACCGCCCCGATCGCCGAGCTGCCGCGCATCGACCTCGTGCGGATGATGCTCGGGCGCGAACTGAGCGCCGCCACCGCCCAGCGCCCGCCGCGCACCGCGGCGGCCGAGGCGGAACCCGTCGCCGCCTTCGAAGACTTCGGCAAGGCCGGCTATGTCGCCCCCTTCGACCTGACGTTGCGCGCCGGCCATGTGGTCGGCCTCGCCGGCCTGCTCGGCTCGGGCCGCACCGAGACCGTCCGCCTCGTCTTCGGCGCCGAGCGCGCCGACAGCGGCACCGCCGAGGTGGGCGGCGCGCGCGTCGTCCTCTCCTCGCCGCACGAGGCGATGCGTCTCGGCTTCGGCTATTGCCCGGAGGAGCGCAAGACCGAGGGCATCGTCGCCGACCTCACCGTGCGCGAGAACATCGTGCTGGCGCTGCAGGCAAAGCGCGGCCCGCTGAAGCCGCTGCCGCGCCGCGAGCAGGACGACATCGCGGCCAAGTTCATCCGCCTGCTCGACATCCGCCCGCCCGACCCGGAGCGCCCTGTCGGGCTGCTCTCCGGCGGCAACCAGCAGAAGGTGCTGCTCGCCCGCTGGCTCGCCACCGCGCCGCGCCTGCTCATCCTCGACGAGCCGACGCGCGGCATCGATGTCGGCGCCCATGCCGAGATCATCGGCCTGATCCGCGACCTCTGCGCCGAGGGCATGGCCCTGCTCGTCGTCTCCTCCGAGCTTGAGGAGATCGTCACCTATGCCGACGAGGTCGTGGTGTTGCGCGACCGCGCCCATGTCGCCCGTCTCACCGGGGACGAGGTCGACGTGCCCGCCATACTCGCCGCCATCGCCGCCGATGCGCCCGCATCGGTCGCGGCGCCGATGTGAGGGAGGCGGGAATGGCCATTCGCCTGCCGCGCATCGGCACCTCGCAGGTCGCCGCGCTCATCCTCATCCTGCTGGCGAACTGGATGGTCTCGCCGCAATTCTTCGACTTCCACATACGCGACGGGCGCGTCTTCGGCAGCGTCATCGACGTGCTGAACCGGGGCGCGCCGGTGGCGCTGCTCTCCATCGGCATGGTGCTGGTCATCGCCATGCGCGGGATCGACCTGTCGGTCGGCGCGGTGATGGCGATCTGCGGCGCCATCGCCGCCAGCCTCGCCGACAGCCATGCGCTGCCCGTCGTGCTCGCCGCCGCGCTCGGTGCCGGCCTGCTGTGCGGCCTGTGGAACGGGCTGCTGGTCGCCATGCTCGGTATCCAGCCCATCGTGGCGACGCTGATCCTGATGGTGGCGGGGCGCGGCATCGCCCAGCTCATCACCGAAGGCCGCATCGTCACCTTTTCCTCGCCCGACCTCGCCTTACTTGGCGGGGGCGGCTCGGTGCTCGGCCTGCCGACGCCAGTGGTGCTGACCTTCGGCATGCTGGCGCTGACGCTGCTCATCGTGCGCGGCACCGCGCTCGGCCTGATGATCGAGGCGACCGGCGGCAATCCGCGCGCCAGCGCGCTGGCCGGCATCGGCACGAAGCTTATCACCGTCGCCGTCTACATGTGGAGCGGGCTGTGCGCGGCGCTCGCCGGCATCGTCGCCGCCGCCGACATCCTCGGCGCCGACGCTAACAATGCCGGGCTGTGGCTGGAGCTCGACGCCATCCTCGCCGTCGTCATCGGCGGCACCTCGCTGTTCGGCGGGCGCTTCAGCGTGGTGCTGGCGGTGGTGGGCGCGCTGATCATCCAGGCGATGAACACCGGCATCCTGCTCTCCGGCTTCCCGCCCGAGACCAACCTCGTCGTCAAGGCGGTGGTGGTGCTCGCCGTGCTGCTCGCCCAGTCGCCGCGCGTCGCCGGCCATTTCGCCGGCCTCGGCGTGCTCCTCAACCGAAGCCGTTCGTGAGGAGGCGCAAGTGACCCGTTCGCTCAATCGCCTCATGCCGGTCTTTGCCACCACCGCGGTGTTCCTCGCCGGCTTCCTGATCTGCTCGCTCGCCTATCCGAATTTCGCCTCGCTGCGGGTGGTGATGAACCTGCTCACCGACAACGCCTTCCTCGGCATCGTCGCGGTGGGGATGACCTTCGTCATCATCTCCGGCGGCATCGATCTGTCGGTCGGCTCGGTGATCGGCTTCACCACCGTCTTCCTGGCGCTCGCCATCGAGCGCTGGGGCGTGCCGCCGTTTGCCGCCTTCGTCGTCATCCTTCTGCTCTGCGCCGCCTTCGGCGCAGCGATGGGGGCGACCATCCAGTATTTCGAGCTGCCGCCCTTCATCGTCACGCTGGCCGGCATGTTCCTGGCGCGGGGGCTGAGCTTCCTGATGTCGACGGACTCGATCCCGATCACCGCCGACCTCTATGCGAACCTCTCCGACCACGCGATCCGGCTTGCCGGCGGGGCGCGTCTCACCGTGCCGGCGATGATCATGCTCGCCATCGTCGCCGCCGGCATGGCGCTGCTGCACCTCACCCGCTTCGGCGCCAACGTCTATGCGCTCGGCGGCTCGCGCGCCGCCACCGGGCTGATGGGCATCAACGTCGCGCGCACCACCGTGCTCATCTATACGCTCTCCAGCGTGCTCGCCGGGCTGTCCGGCATCGTCTTCTCGCTCTACACGTCGAGCGGCTATTCTCTCTCGGCGGTCGGCGTCGAGCTCGATGCCATCGCGGCGGTGGTGATCGGCGGCACGCTGCTGTCGGGCGGCTACGGCTTCGTCTTCGGCTCCTTCCTCGGCGTGCTGATCCAGGGGCTGATCCAGACCTACATCAGCTTCGACGGCTCGCTGTCGAGCTGGTGGGCGAAGATCGCCACCGGGCTGCTGCTCTTCGCCTTCATCGCCTTCCAGCAGATCACGCTCCACATGGCGCGCCGCTCGCGCCTGCGGCCAGCCGGAGTTGCCAAACCGTGACGTCGCAGATCATCGTCATCCCCGCCCGCCGCGCCCATTCCAACCATGCCGAGGTCGCGCGCACCATCGGCATCGACATCATCGCCGGCCGCTATGGCGAGGGCGCGAAGCTTCCCGGCGATGCCGAGCTGACCCTGATCTTCGGCGTGTCGCGGCCGGTGCTGCGCGAGAGCGTGAAGACGCTGGTGGCCAAGGGCCTGCTCTCCACCAAGGCGCGGGTGGGCACGGTGGTGCGCGAGCGCGCGGCCTGGAACATGTTCGACCCCGACGTGCTCGCCTGGCACCTCGACGCCGGCATCAACAAGCAGTTCCTGCGCGACCTCGCCGAGATCCGCCTCGCCGTCGAGCCGCGCGCCGCGGCGCTCGCCGCCGAGCGGCGCACGGAGAACGACCTCGAAGTGATGCGCCGGGCGGTCGCCCGGATGGCCGACGAGCCCGGCGCCTCGAGCGGCTTCGCCGAGGCCGACCTCGCCCTCCATGTCGCCGTTGCCGCCGCCTCCGGCAATCCGTTCATGCGCTCGATCGGCGCGGTGATCGAGGCGGCGCTGCGCGCCTCCTTCGTGCTCTCCGCCCCGGTCGATGCGCGCGAGCACGGCATCGCCGTCGCCGCGCATGAACGCATCGTCGAGACCATCGCCGACAAGGACGCCGAGGCAGCCGCCGCGGCGATGACGAACGTGATCTTCAACGGCCTGCGCCGCCAGGGCGCGACGGGCTGACGGGTGCCTCGATGAGCGACGATAGCGACCACGGATCGAAGAAGCCCGGCAGCGGTAGGCCCTTGCGCAGTCAGGCCTGGTTCGGCCGGCAGGACAAGATGGGCTTCTACTACCGCTCCTTCCTGAAGAATTCCGGCCAGCCGCAGGACCGCTTCGATGGTCGGCCGGTAATCGGCATCTGCAACACATGGTCCGAGCTCACCCCCTGCAACGGCCATTTCCGCGATCTCGCCGAGCATGTGCGCTACGGCGTGCTGGATGCCGGCGGCTATCCGCTGGAATTCCCCGTCTCCTCGCTCGGCGAGGTGACGATGCGCCCGACCGCCATGCTGTTCCGCAACCTCGCCTCGATGGATGTGGAGGAGGCCATCCGCGCCCATCCGCTCGACGGCGTGGTGCTGCTGATGGGCTGCGACAAGACCACCCCGGCCCTGCTCATGGGCGCGGCTTCCGCCGACCTACCGGCCATCGGCGTCTCTGGCGGGCCGCAATTGCGCGGCGTCTATCGCGGCCAGATCATCGGCTCGGGCACCAACATCATCTCGATGAGCGAGCAACTGCGCGCCGGCGAGATCACGCTTGCCGAGTTCCACGAGGCCGAGGCGGCGATGAACCGCTCGGCCGGGTCTTGCATGACCATGGGCACCGCCTCGACCATGGCCTCGATGGTGGAAGCGCTCGGCATCGGCCTGCCGGAGAACGCCGCCATCCCCGCCGCCGACGCAAGGCGCAACCTGCTCGCGCGTATGGCCGGCCGGCGCATCGTCGAGATGGTCAAGGAGGACCTGAAGCCCTCCGACATCCTCACCCGCGAGGCTTTCGAGAACGCCATCCGCACGCTCGCGGCCATTGGCGGCTCGACCAATGCGGTGGTGCATCTGCTCGCCATCGCCGGGCGCGTCGGCGTCGAGCTGACGCTGGCCGATTTCGACCGGCTCGGCCGGAACATTCACTGCCTCGTCGACCTCATGCCGTCCGGGCGCTTCCTGATGGAGGACTTCTATTATGCCGGCGGCCTACCCGCCGTGCTGCGCGCGCTCGGCGAGCGCGGCCTGCTCCACAAGGACGCACTCACGGTGAATGGCAGCAGCATCTGGGAGAACGTGGCAGCCGCCCAATGCTGGAACGCGGAGGTCATCACGCCCTTCGATGCGCCGTTCAAGGCCGAGGCCGGAATCGCCATCCTCACCGGCAATCTCGCCCCGAACGGGGCCGTCATAAAGCCCTCCGCCGCATCGCCGGAACTGATGCAACACACCGGCCGCGCTGTGGTCTTCGAGAGCGTCGAGGAGATGCACCACGCGGTGAACGACGAGGCGCTCGACATCGACGCCGACTGCATCATGGTGCTGAAGAACTGCGGGCCGAAGGGCTATCCGGGCATGGCCGAGGTCGGCAACATGCCGCTGCCGGCCAAGCTCCTTCGCGCCGGCGTGCGCGACATGATCCGCATCTCCGACGCGCGCATGTCCGGCACCGCCTATGGCACCGTGGTTCTGCACGTCGCGCCGGAGGCGACTGCCGGCGGGCCGCTCGCTCTGGTGCAAAATGGCGACCTGATCACCCTCGACGTCCCCGCCCGCTCGCTGCATCTGCATGTCGACGAGGCCGAACTCGCCGCGCGCCGCGCCGCCTGGGTGGCGCCGGAGCCCCACGCCGCGCGTGGTTATCAGCGCCTCTATGTCAACCATGTGCTGCAGGCCGACCGCGGCGCCGATTTCGATTTCCTGGTCGGACGTTCCGGTTCGCCGGTCGCCCGCGACAATCACTGAGAGTTCCCGATGACGACCAGTTCCGCCGCCGGTCCCTATAAGGGCGTCTTCCCCGTCGCACCGACGGTGTTCGACGCCGACGGCCGGCTCGACCTCGACGGCCAGAAGCGCGCCATCGACTTCATGATCGACGCCGGCTCGCACGGCCTGTGCATCCTCGCCAATTTCTCCGAGCAGTTCGTGTTGACCGACGAGGAGCGCGACCTGGTGATGGAGACGGTGCTGGAGCATGTCGGTGGGCGGGTGCCGGTCATCGTCACCACCACCCATTTCGCCACCCATGTCTGCGCCGAGCGCTCGCGACGCGCGCAGGAGATGGGCGCGGCGATGGTAATGATCATGCCGCCCTATCACGGCGCCACCTTCCGCGTGCCGGAAGGAGCGATCTACGATTTCTACCGTGCCGTCTGCGACGCCATCGACATCCCGATCATGGTACAGGACGCCCCCATCGCCGGCACGCCGCTCTCCGTGCCGTTCCTCGCGAGGATGGCGAAGGAGATCGAGCACCTCGCCTATTTCAAGATCGAGGTGCCGCAGGCCGCCGCGAAACTGCGCGCGCTGATCGAGGCCGGCGGCGACGCGATCGTCGGCCCGTGGGACGGCGAGGAGGCGATCACGTTGATGGCCGACCTCGACGCCGGCGCGACCGGCGCCATGACCGGGGGCGGCTATCCGGACGGCATCCGCCAGATCATCGACCCCTATGTCGCCGGCGATCGCGAGGCGGCGGTCGACGCCTATATGCGCTGGCTGCCGCTGATCAATTACGAGAACCGGCAATGCGGCCTCGCCGCCTGCAAGGCGCTGATGCAGGAGGGCGGCGTCATCGCCCATGAGACGCTGCGCGCACCGCTGCCGACCCTGCACCCGGCCACCCGCGCCGGGCTGATCGAGATCGCGCGCCGGCTCGATCCGCTCGTGCTGAGCTGGGGGCGCTGACCATGGCTCCCATCCGCCTCGCCATCGTCGGCCTCGGCAAGATCGCCCGCGATCAGCACATCCCCGCCATTGCAGCGACCGAGGGTATCGAGCTCGCGGCTGTCGCCAGTCGCAACGCCGCGCTGGACGGCGTGGCGCATTTCGCCACGCTCGACGACCTGCTGGCGGATAGTGCCGACATCGACGCGGTGGCGCTCTGCACGCCGCCGCAGGTGCGCCGCGCGCAGGCCGAAGCCGCGCTGGCCGCGGGCAAGCATGTGCTGCTGGAAAAGCCGCCGGGCGCCACGGTGAGTGAGCTCGGTCCCCTCGTCGCCGCCGCCGAGGCTTCCGGCAGGACGCTGTTCGCCACCTGGCACTCGCGTTTCGCACCTGCCGTGGAGCCCGCGCGGACCTTTCTGGCGGAGCGCGCCATCCGTTCCGTGATCATCGAATGGAAGGAGGATGTACGCGTCTGGCATCCGGGACAGGAATGGATCTGGGAGCCGGGCGGGCTTGGCGTGTTCGACCCCGCCATCAACGCGCTGTCGATCCTGACGCAGATCCTGCCGCGCCCGGTATTTGTGACCAAAGCCCACCTCGCCTTCCCGACCAATCGCGACGCGCCCATCGCCGCCGAGCTCGGCCTTTCCGACGTCGCCGGCATCCCGATCCGGGCCGAGCTCGACTTCCTGCAGACCGGCCCGCAAACCTGGGACATCCGCATCGAGACCGAGGCCGGCCAGATCGTCCTCTCCTCCGGCGGCGCGCGGCTCGTCCATGACGGCGCCGTCTTGGTGGACGAGAAGGAGGCCGAGTATCGCGGCATCTACGCCCGTTTCGTCGAGTTGGTCCGCGGCGGGCGCTCCGATGTCGATCTCGCCCCGCTGGCCCTCGTCGCCGACGCCTTCCTGCTCGGCCGGCGCTCCATCGCCGAACCGTTCGAGTACTGACCATGCACGCTGCCGCCCATGCGTCCCCCCTCCTCCGCGAACCCTTCGGAACCCTGTCCGACGGGCGGGCGGTCGAGCGCATCCGCCTCGCCGGCGAGGGCGGTTTCGAGGTCGCGATCATCACCCATGGTGCGGCCGTGCAGGCCTTGCATGTACCCGACCGCGACGGCCGCCTCGCCGACATCGTGCTCGGCCATGACGACCTCGCCCCCTATGAAGCGCACCGGCGCTATTTCGGCGCCGCGGTGGGGCGCTATGCCAATCGCATCGCCGGCGGCCGCTTCCCGCTCGACGGTACCACCTGCCAAGTCCCCGCCAATAACGGCGCCAACGCGCTGCATGGCGGCCCGGACGGCTTCGACCGCCGGCTCTGGAGCGTCGAGGCGCTGGCCGACGGGTCCGTCCCCTCCGTGACGCTCGGCCTCACCAGTCCCGATGGCGACCAGGGTTTTCCGGGCGAACTCGATGTCCGCGTCACCTATGCGCTCACCGGGCCCCGCGAACTCTCCATCGCCTTCGAGGCGACGACCAGCCGGCCGACCATCGTCAACCTCACCCATCATGGCTTCTTCAACCTCGCCGGCGTCGAAGCCGGCGGCGACGTGCTCGGCCACGAGCTGACCCTCCACGCCGACGCCTATCTGCCGATCGACGCCGCGGCGATCCCGGTCGGTGGCCCTACACCCGTCGCCGGCACGCCCTTCGATTTCCGCATCCCCCGGCTGATCGGCGGGCGGATACGAGAAGCGCACGAGCAACTCCGGCTCGGGCGTGGCTACGACCACAATTTCTGCGTCGCCGGCGGCCGGACCGCCGAGCCGCGCCTCGCCGCCCGCGTCGAGCATCCTGCGTCCGGCCGCGTCCTGGAACTTCTGACCGACCAGCCGGGCCTGCAATTCTACTCAGGCAATTTCCTCGACGGCACGACGGAGGGGAAGTTCCGCCGGCTGCACCGCCAGTCCGACGCCTTCTGCCTCGAGCCGCAGGCGTGGCCGGACACGCCGAACCGGCCGAACTTCCCCTCGGCCCGCCTCGACCCCGGCGAGACCTACCGCCACGTCTCGCTCTACCGATTTTCGACCGTCTGAATGAGGAGCGCCGCCATGCACGGAAAAACACAGAAAACCGACCGCACGCTCCGCTCCCGAGCCTGGTTCGACAACCCGGCCAATGCCGACATGACAGCGCTCTACCTGGAGCGCTACCTGAACTACGGCCTCAGCCAGGAGGAGTTGCAGAGCGGGCGGCCGATCATCGGCATCGCCCAGACCGGCTCGGACCTCTCGCCCTGCAATCGCCACCACCTCGAACTCGCCAAGCGGGTGCGCGAGGGCATACGCGAGGCCGGCGGCATCGCCATCGAATTCCCGGTCCATCCCATCCAGGAGACCGGCAAGCGCCCCACCGCCGGGCTCGACCGCAACCTCGCCTATCTCGGCCTCGTCGAGGTGCTCTACGGCTATCCGCTCGACGGGGTGGTGCTGACCATCGGTTGCGACAAGACCACGCCCGCCTGCCTGATGGCGGCGGCCACCGTGAACATCCCGGCCATCGCCCTCTCGGTCGGGCCGATGCTGAACGGCTGGTACAAGGGCGAGCGCACCGGCTCGGGCACC
Source organism: Ancylobacter novellus DSM 506 (assembly GCF_000092925.1). NCBI lineage: Bacteria > Pseudomonadati > Pseudomonadota > Alphaproteobacteria > Hyphomicrobiales > Xanthobacteraceae > Ancylobacter > Ancylobacter novellus. Next base: position 111,177 of record NC_014217.1, on the reverse strand, counting down.
ATCGTGTGGAAGGCGCGCGAGCTGCTCGCCACCGGCGAGATCGACTACCAGGGCTTCGTGAAGCTCGTCGCCTCCTCCGCTCCCTCCACCGGCTACTGCAACACCATGGGTACGGCGACGACCATGAACTCGCTCGCCGAGGCGCTGGGCATGCAGCTTCCCGGCGCGGCGGCCATCCCCGCGCCCTATCGCGACCGGCAGGAGGCCGCCTACCGCACCGGCCTGCGCATCGTCGAGATGGTGCATGAAGACCTGAAGCCTTCCGACATCCTCACCCGCGAGGCCTTCCTCAACGCCATTCGGGTCTGCTCCGCCATCGGCGGCTCGACCAATGCGCCGGTGCACCTGAACGCGCTCGCCCGCCATGTCGGCGTCGAGCTCTCGATCGACGACTGGCAGGCGCATGGCGAGGACGTGCCGCTGCTGGTCAATCTCCAGCCGGCCGGAGCCTATCTCGGCGAGGACTATTACCGCGCCGGCGGCGTCCCCGCCGTGGTGAACCAGCTGATGGCGCAGGGCCTCGTCCATGAGGACGCCGTCACCGCCAATGGCCGCAGCATCGGCGAGAACTGCCGCGATTCGGCCATCGCCGACGAGGACGTCATCCGGCCCTATGACCGGCCCCTGAAGGAGAAGGCGGGCTTCCGCGTGCTGCGCGGCAATCTCTTCTCTTCCGCCATCATGAAGATGAGCGTCATCTCGCCCGAGTTCCGCGCGCGCTATCTGTCCAACCCCGACGATCCGGAGGCGTTCGAGGGGCGCGCCGTCGTGTTCGACGGGCCGGAGGACTATCACGCGCGCATCGACGATCCCGCGCTGGCCGTCGACGAGATGACGGTCCTGTTCATGCGCGGGGCCGGTCCCGTCGGCTATCCCGGCGCGGCGGAAGTGGTGAACATGCGCGCGCCCGACTACCTCATCAAGGCGGGCATCCATTCGCTGCCCTGCATCGGTGACGGGCGCCAGTCCGGCACCTCCGGCTCCCCCTCCATCCTCAACGCCTCTCCCGAGGCGGCGGCCGGCGGCGGCCTCGCGGTGCTCCGCACCGGCGACCGGGTGCGCATCGACCTGAAGCGCAACAGCGCCGACATGCTGGTGCCGGAAGAGGAGCTGGAACGCCGCCGGCAGGAACTCGTTGCGCAGGGCGGCTACCACTATCCCGCCCACCAGACGCCCTGGCAGGAGATCCAGCGCGGCCTGGTCGGGCAGCTCGAGACCGGCGCGGTGCTGGAACCGGCGGTGCGCTACCAGCGCATCGCCCAGACCAAGGGAGTGCCGCGTGACAATCACTAGCGCGCAGGCGCCTGCCACCACGGAGCCGACGCTGGAGACACTGCCGGTCGCGGTACTGTGCGAGGAGCGCTGCCATCTCGGCGAGGGGCCGAGCTACGATGCGGCGCGCGACACCGCCTGGTGGTTCGACATCCTCGAAAAGCGGCTCTGCGAGGCCCGGCTCGCCGGGGGGGCCGTCACCGTCCATTCGCTGCCCTTCATGGCGAGCGCGCTGGCCATGGTCGACGACCGCCGCCAGCTGCTGCTGACGGAGAACGGGCTGGTGCTGCGCGACATCGCCGGCGGCCGGCTGGAGCCTGTCGCGGACATCGAGGCCGGCAACCCGGCCACCCGCTCGAATGACGGGCGCGTGCATCCGAGCGGCACCTTCTGGATCAGCACCATGGGCCGCCATGCCGAGCGGGAGGCCGGGACGATCTACGCCTATCGCGACGGCGCGGTGGCGCCTCTCTTCCCCGGCATCACTATCCCAAACGCCATCTGCTTCTCGCCGGACGGCACGCTCGGCTACTTCGCCGATACGAAGGCGAACCGGCTTCACCGGGTGCGGCTCGACCCAGCTACCGGCCTGCCGCTGGAGAGCCCATCCGTGCTGCGCGTCCACACCGGCGCCGGCGGGTTCGACGGCGCGGTGACGGATGCCGAGGACCTCGTCTGGTGCGCCATCTGGGGCGGCGGCCGGCTGGAGGCCTATACGCCGGCGGGAGACCTCGTCCGCAGCGTCGCCGTCCCCGCGCGGCAGACGAGTTGCCCGGTTTTCGTCGGCCCGGCCTTCGACCGCGTGCTGGTCACCTCCGCCTTCGAGAACATGGACGAGGCGGCCCGCGCCGCCGACCCCCATCACGGCAAGACCTTCCTCCTCGACATCGGCGTGCGCGGACACGCCGAGCCGCGCGTGCGGCTAGGAGGCGCCTGACCCACTTCCATCATGCGGCGCTCTGCACCCCGCAGCACCGCCCGCCAAGAAAACGGCACGTGAAACGCGGCCACCGAAACCCCAAGGGAGTTCGACATGAAACGCCTCACGACTACGCTTTCCGCCTTCGCGCTGGGCGCCCTCGCCCTCTCCTTCGCGGTTCCCGCCTCGGCCCAGGACAAGGGCACGGTGGGTATCGCCATGCCAACCAAGTCCTCCGCCCGCTGGATCGCGGACGGCGACAACATGGTGAAGGTGCTCAAGGAGCGCGGCTACGACACCGACCTGCAATATGCCGAGGACGACATCCCCAACCAGCTCTCGCAGATCGAGAACATGGTGACCAAGGGCGCGAAGGTCCTGGTCATCGCCTCGATCGACGGCACCACGCTTTCCGACGTGCTGAAGCAGGCGCAGGCCCAGGGCATCAAGGTCATCGCCTATGACCGGCTGATCCGCGACACGCCGAACGTCGACTATTACGCGACCTTCGACAATTTCCAGGTCGGCGTGCTGCAGGCGCAGTCCCTGCTCAAGGGCCTCGGCTATCCCGAGAACAAGGGCCCTTTCAACATCGAGCTGTTCGGCGGCTCGCCAGACGACAACAACGCCTACTTCTTCTACGACGGCGCCATGTCGGTGCTGAAGCCGCTGATCGACAACGGCACGCTGAAGGTGGCTTCCGGCCAGATGGGCATGGACAAGGTCTCGACGCTACGCTGGGACGGCGCGACCGCCCAGGCGCGCATGGATAACCTGCTCAGCGCCTATTACAACGACAAGCGCATCGACGGCGTGCTCTCGCCCTATGACGGGCTGTCCATCGGCATCCTCTCCTCGCTCAAGGGCGTGGGCTACGGCTCGGGCGGCATGAAGATGCCGGTGGTGACCGGGCAGGACGCCGAGGTGCCATCCATGAAGTCGATCCTCGCCGGCGAGCAGTACTCGACCATCTTCAAGGACACGCGCGACCTCGCCAAGGTCACCGCCGACATGGTCGACGCCTCGCTAAGCGGCAAGGAAGTCACCGTCAACGACACCAAGACCTACAATAACGGCGTGAAGGTCGTGCCGTCCTATCTCCTGAAGCCGGTCGTCGTCGACAAGGGCAACTGGGAGAAGGTGCTGGTCGGGTCCGGCTACTACAAGGCCGACCAGATCAACTGACGGCGGATGCAGGTTGCGGCCCGCGCCGGCCCCGTGCCGGCGCGGTCATCGTGCGGAACGCGGAGCGCAACATGAGCGCACTTCTGGAGATGCGGGGCATCAGCAAGCACTTCACCGGCGTGAAGGCGCTGAACGATGTCTCGTTCGAGGTCGAGCCGGGCGAGATCCACGCCCTCGTCGGCGAGAACGGCGCGGGCAAGTCGACGCTGATGAAGGTCCTGAGCGGGGTCTACCCGCACGGCTCCTATGACGGCTCGATCATGTTCGACGGCGAGGAGCGGCGCTTCCGCGACATCATCGATTCCGAGGCGCTCGGCATCATCATCATCCATCAGGAACTGGCGCTGATCCCGCTGATGTCGATCGCGGAGAACATCTTCATCGCCAATCCGCCGGCGCGCTTTGGCGTCATCGACCGCGGCGCCGTGCACCGGCGCACCCGCGAATTGCTCGCCAAGGTCGGCCTCAACGAGGAGCCGGATACACTCGTCACCGACATCGGCGTCGGCAAGCAGCAGCTCGTCGAGATCGCCAAGGCGCTGTCGAAGAAGGTGCGCCTGCTCATCCTCGACGAGCCGACCGCCAGCCTCTCGGAGAAGGACAGTGCGGCGCTGCTCGACCTGCTGCGCGAATTCCGCGCGCAGGGCATCTCCTCTATCCTCATCTCGCATAAGCTGAACGAGGTCTCGAAGGTCGCCGACCGCATCACCGTGCTGCGCGACGGGCGCACCGTCGACACCATGGACTGCCACGAGGGCGCGGTGGAGGAAGACCGCATCATCCGCAAGATGGTCGACCGCGACCTCGAGCACCGCTTCCCCAAGCGCGAGCCGAAGATCGGCGAGACGATCTTCCGGGTAGCCGACTGGTCGGTCCACCACCCCCTCCATGCCGACCGGCAGGTGATCAAGGACGTCGACTTCGAGGTCCGACGCGGCGAGATCGTCGGCATCGCAGGGCTGATGGGCGCCGGGCGCACCGAGTTCGCCATGAGCATCTTCGGCCGCTCCTGGGGCCAGAAGATCGGCGGCCGCGCCGAGATCGAGGGGCGGGAGGCGGACCTATCGACCGTGCGCCGGGCCATCGACGCCGGCCTCGCCTATGTCACCGAGGACCGCAAGGAACTCGGCCTGCTGCTGAACGAGGACGTGCGCAAGAACGTCACGCTGGCGAACCTCGCCGCGGTTTCTTCCGCGCAGGTGATCGACGACGTGAGGGAGCTCGCCGTCGCCTCCGACTATCGCGGCCGCATGCGCATCCGCAGCCACAGTGTCTACCAGGAGGCCGGCAAGCTCTCCGGCGGCAACCAGCAGAAGGTGGTGCTGTCGAAATGGCTGTTCACCGACCCCAAGGTGCTGATCCTCGACGAGCCCACGCGCGGCATCGACGTCGGCGCCAAGTACGAAATCTACTGCATCATCAACGAGCTCGCGGATGCCGGCAAAGGCGTGGTGGTCATCTCCTCCGAGATGCCGGAACTGCTCGGCATCTGCGACCGCATCTGCGTGATGAATGAGGGCGCCTTCGTCGGCGAGTTCCCCGCCGCCGAGGCGACACAGGAAAAGATCATGCGCGCCATCATGCGCAAGGGAGACCGCTCATGAGCGACACCGCGCTGAAGGACAAGCCGCGCCACGCGGGCTTCGTGAAGAACAATCTGCGCGAATACGGGATGCTGATCTCGCTCTTCGCCATCATGATCTTCTTCCAGGTGGTGACCGACGGCACGCTGCTGCGCCCGCTCAACCTCACCAACCTCGTGCTGCAGAACAGCTACATCGTCATCATGGCGCTGGGCATGCTGCTGGTCATCGTCACCGGCCATATCGACCTCTCGGTCGGCTCGGTGGCGGGCTTCATCGGCGCAGTGGCGGCGGTGCTGATGGTGAAGTTCGGCATGCCCTCCATTCTGGCCGTCCTCATCTGCCTGGCGCTCGGCGGGCTGATCGGTGCGGCGCAGGGTTACTGGGTGGCCTATTTCAAGATCCCGTCCTTCATCGTCACGCTGGCGGGCATGCTGGTGTTCAAGGGGCTGGCGCTCGCCATCCTCGCCGGCCAGTCGGTCGGCCCCTTCCCGCCGGCCTTCCAGAAGCTGTCCTCCGGCTTCATCCCGGAACTCGTGCCGGGCGCCGGCACGCTCTACCCGACCTCGCTCGCCATCGGCGCGGTGCTGGCGCTGGTGCTGGTCTGGCAGAATTTCCGCAGCCGCGCCCGGCAGGAGGCGCATCACATCGAGACCGAGCCCTACGGCTTCTTCCTGGTGAAGAACCTGTTGTTCTTCGCGGTGATCGTCTATTTCGCCTATCTCATCGCCTCGCATCGCGGCTTGCCGAACGTGCTCGTCATCATGACGGCGCTGATCGCGCTCTACGCCTTCGTCACCACCCGCACCACGATCGGCCGGCAGATCTACGCGGTCGGCGGCAATGAGAAGGCGGCCAAGCTCTCCGGCATCAAGACCGAGCGGCTGACCTTCCTCACCTTCGTGAACATGGGCGTGCTGGCGGCACTGGCCGGCCTCGTCTTCGCCGCGCGGCTGAACACGGCGACGCCCAAGGCCGGCCTCGGCTTCGAGCTCGACGTCATCGCCGCCTGCTTCATCGGCGGCGCCTCGGCCTATGGCGGCGTGGGCCGCGTCGGCGGCGCGGTGATCGGCGCGCTGATCATGGGCGTGATGAACAACGGCATGTCGATCCTCGGCATCGGCATCGACTATCAGCAGGTGATCAAGGGCCTCGTCCTGCTCGGCGCCGTCTGCCTCGACGTCTACAACCAGAAGCGCTCGGCATAGCCGGGCGCTTCAAAGGACGCCGCCTGCCGTCAGAACTCGACCGTCAGCCGCGCGGTGAAGCCGTTCTGCTGCGCGTCGGAGGCGAGTTGGCCGTTATAGGCGACGCCCAGCGTCGCCTGCGGCGTCAGGTTCCAGTCGAGTCCCGCCTCGACGACGGCGGCATTCTCCGCGATCGGCACGCCGGCGATGGTGAAGGGATCGCCGCCGGCGAAAGCCTGCGTCGAGAGCGGCGTCACGTCGCCGAAGGCGTGGCGCCAGCCGAGCGTGCCGCGCAGCGTGACGTCGGCGCCGGCGAGGCCGAGCCCGGCCGCGACGCGCAGGCCGAGGGTGGTGAAAGTGGTGTCGGTGGTCTGCCCGCCGGCATAAAGCGCCGCGGCACCCCATTGCTCGGTGAAGCCGTCACTGTCGAAGCTGACATAGGCGACGTTGGCGAAGGGCTCGAACGCCACAGCCTGCACATCGATGCGGTAGCCGAGCTCGCCGAAGGCCTGGAAGGTCGAGGCATCGTAGCTGCTCGTCAGGCTCTCGCTGAAGCCGGGGAAGGCGACGGAGCGGCTGGTGTCGATCTCGTGCCACGTATAGGCGAGGCCGGAGCGGAAGCCGAGATTGCCCCACTGCGTGCCGGTATAGATGCCGAGCGGGTAATTGTCGCTGCTGCCCGAGGAGGCGCGGGCGTCCACGTCGAAATTGGTCCGGCTGTAGCCGGCGATGACGCCGAGCCGCCAAGTCTCGAAGATCGGCGCGTCGGCGCCGAGAAAGAAGCCCCCGGTCGAGCTATTGATCTGCGCCGCGTTGCCGTCGCCGTCGATCTGGCCCCAGGAGCCGAAGCCCTGCCCCCAGATGGCGAAGCGGTCGGTGGTCGGAGCGGCGGATTGCGGCCCGCCCTCGCCATAGGCCATCACCGGCGAGACCGAGGCGCCGACGCCTCCCAGCGCCGCACGCACGCGGTCGATCGCCGCCTCGCGGACGAAGCGGCTGTCGTCGATCAGCACGCTCTTGGCCGAGGCGTGGATCTCGCCCGATAGCAAGTCGAAGGCACCGCGCGCCTGCGCGGCCGACAGGCCGAGCACCGCGTCATAGAGCGGATTGCCGAGACCGAGGCTTTCCGTGCCATTGCCGGTGGCGATCTGGTTCGGGGTCAGGCCGACCGCGCCGAAATCGACGTCGTTGCGGATGAGCGTGAGATAGACGTTGTTCGGGTCGTAGCTCAGCGTCGGGTCGAGGAAGGCGAAATCGGACGTCACCGCCGCGAACTCGCCGTCCACGCCGCCGTCGGCGGTGACGATGGTATAGGTGCGCAGGGGGCTGTAGGCGCCGGCAAGGCCGATATGCTCCACCGTGCCGCCCTCGATGGCGACGGTGCCGGTGGCATGGATTAGGTCGCCATTGCTGCTGTTGGGGTCGAGTTCAAGCTCGTAAGCGCTGCCGGCTGCGAAAGTCGCGTTGCCGGCGATGTTCAGCGTACCGATGGAGTTGCCGGGCGCGATGACGGCGCCGCCGGCGATGGTGGTCGAGCCGACCGTGCCCGTGCCCTGTAGGCGGCCGGCGAGGACGTCCAGCGTGCCGCCGAGCGTGCCGTTCACCGCCAGCGTGCCGCCATGGAGCGTCGTCGCGCCGGTAAAGCCGCTCGAATTGCCGGTCAGCACCGTGGTGCCGGAGAACAGGTCGATGGTGCCGGTGCCGGTCATGCCGGCGGAGAACTGGTAGTTCGTCGAGGTGTGGTTGAAGACGATGGCGCCGGTGCCCGGCCCGAAGACGATCTCGCCCGCCGCGAGCGTGCCCGGGGCAGCAGCCGCAAGCCCCTCGCCGGCGCCGATGTTCAGCGTGCCGGAGGAGCCCGCGCCCGCGGCGATCTCCACCGCACCGCCGACCTCGACTCGGCCGCCATCGGCGATGGTCAGCACGCCGGTGCCGTCGGCGCCGATGAAGAGATCGCTGCTGTTCAGCCAGGTCGCGCCGGAGACCGTCGCCTCGCCGATGCCGCCGGTCGAAGCGCCGATGCCCGCCACCACCGAATTTACCTGCGCGCCGTCCTCGACGAACATCACGCCATTGCCTTCGAGGCCGACGAAGAGGAATTCGTTGCTGGTGAGCGACGAGCCGGCGCCGCTGATGGATGCGCTGCCACCCGAGTTCGCTTCCATGCCGAGAAGGACGCTCTGCGCCTCCGCCGTGCCGCCGGCCGTGACCGACAGCGCACCGGTGCCCTCGTTGCCGATGCCCATGTTCCCGGTGTTGACGAAGCTCGCCCCCTCGCCCTCGACGTTCAGGATGCCGACGCCGGCGGCAAAGCGGCCGAGGACGGAATCCAGCGTGTTCACCGTGCCGCCATCGGTGACATTGAGCGTGCCGAGACCGGAGTGCCCGACGATGAAGGTCGAGCTGCTCGTCCAGTTGGCGCCGCTGGTGACGGTCGCGGTGCCGGTGCCGCCGAGCGCGATGTTCGCGCCGACGCTCGTCACGCTCGCACCGTCGGATACGGTGAACGTGCTCTCGCCGCCGGCACCGACGAAGATCTGTCCGCTTGCCGTGAGGCTCGAACCCGCGCCGGTGACCGTGCCCGAACCGGTGCCGAGGGATACGCCGACGGTATTGAATGCCGCGCCGGCCTCGATGAGCAGATGGCCGACGCCATCGCTGCCGATGCCGGTCGAGGCGGTTGTCGTCCACGTGGTGCCCACCCCGGTGATGGTCACCTGCCCGAAGCCGGTAGGGCCGAAGCCGACAGCGAGCGTCTGCGATTCCACCGTGGCGCCATCGGAGACCGTGACCGTACCGCTGCCTTCCTCACCGACGATGAATTCGCTGGAGGCGATCCAGCTCGTCGTGCCGCCGCTGATGTCGAGGAAGCCTTCGGACCCGTTGGCGGCGCCGACAGTCACCCGCTCGGTCTCCACGGTCCCGCCGGTGTCGACATTGACCATGCCGCTGCCGAAATTGCCGACGATCAGCGGATCGGTGACCGTCCAGGTGGAATCCGTGCCGGTGACCGTCACCAGGCCCGAGCCGACATTGCCGACGAAGGAATCGTTGCTGATGACCTGGCCGCCATTGGCGATGGTCAGGCTGCCGCTGCCCTGGTCGCCGACATAGAAATCGCCGGTGTTCGCCCAGACGGAATCGGTGCCGGTGACGACCACCGTGCCGGTGGAGCCGAGGCCCCGGCCGATATAGCCGTTGGTGGTCAGCAGCACACCGGCACCCTGCACCGTCAGCGAGCCGACCGCGCTGTTGCCGATGGTGAGATCGCGCGCATTGGCGCCGATGGCAAACACCGCCGGCGCGTTCACCGCGATGTTGTCGACCTCGGCGTCGGTGACGTTGTTGGGCAGGCCGGCGCTCCAGTTGCCGGGATCGAACCAGTTGTTCGAATTGGTGCCGGTCCAGAGCGTCTGCGCGCTCACCGGCGACGCATAGGCGAGCGCGATGACGGCGGTGGTCGCCAGCAGCGCCGCATGACGCGTGCGCCCTGAGCGCCCGTTACCCGCCTCCGCGGCCCGACCGCTCGATATACCCAGCTTCACCCGCGTCATAGACACATCCCCGAAACGCCATTGCGTCGCGGGACAGGCCCCTCCCCCGCGATGCGGGCGACTTTGGGTTAGGCATCATTGCACATGCAAGGAAATGAGACGCAGCGGAAGCAAATGTATCCCGGGGCGCCGAATCCGTATCCGGTAGTGCAAATCCCAAAACTACACTGTGGAGAGTGAAGCTGATCTCTGCTTCGATTTTCGAATCGTTTACTTTGCCGCCGCAGGACGACGCGCCCGGCTCATTTCACTTCAGCTGGCGAACCCAGTGCCACATGGTCGTGTCGTCGCCGGGCCGCTCGAACAGGCGGCGCCCCTCCGCCGCATGCGCCCGCACCTCGCGCGGCGTGACGCCGAATTCGCGGCGGAAGGCGCGGACGAAATTGGTGCGGTAGGCGAAGCCGTGCAGCTCGGCGACGTCGGCGATGCTGCGGCCCTGCTGGGTGGGATCGGCGAGCATCGCCCGCGCAAGCTGGAGCCTGCCGCGCGTGACATAGGCCGCCACACCGCCATGCGCCTCGAACAGGTAGTAGAGCTTGCGCGTCGAGATGCCGAAGGCGGCGGCGATGCTCTCGCCGCTCAATGCGGGATCGAGCACATGCTGGTCGATATGCCGGCTGATCTGCCGGGTCAGGACGAGCTGAACCGAGGCGGCGCTCTCCTCGCTGATCGAGGCATTGAGCGCGGCAGCGGCCAGTTCGATGGTCGGGCGGACGATCGCTTCCGCCTCGTCCGCGGTCATCGCGCCGGCACCAGCATAAAGGCCGGTGAGATGGTTGCGCAGCAGCGCGGCGAGTGGCGCATTGCCGGGGATGCGGCGCAGATTGTGCTCATCCGGCGTCTTCAGCAGCGGCGCCAGCAGCCGCCGCGGTATCGTCAGGCTGAGGCTGTCATGATCCGTCGTCGCGGTCGCCTGCGCCTGCGCAAGGTCGGCGATGATGAGATCGCCCGCATTGGCCTGGTCGGCGGCCCCGCCGTCGCGACGTCCGTGGCTGCCTCTCAGGCAGACCTGCAGCGTGATGTGGTCGAGCCCGTCGCGGCCGATGCGGGCACGGGTGCGGTCGAAGCTTTGCGCCACACAGCTATAGCCGGTCAGCAGGATCTCACCGAGATGATAGGCGTCGGCGCGGAAACTGAAGCGGTCGGCCTTGTTGCGCAGGCGCACGTCGTAGAAGACGCCGAGGCTCTCCTGCCACAGCGCGATCGCCTCCTTCTGGGGGAGTGTGCCGGAGTCCATGACAATGTGCTGGACGCGCGGGTCGGCGGCAATCGGCGCCAATAGTTCGGAATTCGCAGTTTCCGTCATGCCGACCCAGAGTTTTCGCCAGTGCTCAGGCTAACCAGCTTCCATTATCATGGTCAATCCGCAAGCAGCGCGCTGTCTGATGCCTCCTATTCCAGATGAAAGCCGGGCTCTGCTGGTTCAACCGGAAAATGCGGGACCAATACTTCCCGCCGACGTGCTAGCGTGCGACGAAGAAGGTCACGAGCGCGAGGACGCCGGCGGCGACATAGAGCAGTTGCTTCGAGGACGGCCCGAGCAGGTGATAGGCCGCGGCGCAGACAAGGCAACCGGCGAGCGCGATGGTGCCGAGCAGCGCCGAGAGCCGCCCGTTGGCGCCCTGTATGGCGGCCAGCACATAGCAGAAGGCGAAGGCCGGCAGAGCCAGGAGCAGATAGAGCCGAACGATCTTCCGACGCGCTTCGGGCGTGTCCCGCGTACTCATTCCCAGCCACCGAATGCCACCATTCTGCGGCACGCTAACCGTCGGGCGCACGCGGTGCAACCTCCCGACGCCGCTGCGTCAGGAGGGGCGCGTGCCGATCAGCGGATGAACTCGATCGTGTCCAGCGCGATAAGCTGGCTGCCGTCGTAATTGTTGTCGTGCAGCCGGCAAAGCATAAAGCGGTCCGCGACTTCGATCGGTCCGTAGGCGGTGACCAGATCGCCGCTGCGCAGCTTGATGGTCAAAGCGTGCTTGCGGTCGTCCTTGGCCACTTCCTTCAAGAGATCGCAGATGGTGCGGTCCGTGGTGCAGATGTTCATGGCGTTTCTCCCGTCACGTCCATGCCGCTTGCTCGGGGCCGGCTCAGGCCGGCCACGCGACTTATTCTGGACACCAACCAGCCACGAAGTATCGGGTTCCCTACTGATTCCGGCAAGAAATTTGTCGCAAGCTTCTGCCCGGTCACGGATTTCCGCAGGGTCAGGTCAGCCGGCAACGCGCCGTGCCCGCCGCTTGCGCAGCACCGCGATGGTCACCAGCGCGAGGATGATCACGCCCATGGAAAACACCGTCGTCACCGTGCCCAGCGCATAGAGCACCGGCGTGGTGACGTTGGTGGTCATGCCGTAGATCTCCAGCGGCAGCGTGTTGAAGGTGCCCGAGGTCATCAGCGTGCGGGCGAACTCGTCATAGGACAGCGTGAAGCCGAACAGGCCGACGCCGATCAGGCTCGGCAGGATGATCGGCAGTACCACATGGGCGAAGGTCTGCCACGGGCTCGCGCCGAGGTCGCGCGCGGCCTCCTCATAGGCCGGGTTGAAGCGGTTGAACACGGCGAACATGATCAAGAGGCCGAAGGGCAGCGTCCAGGTGAGATGCGCGCCGAAGGCCGAGGAGTACCAGGCCGTCTCCAGCCCTAACACGTTGAAGGCAAGGCCGATGCCGAGCGAGATCAGGATCGAGGGCACGATCAGGCTGGCGATGGTCAGGTAAAACAGCGGCCCCGACCCGAGGAAGCGGCGCCGGAAGGCGAGGCCCGCCAGCAGCGACACCACCACGGTGGTGAGCATGGTCATGATGCCGAGCACGAGCGAGCGGGTGAAGGCGCCGCCGAAATCGCCCACCGCCTGCTGCTCGAACAGGAGATTGTTGAACCAGCGCAGCGACACCCCGTTCATCGGGAAGGTGAGCCCGCCATTCGGCCCCTGGAAGGACAGGATGAAGATCGTCGTCAGCGGCCCGTAGAGGAATAGCACGAACAGCACGAAGAAGGCGGTGAGCACATAGAAGCCGGGGCCGCGCTTTTCCGAATTCATCGCTCACAACTCCCGGCGGATGTTGACGATGCGCAGGATGCCGCCGACCAGCAGCAGCACGAGGACCAGCAGGATCACCGCATTGGCCGCCGCGGCCGGGTATTGGAGCAGTGCGATCTGGTTCGCCATCATCAGGCCGACCGAGGCCGACTGTCCGCCGGACATGAAGCGCACGGTGATGAAGTCGCCCATCACCAGCGTCACCACGAAGATCGAGCCGATGGCGATGCCGGGCTTGGCCAGCGGGATGATGACGTTGGTCAGTATCTGCAAGGCATTCGCCCCGGCGTCGCGCGCCGCCTCGATCAGCGCCCGGTCGATGCGCATCAGCGTGTTGAAGATCGGCGTGACCATGAACAGCGTGTAGAGATGGACCATCGCCAGCACCACCGCGAAGTCCGAGAACAGCAGGAACTCCAGCGGCTGGTCGATGACGCCCATGGTCATCAGCGTCTGGTTGAGCAGCCCGTTGCGCCCGAGGAACGGGATCCACGAGATCATGCGGATGATGTTCGAGGTCAGGAACGGGATGGTGCAGACCAGGAACAGCACCATCTGCGTCGTCGCCGAGCGGATGTGGAAGGCGAGGTAGTAGGCGACCCAGAAGCCGATGAACAGCGTCACCGCCCAGACGATGCCCGTGTATTTCAGCGTGTTGAGATAGGTGTTCCAGGTCACCGGAGAGGTGATCGTCTCCTCGTAATTGGTGAAGACGAAGGCCGGGAAGATCTGGATCGAGTCGTAGTCCCAGAAGCTCACCATGACGATGGTGGCGATCGGCAGCACGAGGAACGCCGTCAGGATCAGCGTCAGCGGCGCCGCCTGCAGATAGGGAGCTATCCGGGAGAGGGTCATGAGCAGTGCTGCCACCGGGACTATGTAGCGACCGAATGCCTGCTGGCGTCGTCATCCCCGGGCTTGGCCCGGGGATCCACGTCTTTCTTGCCGTCCGCCCTCAACCAAGGCGTGGATGGCCGGGCCAAGCCCGGCCATGACGGCGTCCTTGCCTCACGCCGCGATGAACTCGTTCCAGCGGCGGACCATGTAGCGGTCCTCGTCCATCACCGAGTTCCAGCAGGCGACCGCGCCCATGCGCTGCTCGAAGGAGCCGCCGTCGCGCACCGCGCCGGCCGTGTACATCACCTTGCCTTCCGGCGAGAGGATGTCGGCCTTGGCGGGCTGCCCGAGCATCCAGAACGCCCATTCGTCCGGCGTCATGTTCTTCTCGGCGGTGGAAAGAACGGCCGAGTAATAGCCCTGGCGGTTGAGATAGGCGCCGACCCAGCCCGACAGGTACCAGTTGATGTACTCATAGGCCGCGTCGAGCTGCGCGCCCTTCAGGTGCTTGGCCATGCCGAGGCCGCCGCCCCAGGCGCGGTAGCCCTCTTCCAGCGGCTGGTAGACGCAGGGGATGCCCTTCGAGCGCACCGCCGCCACCGCCGGCGACCACATGGACTGGATCACCACCTCGCCCGAGGCCATGAGGTTGACGCTCTCGTCGAATGTCTTCCAGAAGGCTCGGAACTGGCCGGCTTTCTTGGTCTTGATCAGGAAGTCGATGGTGAAATCGATCTCCTTCTTCGTCATGTTGCCCTTGTCGGCATATTTGATCAGCCCGGCGCTCTCGCAGATCATCGCCGCGTCCATGATGCCGATGGACGGGATGTTCAGGATGGAGGTCTTGCCCTTGAAGGCCGGGTCGAGGATGTCCTTCCAGTTCTTGATCGGCCGGCCGACGAGGTCGGGGCGGATGCCCAGCGTGTCGGCGTTATAGATGGTCGGGATGAGCGTCATCCACTGGGTCGGCTCCTTGGCGAACTTCTTGGAATCCGGCCCTTCGACGAAGCCGACCGTGCTCGGCGCGGTGCCCTGCGCGATCTTCGATTCCGGGGTCAGCTTGCCGGTGGTGAAGATCGGCACGATCTGGTCGTAATACTTGATCTTCTTCACGTCCATCGGCTGCAGCGTGCCGGCGGCGAACACTTTCTTGCAGATCCAGTATTCGATGTCGGCGATGTCGAAGCTGTTGGCTTGCGTGACGACGCGCTGGGAGACGGCGTCGGAATCCAGTGCCGTCATCTGCAGGGTGATGCCGAGGTCGGCCTTGCACTTCTCGGCGATGGCGTTGAGGTTCGACACGCCGGTGCCGAACTGGCGCAGCGTGATCGGGTTCTGAGCCCAGATGGTGGGGAAGCCGGTGATCGCTCCCGAGCCCGCGGCGACGCCACTGAAGGCCGCGGCGCCCTTGAGGACGTTGCGACGGCTAATGCCCTTGGCGCCGCTGGCGCCGATGCGATCCGAAGTGTTCTTGCTCATTGCAGTCTCCCGAGCGTTGGTCGGCGATGGCGTCAGTCGAACGGCTAGGCTTTGGGTCAGGCCGAGGGCGAGGCCTCGAGGATGTGGACGTCCTGCGGCGTCCAGGTGAGTGGCACGGCGTCGCCCACGCTGAGCGGCGCGGCGAAGAAGGCGGTCTCCGGCACCTGCACCGAGAATTCGTCGATGCCGGGCGCGGCGAGCGCCACCTGCACCTTCTGGCCGTGATATTCGATGTTCTGCACGAGCCCCGTGAGGCCGCAGCCGGGCTCCAGCCCGGCGCCGAGCTTCACCCGGTCGGTGCGCACGGCGATCTCGACCGGCGCTCCCGGTTCCAGCCCCGGCGCGAACTGGGAGGTTCTTGGCGCCTTGAACGAGGCGCCACCCGGCACCTCGAAGGTGACCGTCTCGGATCCCGCCTCGGTGACGCGGCCGGCGATCACGTTATGGTCGCCCATGAAGCGGGCGACGAAGGCGGTAGCCGGCCGGTTGAACACTTCGCGCGGCGTCGCCGCCTGCTCGATCCGCCCGCCATTCATCACCACCACGAGGTCGGAGAGCGCCATCGCCTCCTCCTGGCTGTGGGTGACGTGGATGAAGGAGATGCCGAGCTGCAATTGCAGCTTCTTCAGCTCCTGCCGCACCTTGACCTTGAGGAACGGGTCGAGCGCCGAGAGCGGCTCGTCCAATAGCAGCGCCTGCGGGTCGGTGATCAGCGCGCGGGCGAGCGCCACGCGCTGCTGCTGGCCGCCGGAGAGCTGGGCGGGCCGGCGCTCGGCGAGATGGTCCATCTGCACGAGCTTGAGCATCTCCAGCGCCTTGGCCCGGCGGGTCGCCTTGTCGACGCCCTTCATCTTCAACGAGAAGGCGACGTTGTCGACGATGTCGAGATGGGGGAAGAGCGCGTAGCTCTGGAACATCATCGCCGTGCCACGCTTGGCCGGCGGCAGGTCGGAGACGACGCTCGCCCCGAGGCGGATATCGCCCTCGGTGATGCTCTCGTGTCCGGCGATCATGCGCAGCGTCGTGGTCTTGCCACAGCCGGATGGGCCAAGCAGGCAGCAATAGGTGCCGGCGGGGACCTTGAGCGACACCGCGTCGACCGCCAGCGCCGTGCCGTAGCGCTTGGTGACCTGGATAAGCTCTATGTCGGCGCCCTTGCTCATGTCGTCGGCAACGCTCCCACTTCATCGCTCCCGGCTGCTGCAATCGAGGTCAGACTAACGCAAGCGATATGCCAGTTGCGCAAAAGATGGCGGCGCGCCATGGCGGTGCGAGCTTCGGCCCGGTGGGCCGCGCGCGGCCGGCAAAAGCGCCCATCAATTGGGCATCGTATGCTCAAGCTGCACAGATTGGATACGATCCCGCGTCAGATTACATCCAATCCTTCTCCGCCCATGGTCGAACACCGATGGAGATTGAGCGGAGGCGCCCTATACCGCAATGTGGGCGTGGACAGGCAGCACGGGATCCGCGAGAGGTCCGGCTGCGCCCGCACCGCGCATTTGCACCAAGGGAGGTCGCCTCAATGCTTCGCTCGCTCTTTGCCGCCGCCGTCACTGCCGTCCTCGCCGCAGGCGGCGCCGCGGCCCAGGATTTCCCGACCCGGCCGATCACCATGGTCATCCCCTTCCCCGCCGGCGGCTCGACCGACCTTGTCGGCCGGCTGATCGCCGAGCGCATGACCGCCGAGCTCGGCCAGCCGGTGGTGGTGGAGAACAAGGGCGGCGCCGGCGGCAATCTCGGCGCCGCGCAGGTCGCCAAGGCCTCGCCCGACGGCTACACCATCCTCATGGGCACGGTCGCCACGCACGCGCTCAACCCGGCGCTCTACAAGAAGATGCCCTATGACCCGGTGAAGAGCTTCGCGCCGGTCTCGCTGCTCGCCATCGTGCCGAACGTGCTGGTGGTGAACCCGGAATTCCCGGCCAAGACCACCGAAGAACTGATCGCCCTGCTCAAGGCCAATCCCGGCAAATACTCCTACGCCTCCTCCGGCAACGGCACCCCGCTGCATCTCTCGGGCGAGTTGTTCAAGAGCCTCGCCGGGGTCGACATGCAGCACATCCCCTATCAGGGCGCGGGCCCGGCGCTGATCGACGTGATCTCCGGCCAGGTGCCGATCATGTTCGACAACCTCCCCTCCTCCTCCGGCCACATCAAGAGCGGCAAGCTGCGGGCACTGGGCGTCACCACTGCCAAGCGCGCCCCCTCCTTCCCCGACCTGCCGGCGATCGCCGAGGTGGTGCCGGGCTACGAGACCTATACGTGGAACGCGCTGTTCGCCCCGGCCGGCACGCCGCCGGAAGTCGTCGCCAAGCTCAACGCCGCCGCGAACAAGGCGCTGACCGATCCCAAGGTGCAGGCGCGCTTCAATGACTTCAGCGCCACGCCGGTCGGCTCGACTCCGGAAGAGCTCGGCGAGCATGTGAAGAAGGAGATCGCCAAATGGGCACCGATCGTGAAGGCGACCGGCGCCCAGCTGGATTGATGTGAACGGCGGGCGTCATCTCGTCCGCCATCCAATGGCGTCATCCCGGCCGAAGCGACGCGCAGAGCCGGGATCGCTCTCCAATATCGACGCGATCCCGGATCGGCCTTTGGCCGTCCGGGATGACGGTTCAAACAGGAACACCGTCATGGCCGGGCCTGCCCCGGCCATCCACGCCTTGATCCGCCGAAGTCACGGATGGCCTCGCCGCCCGTCCGGCCCCATGATGGCGCGAGCTTGGGGGCTCCATCATGCATCGTGTCTTATTCGCCGCGGCCGCCGCCGTGCTTCTCTCGCTGTCATCCGCTGGCGCTCAGGATTTTCCGAATCGGCCGGTCACGCTCGACATACCCTTCCCCGCCGGCGGATCGACTGACCTCGTGGGTCGGCTGATCGGCGAGGGCATGAGCGCCGACCTCGGCCAGCCCGTCATCATCGAGAATCGCGGCGGTGGGGGCGGGAGCCTCGGAACCGCCCATCTCGCCAAGCAGCCGCCGGACGGCTACGCGGTGATGATGGGCACGGTCTCGACCCACGCGCTCAACCCGGCGCTCTACCGCAACCTGCCCTTCGACCCGGTGAAGAGCTTCGCGCCCGTGTCGCTGCTCGTCATCGTGCCGAACGCGCTGGTCGTCCATCCGAGCTTCCCGGCGAACACGGTCGAGGAGTTCATCGCCCTGCTCAAGGCCAATCCCGGCAAGTATTCCTACGCCTCCGCCGGCAACGGCACGCCGGGGCACCTGTCGGGCGAGCTGTTCAAGACCATGGCCGGCGTCGACATGCAGCACATCCCCTATCAGGGGGCGGGGCCGGCGCTGGTCGACGTCATCTCCGGGCAGGTGCCGATTATGTTCGACAATCTGCCAACCGCCTCCGGTTACATAAAGAGCGGCAAGCTCAAGACGCTCGGCGTGACGACGCTGAAGCGCGCGCCGTCCTTCCCCGACCTGCCGGCGGTCGCGGAGACGCTGCCGGGCTACGAGACCTATAGCTGGAACGCGCTGTTCGCCCCGGCCGGCACGCCACCCGCCATCGTGGCGAAACTGAACCAGGCCGCCAACAAGGCGCTGGCGACGCCCAAGGTGCAGGCGCGCCTCGCCGATTTCAGCGCCGTCTCGGTCGGCTCGACGCCGCAGGAGCTGGAGGCCCATGTGAAGGCCGAGCTCGCCAAATGGGCCCCAATCGTAAAGGCGTCGGGCGCGCAGCTGGATTGAGGCTCAGAACACCGTCCCGTCCGCGTCGATGGCGATCGGCGGCGGGCCGGCGGGCGGGCGGCGCTCGGCGGCGATGCGGCGCCCGGCACTCCAGGTGCCGCCCTGCAACAGCTTGGCGAGCGGGAACTGCGAGGCGTCGAGGCCGAGCCGCTCGCGCACGCGGCCGGCCAGCAGGTCCATAAGCGCCACGGTGAGCGCGCGCCATTCTACCACCAGCTCGGACGACACCGGGTGCTTCTGCGCCGGATCGATGGGCTGGCGCGGCACGATCACCTCCAGATCCACCAGCAGCCCGCCATTGCGGTACTCGGGCAGCGCGGTCAGCTCATCGAGCTCGGTGACGGCGAGGCCCGCCGCCTCGAAGGGCTCCAGCAGCGAATAGGTCAGCCATTGCGACAGCTTGTGAAACGGCACGAGCTGGTCGGAGAGGTCGGCGACCCGCACCGCCGGATGGCGGCCGACATCGCCCAGCGCGACGCCCTCGACATCGAGGCCAGAGGGCCAGATGGAGGACAGCCCGTCGAGCAACGCGCCGAGTATAGCGGGCGCCGGCAGCCGGCCGATCTTCGCCTTGGGCAGCAGCGCATCATAAAGCCCGCCCGGCCGTGGCACCTCGGTGCCGAACAGGTCCGGCCGCGCCGCGAGCGCGTTGCCGAGCCGGTTGATGAGCGCCACCCGGCCGGACACGCCGACCAGCGGATTGTCGTCCGACACCTGGAATTGCTTCGCCAGCGTCGCCGCATCGAGGCCGATCAGCGCTTTTGCATCGGCGCGCAGCGGCACCTTGGGGTCGGAGGAAAAACCGCCCACCTCGAACATGCGCAGGCTCGCCACGGCGAGGCCTTCCGAGCGGGTGACGGTCAAGCCCGTCGCTTCTTCGCGGTAGCGCCAGGCGTCGCCGGCGCCGGCATCGAGCAGCACGCTCACCACGGCGAGGTCGATCATGACGCGGGCGCGTTCGGCCTTATCCGCGCCTTCGAGCCTACCTTCCAGCGCGGCCCAGCGGTCGACCCCGCCCGCGTCGAAGTGCCGCCAGCGGCTGTGATAGGGGATGTCGAGGGTCGGATAGGCCTGCCGCGTCACCTGCGCGACATAGTCTGCCACCCCGTCCAGCGCCGCCTCGTCGACGGTGAAATGCGGCGAATGCCCGACCCGCACATAGTCGAGCACCTGATGGCAGCGGGCGCGCACCGCGGCGGGCGAGCGCAGGGCGACGAGTTCGGGCGGGGTCATGCAACTACTTTCTTCAATGCCACCTCATCCTGAGGTGCGAGCGCAGCGAGCCTCGAAGGATGCTCCTCCCGGACGGCTCTGCGATGACCATCCTTCGAGGCCCGGCGTTGCCGGGCACCTCAGGATGAGGTTGGACGGAAGCGGAAGGAAGTCGGGACCCTACTCCTCCAGCGCCCGTCCCTGCGTCGCGTCGAACTGGCTCTGGAAACCGACGCCGTAATAGCCGGCGGAGACCTTCGCCTCCATCTCGACCCGCGCATCGGAGGGGATCAGCTCGTCGGGGATCGGCACCCGCTCGACTACTTCGATGCCGGCGCGCGCCAGCGCGTTGAACTTCATGTCGCTCATCGAGGCGAAGCGGTCGATGCGCTTGATGCCCAGCCAATGGAACACGTCCGGCATCAACTCCTGGAAGCGCATGTCCTGAACGCCGGCGACACATTCGGTGCGCTTGAAATAGGTCTCCGGCAGGTCGCCGCCCTCCTGCCGCTTGCGCGCATTGTAGACGAGGAACTTCGTCACCTCGCCGAGCGCCCGGCCTTCCTTGCGGTTGTAGACGACGAGGCCGACGCCGCCCTTCTGCGCCATCTCCACGCAGATCTCGATGCCATGGGCGAGATAGGGCCGGCAGGTGCAGATGTCGGAGGAGAACACATCCGAGCCGTTGCACTCGTCATGCACGCGGCAGGCGAGCGGGGTGATGCCGTCGCCGATCTTCGAGGGGTCGCCGAACATATAGAGCGTCATGCCGCCGATGGGCGGCAGGAACACCTTGAGGTCGCCGCGGGTCACGAGCTCGGGGAACATGCCGCCTGTGTGCTCGAACAGCGCCCGGCGCAGCGCGCCTTCCGAGACGCCGAAGCGCTCGGCAATGCCGGGCAGGTACCAGACCGGCTCGATCGCCGCCTTGGTGACGCGCACGTCGCCCTTGGGGCCGATGATGTCGCCATCGATGGCGAGCCGCCCGGCGCGGATCGCGTCACGGATCTCCGGCATATCGATATGGGCGCGGGTGATGGCGATGGTCGGGCGCACATCGAGCCCGGCCGCGATCTCGCCGGCGAAGGCTTCGCCCACCATGTGGCCATAGGGGTCGAGCGAGACGATGGCCTTCGGGTCGCCCCATTGCGGGTGCGGGCCGATGGCATCGGAAGGGGCGGTGTTGGTGAGGTCGGCGCGGAAATCGGCCGGCAGCGCCCCGGCGGCGATGGCCAGCGCGCGATAGACCGAATAGCCGCCGGCATGGGCACCGATGGCGTTGCGGCGCTTGGGATCGGTGAGTGTGGCGACGACGGGCCCGCGCTCGGCGGGCGTGGGCGCTCCCCAGTTCAGGCTGGGCGCGTCGGCAGCGACGCCGGTCGGCGCCCCGTGGGAGGTGAGGACGATGTGGTTGCGGGAACGACCGCCTGCATTGGCATTGACGGACATGATCAACTCGCTTCTCCGTCCGGCGAGTGCGCCGGACAACGGAAGCAACAGATGTGAGCGCGAAACCCCGGCTTCCGCAAGGGGGCGGCGGCCGGCAAGCGGAAAAACGGACGAAATGGTCCGTTTCTTGTATCGCGTTTCGCGCTATCCTGCCCTCAAGGGAGACGCGACGGCCCGCCTTTCGCGGGCCGCGCCACATAATCCAGAGCGAGCCCATGAACGCGCCCACCGTGCTGACCGACGTTGCCCTGCCGCCGACCACCATCGTCGTCGACCACCCGCTGATCCAGCACAAGCTCACCCTGATGCGCCGCTCGCGCACGCCGGCCAACGAGTTCCGGCTGCTGCTGCGCGAGATCAGCATGCTGCTCGCCTATGAGGTGACGCGCGACATGCCGACCGAGCTCATCGAGATCGAGACGCCGCTGGCGACCATGCAGGCGCCGATCCTCTCGGGCAAGAAGCTCTGCCTCGTCTCGGTGCTGCGCGCCGGCGGCGGCATCCTCGAAGGCATGCTGGAAATCCTGCCGGCGGCGCGCGTGGGCCATGTCGGGCTCTACCGCGACCCGGTCTCGCTGCAGGCGGTCGAGTATTATCTCAAGCTCCCGCGCGATATCTCCGAGCGCACCGCCATCGTGCTCGACCCGATGCTGGCGACCGGCAATTCGGCGGTGGCGGCGGTGTCCGAGGTGAAGGCCGCGGGCTGCCAGTCGATCAAGTTCGTCTGCCTCATCGCCGCTCCGGAAGGACTGAAGGTGATGCACGAGGCGCATCCCGACGTCACCGTCTATGCCGCGGCTGTCGACAGCCACCTCAATGACCACGGCTACATCGTGCCCGGCATCGGCGATGCCGGCGACCGCATCTTCGGCACCAAATAGCCGCCTTGGCACGGCCGCTGCATGGGCTGAGGTCGGGGCGCGAAGCGGATTGACCGGGTCGGCCCCCGGCCTATGCTCGCCGTGCCAAATCATCCTACGCAGACGTACGCACCGGGGGCACCCGAAGGCGGCCTGCCTTTTCCACGAGGGATCGTCATGTCCAACTTCGTCCCGTCCGGCGTCCGACGTCACGCCACCCGCGGTGCGCTCGCCGCCCTGCTGGCGCTCAGCCCGAGCCTCGCCTTCGCCCATCCCGGCCACGGCGGTGCGGTCGGGTTCTCGCACGGCTTCCTGCACCCGATCGGCGGCCTCGACCATGTGCTGGCCATGGTCGCGGTCGGCATTTTCGCCGCCAATCTCGGTGGGCGCGCGCTGTGGGCGGTGCCGGCGACCTTCGTCGCACTGATGGCGACCGGCGGCGCGCTCGGCATGTATGGCGTGGCCGTGCCCTTCGTCGAGATCAGCATCGCTGCCTCGGTCATCGTGCTCGGCAGCGCGGTGGCGCTCGGCTGGAAGAACTGGCCGCTCGGCGCCGCTATGGCGCTGGTCGGCTTCTTCGCCGTCTTCCACGGCCACGCCCATGGCGCCGAGATGCCGGCCGACGCCTCTGCCCTCACCTATGCCGCCGGCTTCATGCTGGCGACCGCCTTGCTGCATGTCGCCGGTATCGGTGCCGGCATCGCCATCGGCAAGGCCGGCGCCAATGCGCCGCGCCTCACCCAGGCGCTCGGCGCCGTGGTCGCGGTGGCCGGCGTCGGCCTGCTGACCGGGGTGATCTGAGTCTTCGTCTTCCGGCCGGCGCCGAAAACTTCGGCGGCGGTCCTCGGCATTTGCCGCAATTCCGGGCTTCCGGTCCGCCGGAAGCCGATCTACCCTTCGATGCAAATGTCCCTAGGGTTCCGGCGTCCTGTGACGCGACTGGTCCGAGAGGGGCAGCCCGGCCTTACGCCGGGTCCACGGCGGGACAAAAGCCCGGGAGGCTCGCGCGGCGGCATTCGCGGCGAAGACCCTCCGGCTCACCCGCCCGAGGTCTCCTCGCTAAGGCCGCCTGAGGTCTTTCGGCGATGAGGAGACAGACGATGCGTCATTTCCCCGAACCTACCGCCCCCCAGCGTTCCACCCGTGTCGCGGGCCTGCGCCCCGCCCCGTCGCGCCTGCGCCGGCATCATCCCAATTTCGAGATCAGGGAGATGCAGGGCTGGCGCTCGCTCGAAGCCGAGGAGAAGCTCTCCGAGAATGGCTGGCGCAAGGAACAGCAATGGGCGCTCGACATGGGCCTGCCAGGCGCCGATTCCATCACCGACAAGTCGATCCCGACCTTCGCGCGTGGCGAACTTCCGCACTTCGCCGGCATCAACACCTTCCTCAAGGCGCCCTATGTCGAGAATGTCCGCGACGTCGGCAAATATGACGCCGCCGTGCTGGGCATCCCGTTCGACAGCGGCACGACCTATCGCCCCGGCACCCGCTTCGGGCCGCAGGGCATCCGCCGTATCTCGGCGCTCTACACGCCCTATAATTACGAACTCGGCATCGACCTGCGCGAGCAGATGACGCTCTGCGACGCCGGCGACGTGTTCACCATCCCCGCCAATCTCGAGAAGAGCTTCGACCAGATCTCCAAGGGTGTTTCCCACGTCTTCTCGTCCGGCGCGCTGCCGATCATGCTCGGCGGCGACCATTCCATCGGCTTTCCCTGCGTGCGGGGGATCGCCGAATGCACCTCCAAACGCATCGGTATCATCCATTTCGACCGCCACATCGACATCCAGGAGAAGGATCTCGACGAGCGCATGCACACCACGCCCTGGTACTGGGCGACGAACCTGCCGAACGTCTCGCCGAAGAACCTCGTGCAGCTCGGCATCGGTGGCTGGCAGGTTCCGCGCTACGGGGTGCAGGAGGCGAGGAAGCGTGGCACCAACGTCCTGACCATCGACGACATCGAGAAGATCGGGCTCGAGAAGACCGCCGAGATCGCGCTGGAGCTGGCGTGGAAGGATGCGGACGCGGTCTACATCTCCTTCGACGTGGACAGCATCGATTGCGGCTTCGTGCCCGGCACCGGCTGGCCGGAGCCCGGCGGCTTCCTGCCGCGCGAGGCGCTGAAGATCCTCGGGCTGGTGGCCGCCGAGGGCCTATGCGGGCTGGAGGTCGTGGAGGTCTCCCCGCCCTACGACACCTCCGACATCACCGCTTTGTTCGGCCTGCGCGTCGTCGTCGAGGCGCTCGGCTCGATGGTGGCGCACGGCAAGCTCGGCTCGCACCGGCACATGATCGACAAGCCGGTGAGTTTCTAGACCGGCACCCCACTGACCATCCTTCGAGGCCCGGGCTTTGCCCGGGCGCCTCAGGATGAGGATGCTCTCGGTCCACGAGCAGATCCTCCTCATGCTGAGGCGCCGCCGCAGGCGGCCTCGAAGCACGCAGGAGGCTGAAACATGCACCGCGGCCACGATCATCACCACCACGACCACGGAGCGGGTGGCCATAGCCACTCACATTCCCATTCGCACGCTCACCACGCGGCTCCGAACCACGGCCACTCGCCGCGTCCGGCGGCGCAGTGGCAGACGCCGCATCTGCCCGAGCCGCCGGAGGACAGCGACCATGCGCATGTCGAAACGGATATTGATCTCGTCGAGAAGGCCTTCGTCGAAGGCTTCGCCGGCGCCAGCGATCCGACCAGCTTCCTGCGCCTCGCTAATGTCCCGTTCGACGCCATTACGACGGACGGAACCCGCGTCAGTCTTTTGCGCGTCGAGACCGACGAGGTCACCGATGTCGGCGCGGTGATGCCGCATCTGGGCGGTGGCAGCTTCCGCTACGATCCGCTCCCCGCCCAGATGGTCTCGCGCCGTAAGCGCCTGCGCTTCGTCTATTTCGACGGCCGCCAGACGCTGCCTTTGACACTGGCGGAGGTACGCACGCTCGCGCAGACGTGAGGAAGCGGCTTTTCCAATAGGCGCGCCCGATCGCCGCGTCCGGGTTTTCTCGGGTTGATCGGAACCGCTCCAAAGTTCATGTTGCCCGAAGAGCGCCCCTGCCCTTGCGGACAGCGGCCCGGTTGGGATGCGCCGAACTGGGATGCACCATGGACTACGCCCGTTTCTTCCAGAACGCCGTCGACACGCTCAAGCAGGAGCGTCGCTATCGCACCTTCGCCGAGATCGAACGCGATAGCGCCCGCTTCCCGCATGCGGTCTGGCACTCGCCGCAGGGCGCGCGCGACATCGTCATCTGGTGCTCCAACGACTATCTCGGCATGGGCTGCCACGAGACCGTGGTGGAGGCGATGTGCGCCACCGCCCGGCAGGCCGGCGCCGGCGCCGGCGGCACCCGCAACATCTCCGGCAACAGCCACGCCATCGTCGAGCTTGAAGCCGAGCTCGCCGACCTGCACGGCAAGGACGCGGCGCTGGTCTTCACTTCCGGCTACGTCTCCAACCAGACGGGCATCTCGACTCTGGCCAAGCTCATCCCCGACTGCCTCGTGCTGTCGGACGCGCTGAACCACAATTCGATGATCGAGGGCGTGCGTCAGGCCGGCCGCGACAAGCAGATCTTCCGCCACAACGACCTCGCCCATCTCGAAGAGCTGCTGAAGGCGGCGGGCGACCGGCCGAAGCTCGTCGTGTTCGAGAGCGTCTATTCGATGGACGGCGACGTGGCGCCGATCGGGGCCATCTGCGACCTCGCCGAACGCTACAATGCGATGACCTATCTCGACGAAGTGCATGCGGTCGGCATGTACGGCCCGCGCGGCGCCGGCGTCGCCGAGCGCGACGGGGTGATGCACCGGGTCGACGTCATCGAAGGCACCCTCGGCAAGGCGTTCGGCGTGGTCGGCGGCTACATCACGGCCAGTCGCGCCATCGTCGACGCGGTGCGCTCCTATGCGCCGGGCTTCATCTTCACCACCGCCCTGCCGCCGGCCGTCGCCGCGGCGGCCGCCGCTTCGGTGCGGCACCTGAAGGCGTCGGGCACCGAGCGCACCCGCCAGCAGGCGCAGGTCGCTAAGGTCAAGCGCGCGCTCGATCTCGCCGGCCTGCCGCAGATCGTCACAGACACCCACATCGTGCCGGTGATGGTCGGCGACGCAGAGGCGTGCAAGGCGGCGAGCGACATGCTGCTCGCCGATCACGGCATCTATATCCAACCGATCAACTACCCGACCGTGCCGCGCGGCAGCGAGCGGCTGCGCATCACTCCCGGCCCGTTCCACGACGACGCGCTGGTCGCCCAGCTCGCACATGCGCTCGTGGATGTGTGGAGCCGGCTCGGCCTGCCCTTCGTCACCCGAGCCGAAGCAGCGGAATAGCCGTCAGTCCTTCGGCTCGGTCTGGTCGATCTCGACATTCTCGGACGGGATCGCCGCCCGGCCGAAGAACATCCGCGTCACCAGCGGGATCGCTAGGGCGAGGCCGAGGAAGCGCGTGAGGTGGTGCGCGGCCACGAAGGCCGGGTCGAGGCCCAGCACGAAGGCCATGATAGTCATCGCCTCCAGCGCGCCGGGCACATAGGCCAGCAGCACCTTGGTGAACGGCTCGCCGGCAAGCCACGAGCCGAGGAAGGCGAAGGCGAGCGCCACCAGGGTGGCGATCGCCAGCGCCACCATCGAATCCACCAGGAAATGGCGCAGCGTCCGGATCTTGGTGCCGGCGAAGCGGCTGCCGGTATTGGCGCCCAGCACCACGAAGCCGATGATGAGGAAGATGTCGGGCAGCCGGCCCTCGATCAGGCCGAAGCCGTGCACCAGCGCACTCGCCAGCATCGCGCCGACCATGGCGCCGCCGGGAAAGCGGATGCGCTCGGCGATGAAGGCGCCGGCGATGCCGACGCCGATCGACAGCAGCGCTGTCGCAAGATCCGGCACCACCGGGTTGATCGGCAGCGTTCCCGCCGGCTCGTGGCCGAAGCCGCCGAGCGTCGGCGGCAGCAACGTGACCAGGATGAACAGCCGGATCGACTGGCCGAACACGACGCGTCGGGTGTCGGCGCCCGAGGTCTCCGCCATCACCAGCACGGTGGAGAGCGCGCCCGGCGCGGCGGCGAAGAAGGCGCTGCGACGGTCCCAGCCGGCGATCCGTTCCAGATAGAACACCACCGCCACCATCATCACCGGCACCGAGACGATCAGCACCAGCATCGTCACCGGCCAGGTGGTGATGCCGTGCAGCGTATCGGGCGTCACCGCCGAGCCCATGGAGGTGCCGAGCAGGATGTAGGTGGCGAGGCGGATGTTGCGCTCTACCCCGACCGGCGCCCCCGCCAGGGCGGCGATGCCGGTCGCCACCAGCGCCCCAGACAGCCAGCCCGCCGGCATGGCCAGCCAGGCGAAGAACCCGCCGCCGGCAAAGGCGATGACGAGCGTGGCAGCAAGCCAGACGAGGCGGCGCGTAGGGGTGAGACGCGTCAGGAAAGGCGGCAGGAGCATAGGCGGACCGGCAGGTGCATGGCCGGCATGTGGGGCAGATCGCGGCCGGAGGTTTGCGCGGGATCAATGCGCCGAATGCCGTTCCGGGTCAAACAACCAACATGCATAGTTCAACCCTGCTGCACGCAGAGCGGGCCGTTCCCCGCTATACTTCGTATCCCACCGCGCCGCACTTCACCGGTGACGTCGGCCCGCAGAACCACGCCGCGTGGCTGTCCACGCTCGACACCGGGGCGAACCTCTCGCTCTATCTGCATGTGCCCTTCTGCCCGGCACTCTGCTTCTATTGCGGCTGCACCACCAAGGCGACGCGCCGGCCTGAGCCAGTGGCGGCCTATGTGGCGCGGCTGGAACGCGAGATCGAGTTCGTCGCCGCTCATGCCGGCGGGCGCACCGTCACCCATATCGCCTGGGGCGGCGGCACGCCGAGCCTTGTCGGCGGCAAGGCGCTGCGGCGCCTTTATGACCGAATCAGCGAAGCCTTCGATCTCGACCGGCTCACGGAGCACGCTTTCGAGCTCGACCCGCGTGAGGTCGACGAGGAGATCGCAGACGCGCTCGCCGCCATCGGCGTCGACCGGGTGAGCCTCGGCGTGCAGGATTTCAGCGCCCATGTGCAGCGCGCCATCGGGCGGGTGCAGCCCTTCGGCACGGTGGAGCGCGCCGTGCGCCTGCTGCGCGAGGCCGGGGTCTCCTCGGTCAATCTCGACCTGATGTACGGCCTGCCGCACCAGAGCGAGCGCGACGTGCGCCGCACCGCGCGCCTCGCCACCCTGCTCGGGCCGGAGCGGCTCGCTCTGTTCGGCTATGCGCATGTGCCGTGGATGCGGCCGAACCAGAAGATGATCGACGAGAAGGATCTCCCCGGCGCGGCCGAGCGGCTGCAGCAGGCGGAGGCTGCGCGCGAGGTGCTGCTCGCCAACGGCTATGCCGCGGTCGGGCTCGACCATTTCGCCCGCCCGAACGATCCGCTGGCGCGCGCCGCGGCGGCGGGACATCTGCACCGCAACTTCCAGGGCTACACGGTCGACGCGGCGGACGCGCTGATCGGTCTCGGCGCCTCCTCCATCAGCCGCTTCCCGCAGGGTTTCACCCAGAACGCGCCGGACGCCGCCTCCTATATGCGCGCCGTCGACGCCGGCCGGTTCGCCACCGCGCGCGGCATCGCCTTCACGCCCGAGGACGTCGCGCGCGGCGCCTATATAGAGCGGCTGATGTGCGACCTGCAGGTTGACCTCGACACGCCGACCTTCGACGAGGCGGCGCCGCGCCTCGCCAGCCTCGCCGCCGACGGGTTGGTGACCATAGAAGGTCACCACGTCGCCATGACCGCCACCGGACGCCCCTTCGTGCGCCTCGCCGCCGCCGCCCTCGACGCGCGGCTGCAGCAAACGACTGCGCGCCATTCGGCCGCGGTGTGATCCGATGGAGGCCCAAAAGAAAAACGCCCCGCGCGAGCGGGGCGTCGAGGCGATGGAAGGGATTGGTCGTCGCACGCTCCGGCGATACGCAGCCGGTATTTCTCCGTGTCAGAGCGCGCCGGCGAGCCGGCGCATGCTGCCGCGGTCCTGGATGCGCACCTCGTCGGCGCGCTGGAGCGCCACGAAGCCGCGCCGCTTCAGTTCGGAGAAGGCCCGGCTCACCGTCTCCAGCGTCAGGCCGAGGAAATCGGCGATCTCCTGCCGGGTCATGGAGAGATGCAGCGTGCCCCCGACCATGCCCTCGGGCATGAGGCGCAGCAGGAAGAAGGCGACACGCTCCAGTGCCGACATGCGGCCGAGCACGAGCGCGTGGGAATGCATAACGCAAAGCTGGGCCTCGAAGCGCCGCAGCAGCCGGCTCGCCAGCACCGGATCGCGCTCCAGCGCGCTGCGCTCATGGGTGGCGATGGTCGCCGGCGTCAGCGTCTCGGCCGAGCAGGCATAGGCGTCGTCATGGGCGAGGCCGAAGACATCGCCGGGCCCGAGCAGCTCGACCACCTGGCGGCGCCCGTCGGGCAACAGCTTGGTGAGCATCACCGCGCCCTCGACCACTTCCATGATGCGCCGAGCCGGATCGCCCTCGTGCAGCACGGTGACATGGGTGGCGACCCGCAGGCCGGGATGGTGCGGCTCGGCATAGGACGGCTGGCGCGTCGGGCTTCCGGTGCGTTCTTCGACGATCTGTCGCATCTGGCGCTCCACCTTCTGTGTGCAGAAACCTTAGGCGGCGGGCGGCGGTCGCACAGTTCGGTGGGCTGCGTAAGGGACTTTCCGGAGCGGCGGGGCTATTCGGCCGGCAGCACACGGGTGATGGTGTCGGCGTCGAGCGGCTTGCGCACCAGCCAAGTCGGCTTCAATCCGCGCAGCTGGTGGTCGATGAAGCTCTGCGACTGGCCGGTGATGACCATCACGCGCGGCGGGGTGGCGAGGTTGAGCAGCCAGCGCACCAGCTGCGCGCCGGGAATGCCGGGCAGGCTCAGATCGACGATCACGGCGTCCCGTCCCTCCGGCGGTGGCGCCTTGAACAGGCTTTCCGCGTCGGGATAGGCAATCACCTTATGACCGACATTGCCGAGGATGAGGGAGAGCGAATCGCTCACACCGGCATCATCTTCCACCACATGGACGCGCAACGATTCTCTCCCACGTTTTGTCCCCGAAAGTGGAAAAGACGTGCTGCGTCAGCAATTCGTAGGGATGCGTAGAGGTTCCTGCTGCCCAGGCCCGCAGTCCTTAAGCCCGCATGTCCTTGAGCACGATGCGCACCAGGTCGGCGGCGTTCTTGGCGCCGAGCTTCTCCATGATGCGGGCGCGGTGCACCTCGATGGTGCGCGGCGAGATGCCGAGCTTGCGTCCCGCCTCCTTGTTGGAGGCGCCGGAGGCGATCTGCACCAGCACCTCGCGCTCGCGCGGTGTGAGCATCTCGTGGCCGGGAAAATGCGCCGTCAGCAGGTCGCCCGGTTCCGAGGAACCGCGCCGGCTGTGCGCCTCGATGGCATCGCGCACGCGCTCGACCACCGTGTCGGCGTCGAACGGCTTCTCGATGAAATCGAGCGCGCCGTGGCGGATCGCGTCCACCGCCATCGGGATATCGCCCTGGCCGGAGATGATGAAGATCGGCGCCGGATAGCGGTCCGCCTCCAGCTCCTTGAGGATGTCGAGGCCGGATCGGCCGGGCATGTGCACGTCGAGCACGATGCAGGCCGGCACATGGGTACGGGCCACCGAGAGGAAGGCCGCGCCGTCCGAGAAGCTGCGTACGTGGTAGCCTTCAAGACTGAGCACCAGCGAGAGCGCGTCGCGCACCGCGGAATCGTCGTCGACGATGAAGACCTCACCCAGCTGCGCCATCGCCTGCTCCTTCACCCCACTTCAGCCGGCGCGGCCGCCGCTGGCAGGACCAGCGAGAAACATGCACCCCTGCCATTGCCGCCCGGATCCACCAGAAGGTCCCCCCCGTGGTTCTGGGCGATCGTCCGCGAAATCGCAAGGCCAAGACCCATGCCGCGACGTTTTGAACTGGCGAAGGCCTCGAACAGCTTCGACAACGCCTCCGGCGCGATGCCGGGCCCGTTGTCCTGCACTTCCAGCACCACCGTGCCATCCGCGCTGCGGGTGCGGATATGGATCGCCGGATCGGTCATGCCGGCGGCAGCCTCGATGGCGTTGCGCACCAGATTGACCACGATCTGCTGCACCTGCACCGGGTCGACCGAGACCGGCGGCAGGTTGGTGCCCTGCTTGCGATCGATGCGGATACGATGGCGCTGGCCCAGCAGGGTGAGGTCGATCGCCTCGTCGATCAGCGGGTCGAGTTCGCGCACATGCCGCTCCGGCTCACGCTTCTCGACGAACTGGCGCATGCGCTGGATGATGTGGCCGGCGCGCTCGGCCTCGCCCGCCGCCTTGTCGAGGATCTCGCCGACGACCTTGACGATGTCGACGCCCTTGGCGTGGGCGCGCCTGATCGCCTGCAGGTAGAGCATCAGCGCGGTGAGCGGCTGGTTGAGTTCATGGGCGATGGCCGCGCCCATCTCGTCGATCGCCGAGACGCGGGCAAGATGCACGAGTTCGCTCTGCAGGTCGGCGAGGCGCTGCTCGCTCTCCTTGCGCGGGCGCAGGTCGCGCAGGATGCCGATGAACTGCCGCCCGTCCGGCGTTGCCGCCTCGCCGACCGACAGTTCCAGCGGGAAGATGGTGCCGTCGATATGACGCCCGCGCACTTCGCGGCCGATGCCGATGATCTTCTTCACGCCGGTGCGAATGTAGCTGCCGAGATACTCGTCGTGCTCCCGCGCGTACTCGATCGGCATGACGATCCTGACGTTCTGCCCGATCGCCTCGGCGGCCGCGATGCCGAACATCTTCTCGCAGGCCTTGTTGAAGATGAGAATGCGCGCATGCTCGTCGATGACGATGATGCCGTCCGCCGCAGTGTCGAGCACCGACAGCAGCCGCGCTTCCGACACGGTCGGCGGAGGAAGCGGTCCGGGGGGAGAACTGAACTCGCGCATACAAACAGTCTGCGTCGCCGGCGCCTCTTCTTCAAGGTATCAGATGACGCGCGTCCCTCGTGTCACCTCTTGAGCCAGCGCACCAGCCGGTCGGTCGCTTCCGCCACCTGGGCCTCGCCGCGGGCGAAGCACAGCCGGATATATTCCTCGCCGCCGGGGCCGAAGGCGGTGCCGGGCGCGAGCCCGATATTCGCCTCGTCCACGAGCTTGAGAGCGAGCTGGCGCGTGTCGTCCTCGCCCTCGACACCGAAGAACATGTAGAACGCGCCTTCCGGCTGGGCGAAGCGCACGCGGTTCGACGAGGCGAGCCCCTCGGCAACGATGTCGCGCCCGCGCTTGGCACGCTCGATCTGGTGAGCGACGAAGCTCTCGCCGCGCTCGAGCGCGGCGACGCCTGCCCGCTGCATGAAGGCGGCGACACCCGAGTTCGAGTACTGGATCAGGTTCTCGATCACGTCGCCGAGCGAGGGGTGCGCCTCCAGCCAGCCGACGCGCCAGCCGGTCATCGCCCAGTTCTTGGAGAAGGTCTGGACGAAGAGAATACGCTCCTCCGGCTCCATGATGGAATGGAAGGACGGCGCCAGCCCGCCCTCGCCGGCGGCATAATAGAAGCGGCCATAGATCTCGTCGGCGATAATCCACAGCCCATGCCGGCGGGCGATGTCGAGCACGCCGCGCAGCTCATCGAGCGAAGCCACGTAGCCGGTCGGGTTGGCCGGCGTGTTGATGAAGATCGCCCGGGTGCGCGGGGTAACGGCGCTCTCCAGCCGGTCGAGGTCGAGCCGGAAGCCGCGCCCCGCGTCGAAGGAGAAGGGCACGTAGACCGGGCGAGCGCCGGCCGCCTCAGCGGCGGCGGCGATGTTCGGCCATTCCGGCGAGGGGATGATCACCTCCTCGCCGGCCGAGACGGTGAGCGCCAGCGCGACCTGCACCGCGTGCATGCCGGAGCCGGTGACGAAATAGCGCTCGGGATCCTCGGCCACGCCGTAGAGCCGGGTCATGTAGCTGGCGATGGCGGCGCGCAGGTCCGGTATGC
Organism: Ancylobacter novellus DSM 506; assembly: GCF_000092925.1. Taxonomy (NCBI): domain Bacteria; kingdom Pseudomonadati; phylum Pseudomonadota; class Alphaproteobacteria; order Hyphomicrobiales; family Xanthobacteraceae; genus Ancylobacter; species Ancylobacter novellus. The sequence continues at coordinate 77,906 of NC_014217.1, read as the reverse complement.
CGCGCTGCCAGGTGTAGAAGGTCTCGCCCGCCGCCAGAGAGCGCGTCGCCGCCTCGGCGATGAAGGAGGGCGTCGGGAGGTCGCCCTCGCCGGCCCAGAGCGGGATCAGCCCCTCGCGCGTACGGCCATAGTTGAACACCTCGACGATGCCGCTCTCCGGCAAAGCGAGGGCCTGCGGACGGACATGGTCGACGAGTGGAGACGGCGTGAAGGACGGCGCGAGCGAGGCGGGCATGGAGGGACCTGACGAAAAAGGATATCGCCCGCCAGTCTATAACCGAGCGGGCGGGCGGCATTCATGAAAAGACGTGAGGCGAGGATGAATGCGCGCGATGGTTTCAATGAGGCGGGGGCTGCGCTCAGAACCCGTCCTCGGCGAGCTTCATCAGATAGGCGCCGTAATTGGACTTGCTCTGCGCCTCGCCGAGCTTCGTCAGCTGCGCCGCATCGATGAAGCCGGCACGGAAGGCGACCTCCTCCGGCGCGGCGATGCGCAGGCCCTGGCGCGTCTCGAGGATCTGCACGAACTGCGCCGCCTCGAGCAGCGAATCCGGCGTGCCGGTGTCGAGCCAGGCGAAGCCCCGGCCCATCAGCGAGACGTTGAGCTCGCCCCATTCCATATAGGCGCGATTGACGTCGGTGATCTCGATCTCGCCGCGCGGCGAAGGCTTGAGATTGGCAGCGATGTCCACTACCCGGTTGTCGTAGAAATAGAGCCCGGTCACCGCGAGGTTCGACTTCGGCTTTGCCGGCTTCTCCTCGATGGAGGTGACCCGGCCCGCCGCCGTCATCTCGACCACGCCGTAGCGCTCGGGGTCCTTCACCGGATAGCCGAACACGGTGGCGCCCGTCTCGCGCGCCACCGCCGCGCCGAGCAGCTCCGGCAGGCCATGGCCAAAGAACAGGTTGTCGCCGAGCACCAGCGCCACGCGCTCGTCACCGACGAAGTCGCGCCCGACGATGAAGGCGTCGGCGAGACCGCGCGGGCTCTCTTGCACCGCATAGGAGAGGCTGAGCCCGAACTGCGAGCCGTCGCCCAGCAGCTTCCGGAACAGGGCGCTGTCGTGCGGCGTGGTGATGATCAGGATCTCCCGGATCCCCGCCATCATCAGCGTGGTCAGGGGGTAGTAGATCATCGGCTTGTCGTAGACCGGCAGGAGCTGCTTCGACACGACCAGAGTGATCGGGTGGAGCCGCGTGCCGGAGCCGCCGGCGAGGATGATTCCCTTCATGGTGCCTCTTGTTTGGCGGCGAACAGCGCGTCGACCACCTCGGCCGCGCGAAGCTGCCACGGCGCGGCCTCATAGCCCACCGTGCGGGCGAAGAGCGCGCTCGACAATTCGGAATTGGCCGGACGGCGCGCCGGGGTGGGATAGTCGGCGGTGGTGATCGGCGCGACCTCGACATGCCGGCCGGTGTGGCGGGCGGCGTGCGCGACGATGACGCTGGCGAAGCCGTGCCAGGTGGTCACGCCGGTGCCGGCGAGATGATAGGTGCCGGGCGTCACGTCGGCGGTCGCAAGCTGCATCGCCGCGGTGAGAAGCCCCTCGGCGATGTCGCGCGTGGCGGTCGGGCAGCCGGTCTGGTCGGCGACGACGGTGAGCCGGTCGCGCGTCTCCGCGAGCCGCAGCATGGTCTTGAGGAAGTTGGCACCATGGACGCCATAGACCCAGGAGGTGCGCACGATGAGGTGGCGGTCGAGGCTGTCGCGCACCGCCCGCTCGCCCGCCTCCTTGGAGGCGCCATAGACGCCAAGCGGCGCGACCGGATCGCTCTCCACATAGGCGCCGGCCTTGGTGCCGTCGAAGACGTAGTCGGTGGAGATGTGGATCAGCCCCGCACCATGGCTGGCACAGGCCTGCGCAATCAGGCCCGGCGCCACGGCGTTGATGAGGTTCGCCTTCTCCGGCTCGCTCTCCGCCTTGTCGACGGCGGTATAGGCGGCGGCGTTGATCACCACTTGCGGCCGGTATTGCTCCAGCGCCGCCTTGAGCGCGCTGGCATCGGTGATGTCGAGGCCGGCATGGTCGAGCGCGGTCAGGCTCTCGACCCGTCCTGGCGCCAGCGCCGCGATCTCACGGCCGACCTGCCCGCCCGCCCCCAGCAGCAGCACGCGCGTCATTTGGCGACCCCGAGGCGCGCCCGGTTGTAGCGCGCCTTCAGCGGCTCCCACCAGGCGGCATTGTCGAGATACCAGCGCACCGTCTTCTCGATGCCGCTCTCAAAATCATGCTCCGGCACCCAGCCGAGCTCGGTCTTCAGCTTGGAGGCGTCGATGGCGTAACGCGCATCATGGCCCGGCCGGTCGGTGACGAAGCGGATCAGCGCGTCGCGCGGGCCGATCTTCGCATCCGGTACGACGCGGTCCATGATGGCGCAGATGGTGCGCACCACGTCGATGTTGCGCCGCTCGTTGGAGCCGCCGACATTGTAGCTCTCGCCGAGCCGCCCGCGCGTGGCGATCAGCTCCAGCGCTGCGGCGTGGTCCTCGACATAGAGCCAGTCGCGCACATTCTCGCCCTTGCCGTAGACCGGCAACGGCGCGCCTTCCAGCGCGTTGAGGATGGTGAGCGGGATCAGCTTCTCGGGGAAATGGTACGGCCCGTAATTGTTCGAGCAGTTCGACATCACCACGGGCAGGCCGTAGGTGTGGAACCAGGCCCGCACCAGATGGTCGGATGCCGCCTTGGAGGCGGAATAGGGCGAGTTCGGCTGATAGGGCGTGTCCTCGCGGAACAGGCCGTCCTCGCCCAGCGTGCCGAACACTTCGTCGGTGGAGATGTGGTGGAAGCGGAAACGCTTCTGTGCGGCGGCATCGAGGCCGCGCCAGTAGCGCAGCGCCTCGTCCAGCAGCGTGTAGGTGCCGACGATGTTGGTGGCGATGAAGTCGCCCGGCCCGTCGATCGAACGGTCGACATGGGATTCGGCGGCGAGGTGCATCACCAGATCGGGGCGGAAGCTCTCCAGCGCCTCGCGGAAGGCGCGCCCGTCGCAGATGTCGGCCTGCAGGAAGCTGTGGCCGGGCAGGTTGTGCACCTCGGCGAGCGAAGCGAGGTTCCCGGCATAGGTGAGCTTGTCATAGGTCAGCACCTGCCGGCCCTGCCGCACCAGACGACGCACCACGGCCGAGCCGATGAAGCCGGCGCCGCCGGTGACGAGGACGCGCTGGGCGATGCTGGTCATGGTCAGGCCCGCACCGTCTCGGGGGCATAGGCGAAGGGGCTGGCATAGTCGCGCAGGCGCGGCTGCACGCGGTCCTTGTCCGACAGCACCGCCGTCTCCGTCGTCACCGGCCAGTCGATGGCGAGGTCCGGATCGTCCCAGGCGATGCCGGCGTCGTTCGGACGCGAATAGGGCGCGTCGACCTTGTAGGCGATCAGCGTGTCCGGCTCGAGCGTGCAGAAGCCGTGGGCGAAGCCGTGCGGCATGAAGAGCTGGTTGCCCTCTTCGGCGGTCAGCGTCGCCGCCACCCATTTACCGTAGCTCGGCGAGCCCCGGCGGATGTCCACCGCGACGTCGAAGATCGCCCCGCGCAAGACGCGCACGAGCTTGGCCTGCGCCATGGGCGGGGTCTGGAAATGCAGGCCGCGCACCACGCCGACCGGGCGGGAGAGCGATTCGTTGTCCTGCACGAAGGCGAGATCGATGCCGAAGGCGTCGAAGGCCGGCTTCTTGTAGGTCTCGCAGAAATAGCCGCGCCCGTCGCCATGCCGCACCGGCTGGACAAGGACGACATCCGGTATGGCGAGGCGGGTGAACGCGACCATCGGCTAGCGCATCTCCAAGGGGTTGGCAGCGCTTATAGCCAATGTCGCCGGGCCGTCCAAGCAGGGTGGGTTGAGATGCCCTTCCTCCCCAAACGTCGTCATGCCCGGGCTTGACCCGGGCATCCACGACTTGATGGAGGCGGGGAGATGGATCCCCGGGTCAAACCCGGGGATGACGGTCATCTAGTGGAGACCGTTCGAAATCCCATGCGGCCCGCGCTGGCCCCCTCACACCTTCTTAGCCAGCAGGTCGCGGATCTCGGTGAGCAGCACCTCTTCCTTGGTCGGCGGGGCAGGCGGCGGGGGCTCGTTCGCCGCGTTGCGGCGCAGCCGGTTGATGCCCTTCACCACCAGGAAGAGGATCCAGGCGACGATGAGGAAGTTGATCACCACGGTGAGGAAGTGGCCATAGGCGAAGACCGCACCCTGCTCGCGGGCGGCGGTGAGGTTGTTCGCCGTCACCTGCGACGACAGGCCGACGAAGTAGTTGGAGAAGTCGAGCCCGCCGAAGATCGCGCCGACGACCGGCATGAACAGGTCGGAGACGACCGAGGTGACGATCTGGCCGAAGGCCGCGCCGATGATGACGCCGATGGCGAGATCGACGACGTTGCCCTTCACCGCGAATTCGCGGAATTCCGTCAGCACTTTGCTCATGACAACCCCCGGTTCCGTCCACCCCGCGGCGTCACTGTGATCCGCGCCGCTGAGTCGGGCAACCCTCGGCGCCACGCGCAGGGCCCATGCTTGCCGAGCCGGGCCGGGCCGGCGCATAAAGGGCGCGAAGATTTCGCCCGGGGATTGCATGCTTCAGGCATGGACCATCATCGCCGTCGCGCTCGTCTATATCGGCTTCCTCTTTGCCGTGGCGAGCTTCGGCGACCGGCGCCTGCCGCGCTCGCGGCGGCGCGGCCGACCCTACATCTACTCGCTGTCGCTGGCGGTCTACTGCACCTCCTGGACCTTCTTCGGCTCGGTCGGCCTTGCCACCACGCAGGGCGTGAACTTCCTCACCATCTATATCGGGCCGATCTTCGTCTTCGCCCTCGGCACCCCGTTCCTCCTGCGCATGGTGCGGCTCGCCAAAGGCCAGAACATCACCTCCATTGCCGACTTCGTCGCCGCCCGCTACGGCAAGAGCCAGGGCGTGGCGGCGCTGGTCGCCTGCGTGGCCATCGTCGGCTCGCTGCCCTACATCGCCCTGCAGCTGAAGGCGGTCTCGGCCTCGCTGCTCGCCATGCTCGGCGATTTCGACGGGCTGGGCCTGCCCTATCCGGTGGTCGGCGACCTCGCGCTCACCATCGCGGTGGCGATGGCGGTGTTCGCGGTGCTGTTCGGCACCCGCCACATCGACGCCACTGAGCATCAGGAAGGGCTGATGCTGGCGGTGGCGACGGAATCCATCGTCAAGCTGGTCAGCTTCCTGGCGGTCGGCCTGTTCGTCGTCTTCGGCATGTTCTCTGGCCCCTTCGACCTGCTCGACCAGGCAGCGGAGAAGGGCGTGCTGCCGGTGCTGACGCAGGGCATCTCGGTCGGCAGCTGGGCGGCGATGACGCTGCTCTCAGCGCTCGCCATCCTCCTGCTGCCGCGCCAGTTCCACGTCGCCGTGGTCGAGAACACCTCGGAGCAGGAGATTCGCACCGCCTCCTGGCTGTTCCCGCTCTATCTCGTTCTGATCAACCTCTTCGTCATACCAATTGCCATTGCCGGCCTCGTCGCCTTCCCGCCCGGCTTCATCGATGGCGACATGTATGTCGTCACCCTGCCGCTCTCGGCAGGCTCCCACGTCATGTCGCTCGTCGCCTTCGTCGGCGGCCTGTCGGCGGCCACCGCCATGGTGATCGTCGAGACGGTGGCGCTCGCCGTCATGGTGTCGAACGACATCTTCATGCCGCTGATGGTACGCGGACGGCGCCTGCGCGACGCCGCGGAGGCGAACCGCGCCGCCGCCGATGGTCCGCCGGATACCGGCGCGGACGGACAGACCGACGGCCACGCCGATATGGGCCGCCGGCTGCTCACCGTCCGGCGCATCGCCATCTTCGCCATATTGCTGCTGGCCTATCTCTATTACCGCGTCACCGGCGAGGCGCAGCTCGCACAGATCGGCCTGCTCTCCTTCGCCGCCGTGGCGCAGTTCGGCCCGGCGCTGCTGCTCGGCCTCGTCTGGCGGCGCGGCACGGCGCTCGGTGCGCTCGCCGGCATCGCCGCCGGCATCGCGCTCTGGGCCTATACGCTGCTGCTGCCGAGCCTCGTCGATGCCGGGCTGTTCACGCACGCCCTGCTGCAAGAGGGACCGTTCGGCCTTTCCATGTTGCGCCCGCAGACGCTGCTCGGCGTGCAGGCGAGCCCGCTGGTGCATGGCGTGCTGTGGAGCCTCACCATCAACGTGCTGGTCTTCCTCGCCGTCTCGCTGATGCGCAAGCCGACGCCGATCGAGCGGCTGCAGGCCAGCGTCTTCGTCGAGAGCGACCACGCCCCCTCGGCGCCGAGCTTCCGGCTCTGGCGCTCGCCGGTCACCGTGGGCGAACTGGTGTCCACCGTCGCGCGCTATCTCGGCGAGGAGCGCACCCGCGCCTCCTTCGAGAGCATCTCGGCCATGCGCGGCATCTCGCTGGAGCCCTCGCGCGAGGCCGACTTCCAGCTCATCCGCTATGCCGAGCACCTGCTCGCCTCGGCCATCGGCGCCGCCTCCTCGCGGCTCGTGCTGTCGCTGATGCTGAGGAAGCGCACCGTCTCGACCAAGGCGGCGCTCAAGCTGCTCGACGACGCCTCCGCCGCCATCCAGTACAACCGCGAGATCTTGCAGACCGCGCTCGACCATGTGCGCCAGGGCATCGCCGTGTTCGACCGTGATCTCAGGCTCATCACCTGGAACCGTCAGTTCGGCGAGATGCTGGAACTACCGCCGGAGATCTTGCGCATCGGGGTCAGCATCGACCAGATCATCCGCTTCAACGCCACCGGCGGCCAGTTCGGTCCCGGCCCGGTCGAGGAGATCGTGCGCGAGAAGCTCGACCGCTACGCAAGGCGCAACGTCGTATTCCAGGAGCGCCTCACCCCGCGCGGCGTGGTCATGGAGGTGCGCGTCAACACCATGCCGGACGGCGGCGTGGTGGTGACCTTCACCGACATCACACCTTCGGTGGAAGCGGCCGAGGCGCTGGAACGCGCCAACGAGACGCTGGAGCGGCGCGTGCGCGAGCGTACCAAGGCGCTGGAGAAGCTGAACACCCAGCTCGCCCAGGCGAAATCCGAGGCGGAAGAGGCGAACATCTCCAAGACCCGCTTCCTCGCCGCCGCCAGCCACGACATCCTGCAGCCGCTGAACGCCGCCCGGCTCTACGCTACCAGCCTCGTCGAACGTTCCGTGGCCGGCGAGGAGACCCGCCTCGCCCGCAATGTCGACGCCTCGCTCGAAGCGGTGGAGGAGATTCTTGCCGCCCTGCTCGACATCTCCCGCCTCGACGCGGGGGCGCTCAAGCCCGATATCGCCCCCTTCCGGCTCGACGAGATCTTCCAGCAGCTCGAGCTCGAATTCGCCCCGATGGCGAAGGAAAAGGGCCTGGAGCTCACCTTCGTGCCGAGCGCGGCGGCGGTGCGCTCGGACCGCCGGCTTTTGCGCCGGCTCCTGCAGAATCTTGTCTCCAACGCCATCAAATACACCCACAAGGGTCGAGTACTGATCGGCGTGCGCCCGCGCCGCGGCAAGCTGCGGGTGCAGGTGCTCGACACCGGCGTCGGCGTGCCGCCGGGCAAGCAGAAACTGATCTTCAAGGAATTCCAGCGCCTTGACGAGGGCGCCAAAGCCGCGCGCGGGCTGGGGCTGGGGCTTTCCATCGTCGAGCGCATCGCCCGCGTGCTCGACCACCCGATCTCGCTCTCCTCGACATCCGGCAAGGGCAGCGTATTCACCGTCGAATTGCCGGCCGCCCCTGCCATGCCGGCGCGCGGGCAGCCCTCGCCGCGCCCGGCCGCCCCGGTTGCGACGCTGCAGGGCCTCAGCGTGCTGTGCATCGACAACGACCCGGCGATCCTCGACGGCATGGAGACGCTATTGACCGGCTGGGGCTGCGAGGTTCTGAAGGCACCGGGCCTCACTGAAGCGCTCGCCATGCTGCGCGAGCACCGCGCTCCGCCCGACGTGCTGCTAATCGACTACCATCTCGACAAGGGCGACGGCATCGACGCCGCCAAGCAGTTGCGCTGGAAGCTCGGACATTCCCTGCCGGCCGTGCTGATCACCGCCGACCGCTCGAAGCGCGTGCGCGATACCGCTCGCGCCACCGAGATGGAAGTGCTGAACAAGCCGGTGCGCCCGGCCGCGCTGCGCGCCCTGCTCGCCGCCTGCCGTGCCACGCGGGCGGCGGCGGAATAGCGGGACTCAGCCCGCCGTCTGGGACCAGGTGCCGCCTTCGATCTTCGAGGCGGCGATCACCGCCTGGGTGCGGCTCTCCACGCCGAGCTTCTGCAGGATCGCCGAGACATGCGCCTTCACCGTCGCCTCGGAGACGCCGAGCTCATAGGCGATCTGCTTGTTGAGCAGCCCCTCGGACAGCATCATCAGCACCCGCACCTGCTGGGGCGTCAGGGTGGCGAGGCGGGCCACCAACGCCTGCGTCTCCTTGTCGGAGGTCCCCGAGAGGTCGACCTCGGGCGGCGTCCAGGTCTGGCCCTCCAGCACGGCGGCGACCGCCTCGCGCATGGTCTCGACCGCGCTGGTCTTGGGGATGAAGCCGGAGGCGCCGAACTCCATGCAGTTGCGGATGACGCCGGCCTCCTCATTGGCCGAGACCACCACCACCGGAATGCCGGGATATTGTGCCCGCAGATACATCAGACCGGAGAAGCCGCGTACGCCCGGCATGGTGAGGTCGAGCAGGATGAGATCGAGGTCGCCCTCGCGCTCCAGAAGCGCCTGAAGGTCCTCGAAGCCGCCGGCCTCGAACAGCTCAGCCTGCGGGAACTGGCGGGAAACGGCCTCGCGCAGCGCGCCCCGGAACAGCGGATGATCGTCGGCGATCACCAGCCGGAAACTCGTCGTCGTATCCACCTGCGGCGGCCCTCTCCCCGCGCGAACATGCGCTCGCCGCATGCCGCGCCGCGATCATGGTGCGGTGGAACCGCTGCTGCAAGCCATCCGGCCGGACCGGCGACAGGCTGGCGCGAAGTTCCGTAGCGACCTTTAGTAGGCCTCGCCGACAAAGGCCACAACCAATTCGCGCTGGTGCGGCCGCGCCCGGTGCTCGATCAGATAGAGCCCCTGCCAGGTGCCGAGCGCCATACGGCCGCCGATCACCGGCACGCTGAGGCTGATGCCGCTCAGCATGGCCTTCACATGCGCCGGCATGTCGTCCGGGCCCTCCATGTCGTGCGCCCAGCCGGCATCCTCCGGCGCCAGCCGGTCGAGCGCGGTCAACAGGTCCACCCGCACGTCCGGGTCGGCGTTCTCCTGGATGGCGAGCGAGGCCGAGGTGTGCCGGCAGAACACCGACACCTCGCCCTCGCTTGCGCCCGCGGCGATAAGGAAATCCGCCACCGCGCCGGTGATGTCGGTGAATCCGCGCCCCGGCGTGTCGACGGCGAGCATCGCCGTGAAGCGCCGCGTCACCGTGCTTTCCCGCAATTCGCCGCGGCTGATCCTGGCCATCGGCACCCTCCTGTCACCGGGTCGGCGCTGGACGAATGGACCCGGCTGGGTTTGGATAGGACGGATCAGCCCCCGATGACAGGCCCACCCCACGCTACTTGGAGCGTCACTGCTTTATGTCCTCTCCGCTGCCCGAAACCCGCGCCTCCTCTGCCGCCCCGCTCGTGGTCGACCCCGCCTTGTTCGAGGAGGCCGCCATTACGCCTGAGACGCGGGCGATCAATGCCGGCATCGTCAAGGCGCTCGGCGCCGTGCCGGACCGCTGGGTGTTTCCCATGGCGATGCTGCGCAAGCTGCGGCTGGAGGGCAAGGGTCCGTTCCCGCTGGCGCCGGAGAGCTCCTATGCGCAGGTAATCGAAATCGACGGCCCGCACGGCCCGGTGCCGCTGCGCATCCTCACCCCGCCGACGCCGCCCAAGGGCGTCTACCTGCACATCCATGGCGGCGGCTGGTGCCTCGGCTCGGCCCGCGAGAACGACGGGCTCAACCACCGCTTCGTCGAGCGCACCGGCTTCGCCGTGGTCTCTGTGGAATATCGCCTCGCGCCGGAGGAGCCCTGGCCCCGCGGGCCGGACGATTGCGAGGCCGCCGCGCTGTGGCTGATGCACGAAGGGCCGGCCCGCTTCGGCACCGACCGCTTCGCCATCGGTGGCGAGTCGGCAGGGGCGAACCTCTCCGTCGCCGTCCTGCTGCGGCTGCGCGACAAGCACGGCCTCACCCCCTTCCGCGCCGCCAACCTCACCGCCGGCGCCTACGACCTCGGCCTGACGCCGAGCGCGCGGCAATGGGGCGACGAGCCGCTGGTGCTCAACACGCGGGACATCAACGTCTTCGTCGGCCACTATCTGAGGGAGGGCGGCGATATCGCCTTGCCCGACATCTCGCCGCTGCAGGCCAATCTGAAGGACCTACCGCCGGCGCTGTTCACCATCGGTACCCGCGACGCGCTCTTGGACGACACGCTGTTCATGGCGCCGCGCTGGCTCAAGGCCGGCAATGCTGCCGAGCTCGCCATCTATCCCGGCGGCTGCCACGTCTTCATCGGCTTTCCCGGCAGCCTCGCCGACCAGGCGCTGGCGCGCTCCCACGCCTTCGTCTCGGCCTGCTGAGGGATCAGAGTTTCTGGTCCTGCGCGCCTTCCTCGCGGCGCAGCTGGTCGACCATGTCGAAGAAGCGGCGGAACACCTGCTCGACCATGTCCATCGCCTGGTCGAGCCGCTTGCGCGCCTCCTCGGAGAGTTCCTGTTCGCTTTTCGGCGCCGGCTTCGCTGCGTCCGGCGGGCCGAGGGGCTCGTCCTTCGGCGTATCCTTCGGCGCTTCTGCGGAGGGCGGCGCCATGATGTCCGGCACGCCGGTGCCGGTCCCGCCCGTGCCGGTGCCGGCACGGCTCTTCTCCAGCACGGCGATGCGCGCCTGCAGCCGGGCGATCTCCGCCTCCAGCGCCGCACGATCCTCCGGCACCGCCTCGCAGACCCAGGCTCCGGCCTTGGCCGAGCAGAACGACATCGCGCCGGTGCTGGTGTCGAGCTTCATCAGCCCACCCTCGACCGGCTGCATGGTGAATCGCGCGGCTTCAGGCGGGCCGTTCGGCGGAATATTCGGCGCCTGGGCCTGCGCGGGGTGAAGCATGGCGAGGGCGAGGCCCGCGCCGATCAGGGTCAGCCGCATATCCGGCCCTCCTCTGGACGGCGGCGCCTCACGGCGTGAACGGCGCGCGCCCGCTCGACAATGCCCTCTCCAGCATGTCGATCCGATCCTGCCCCCAGAACACCTCGCCGTCGAGCACATAGGCCGGCGAGCCGAACACGTCGGCTTCGACGGCGGCGTCGTGATTGGCCTTGTAGATGACGGCGGTGCGGTCTCCCGCAGAGGCTTCCAGAAGCTCCGCCGGCAGGCCGAGCTCGGCCAGAACCACGCCGAGCGCCGCCGGGTCGGCCATGTTCTCCTGCCGCTGCCAGACGCCGGAGGTCAGTCGCGACACCAGTGGCGCCACGTCATGGCCGGCGATCTGCGCGGCGATGACCAATCGGTCGGCAGCGGCCGGATCGAGCGGCCAGTGCGCCGGGCTGAGATGGAAGTCGAGGCCGCGCGCCTCGCGCCAGCGCTTCAGTTCGACGAGGCGGTAGCGCTGACGTGCCGGATGGCGCCGGGCGAGCGGCAGCCCACCGGTGTCGGCGAACAATTCGCCGAGGAAGACCGGGCGGAAATTGATCCGCGCGCCGTGGCGCTTCGCCACGTCGAGGAAGGGCGAATGACCGATGAAGGCCCAGGGGCTGGCGATGGAGAAGTAATAGTCGATGGAACGGGACATGGGGGCACTCGGCAGACGAATCTGGCCTCACGCTAGAGCACCCCGCCCGCGAACGCAGCCCCCAAAAGCCAGCGGCGCCCGCAAGGGGCGCCGCCGGTGGTCGTCAGGGGAGGAGGATGAAGTTCAGGCGGCCGAGCGCGAGGAGAAGGCGGCGACCATCTGGCGGAGTTCGCCGATGGCTTCCTCGATCTCGGTCTTCTGCGTCTCGAGCAGGGCGAGCTGCTCCACACATTTCTCGCGGGTAAGGGCGAGGCCACCGGCCGGGGCGGTGCCTTCGCGCAGGGCGACCATCGCCTTGATCTCGGCAAGGGTGAAGCCGAGCTTCTTGCCCTTCAGGATGATGGCGAGGCGCGACCGCTCGGCCGGGCTGTAGAGACGGGTCAGGCCCTCGCGGCGGGGGGCGAGCAGGCCCTTGTCCTCATAGAAGCGCAGCGCGCGCAGCGTGACGCCGAATTCGCGGGCGAGGTCACCAATGGTGAAGAAGGCATTTTCGCCCGACGGGGCGGCATGCGTGTCTGCGGTGCGTTCGGCCTCGAAGGAGGTGAAATCCATGTCGGCAACTCCGGGTAAGGGGCAGGACAACGCGTCAGCGATGTTGCCGCACTGTCGCAGAGAGGTTGCCGCTAGGGGAGAAAGTCACACCCGACGTTAGGGCAACTTACTGTTAAATGACGGAATAAGACGTTATTTTTCAAAAGCTTGTGCCGACATGGCGTGACTTGCCACGAGGAGAGGCAAGCTGGGCGGAGGCGCCGCCGGAGGTCCATGCAGGGGAGAGGTTAGCTGCACGCAGGGGATGTCGGCGGCGCCCCGCCGGGCATTTCCGCGCGGCACGCCGCCGAACAGGGTGCCGGACAAAAGCTCAACGGCGGTAGGGCATTAACGCGGCATTTACCAAGAATCGAAACAGTTGCGTCAGCAGCCTCCAGCGCCGCTGTGGCGATTCTCGCCGCGCCAGGCGCCCGACGCGACGGAGAACAAGGTGAGGCAAGGGGCCCCTTCGACGGCCGGGCAGATCGCTCCGGAAGCCTGGCAAGCCATGAGCGAGGCGGCGCAGCGGGCCGGCATGCCTCTGGAGGAGTGGCTGAAGAGCCAGCTCTTCGGCACCATGGCCGCTGCCGCGCCGGCGCCGGGCGCTCCCGATCCGGTCGGCAGCGTCGCCGACCTGCAGCGCCGCATCGAACAGCTTTCCGGCCAGATCGAGCAGATGGGCGGCGCCGCCGCTGCCCCGGCCGAGCCGCCACCGGCCCCCGCGCCGGTGAAGGTCGACGACCGCCTCGAAACCACCATCCGCGAGCTCAATGAGCGGCTCGAGGCGCTGAACCTGATGCCTCCGCGCGCCGAGGCCCCGGCCACCCGCGCAGCCGACCCGGTGGAGATGGCGGTCGCCGAGATCGCCGCCCGCCAGCACGAGCTCGACAGCGAGATCACCCGCCGCCGCACACCGCCGGCCTTCGAACCACCGCCGCGCCCGGCGTCCTCCGCCGCGCCGCGCGAGAGCGTGGCGCGCGATTCGATCCGTGACCGCTTCATCCGCGATCCCTTCGCCGGCGGCCCCTTCCCCACCCGCGCCAATCCCGTGCCGCCCTCGCCCGTGCCGCCCTCGCACCCCGTCGCGCCGTCGATCGCCCCCTCCGCGCCGTCGCGCTCGCCGATCAACGAGGCGCTCTCCGCATTGCAGGGCGAGCTCGGCGACATGCGCCAGTCGCTCGGCATGCTGGCACCGCGCCGCGCGGTGGACGAATTGCAGCGCGTGGTCCAGCAGCTCGCCGACCGCGTCGAGCGTTCCGGCACGCGCGACGAGGAGCTGCGCGCCACCCTTCTGGCGCTGCGCGACATGATCGGCGGGCTCAAGCTGCCGGAGCATCCGGCGCTGCTGCTCGGCCGCATCGATTCGCTGGAGCGCAAGCTCGACATCGTCAACGCCAAGGCGGTCGACGGCGCCACCATCGCCCGACTGCAGGCGCAAGCGACCGAGATCCGCGACCTGCTGGCGCGCACCCTCTCCGCCGATTCCGTGCGCCTTCTGGCCGAGCAGGTGTCGCTGCTCGCCACCAAGGTGTCGGAGATGGCGGCCAACGAGGACCGGGTGATCCGCTCGGCCGTGGGCTCGCTGGAGCGGCGCCTCGACACGCTGGCCGACCGCATCGCCAGCCAGCCGGCGCCGGTGCTGCCGCTGAACGACCTGATTGGCCGGCTCGATTCCATCCAGTCGAGCCTCGCCAGCGCCCGGCACGAGATGCCGCCGGGGCTGGAGGCGATGCTTCGCGGCCTCGCCGATCGCATGGAGCGGATCGAGCGGCCGGAGGAGAATCTGCGCCTCGACGTGCTGGGCCGGCAAATCTCCGAGCTGACACAGAAGATCGAGAAGGCGGTGGCGGGAGCGGAGATCGCCGGCCAGCTCGCCAGCATCGAGCGCGTGGTCAACGACCTGTTCATCCAGATGGAGGAGACCCGCGCCACCTTCCTCGCCACCGGCTCGCGCCCCCGCCCCCCCGCGGGCGGAAACCCGAATGGCGGCGCGACGCGGATCAAGCGCGAGATCGCGGCGCTGGAAGCCGAGCGCGAAGCGCCTCCCGCAGCCCCCGTGGCTACGGCCATCATGGCGCCGGTCGAGGCGGCCGCCCCAGCCGTGCCGGAGGCCGTGTTCTCGCCGCCGCCGGCCTCGATCCCCAAGCCCTTCGAGCCGCAGCTCATGCGCGCCGCGCTGGAGGAGCTGAGCCGTTCCGCCGATGTTGCGGCCCTGCGCGGGGAAACCGCGCCGGCTCCCGAGGCCGCGGCTGCGCCCGAACAGGTGGCAACCACCCCCATCGACGACGAATTCGACTTCCGGCCCGTCGACCTCGACGCGCAGGCCGCGGCCAATGCCGCCGCGCGCGGCAATGCCCCGACGGTGCCGAACGTGGTGCATCCGGCCGCTCCGGCCGCGGCGCCGGGCGCGCCCAACCGCGCCGCCTTCATCGCCCAGGCACGCCGCGCCACCCTGCCGGCCGGCGCCGGCACGCCGGAACTGCGCAGCCACATCACCGAGCGCAACCGCCGTCCGCCGACCCGCTGGCTGGCGCGCATTCGCGCCATGCTGCTGATCGGCCTGTGCGGCTCGGCGCTGGCCTATGGCTCCTGGCATTTCCTGGCGCAAATGCGCGAGCAGCAGTTGCGCGCCGCCGCGCCGGCCGTGTCCAACACCGCCAAGCTGCCCCCAGCCGCCAAGCCCACGCCACCCGGCAGCCTGCCGGCGCCCGAGGACATCACCGGCTCGGTCGGCAAGAGCGCGCCACGCCCGCAGCCGCCGGCGCCCGCCGCCGCTCCCGAGGCGACTCCCGACGCCATGCCGCCCGCCCCGGCGCCGATCGGCCCGTCCAGCATGTCGCTGCCGACCGAACTGCCGGGCGGCATCGCCAGCCAGACCCTGCGCGCCGCGGCGCTCGCCGGCGATCCCGCCGCCGCCTTCGAAATTGCCCGCCGCTACACCGACGGCGAGGGCGTGCCGGCGAGCCCGGCGCGCGCCGCCGAATGGCTCGCCTATGCGGCCAAGAACGGCTCCATGCCGGCGACCTACCGCCTCGGCACCATCTACGAGAAGGGCATGGACGGCGTGCCGCGCGACCCCGCCAAGGCGCGCCAGCTCTATGAGCAGGCGGCCAATGCCGGCAATGTCGCGGCCATGCACAATCTCGGCGTGATGCTCGCCTCCGGCGCCATCGGCCAGCCCGACTACCGGACCGCAGTGACCTGGTTCACCCTCGCCGCCGAGCGCGGCGTGCGCGACAGCCAGTATAACCTCGCCGTGCTCTATGCCCGCGGCTTCGGCGTCACGGCGAACCCGGCCGAGGCGTGGCGCTGGTTTGCGCTGGCCGCCGCCCGCGGCGACGGCGAGGCGGCGCTGAAGCGCGACGAGATGGCCGTCAAGGTCGACGCCAAGACGCTGGCGACGCTGCGCAGCACGGTGGACAGCTGGGCGCCGCTGATGGTCGACGCAAAGGCCAACGACATGCCGTCGGTGAGCTGGGACGAGGTCCCGCGCAAGACGGCGTCGCGCTGAGAAATCCCGTCATCCCGGCCGAGCGAAGCGAGAGCCGGGATCGCATTCCAATGCAAGAGCAGATGACGATCCCGGATACGGCCTGACGACCGTTCCGGGAAGACGCCTTTTCAGCCCGCGCGATCCGGCAGGCAGGCGTGGTGGGCGATGCGGTAGATGCGGGCGCCGCCGACCAGATGCGCCGCATAGGCGCCGGGGAACAGGCGCGCCAGCGCAGCGTCGCGGATGTTCAGCCCACCGGCATAGGCGCCGAGCGCCGGCATGACGAGGCGGGCGCCATCGGTGGCGAAGCAGCGGCGGCGCAGCCCCCGCCCGCGCACCACGAGACGCGCCACGGGGTGGAAATGCCCGGCGATCTCGCCCGCGCCATCGCCCGAAGGCTCGTGGCGCAGGGTGAGTGGACCGGCGCGCAATTCGTCGACATGGACGCCGCCGAGGCCCGGCATCGGGTTGGGATCGTGGTTGCCGGCGACCCAGATCATCTCCCGCCCGCGCATCAGCGCGGCGATGCTGGCCCGCTCCTCCTCGCCGAGGCGGTCGGCACCGCGGCGGTCGTGGAAGCTGTCGCCCAGCGCGACGATGGTGCGGGCATTGCGCCGCGCGACGATCTGCGTGAGCAGGGCCAGCGTCGCGCGCGTGTCGTAGGGCGGCAGCGGCACGCCGCGGGCGGCGAAGGAGGAGCCCTTCTCCAGATGCAAATCGGCGACGATGAGCATGCGCTCGGCCGGCCACCAGAGGGCGCCGGCGGGATCGAGCACGAGGCGCGCGCCGGCGATGACGAGGCCGTCCTCAGCCACGCCGATCTCCTCCAGCGCCGTCCCAACTGACATCGGCACCGTCCATCGCCTCCCTGACCAGTTCGTCCTCGGCCTCGGCGAGCAGCGCCTCATGCGCCTCGCCAGCCACCATCTCCCGCCCGATCTCCAGCATCACCGGCACGGCGAGCGGAGAGACGCGCGGCAGGGCGACATGGTCGATTCGCCCCCTTATGCGCGTGAGCATGTCGGAGAGGCGGCGAATGTCCAACAGCCCGGTGGCCGCGTCCTGCCGCGCGGCGCGCAGGAGAACATGGCCAGGCTCGTGCCGGCGCAGCACGTCATAGACGAGGTCGGTGGACATCGTCACCTGCCGCGAGTTCTTTTCCTTGCCGGGAAAGCGCCGCTCGATCAGCCCGGCGATCACCGCGCATTTGCGGAAAGTGCGCTTCATCAGCGACGATTCCGCCAGCCAGTCCTCGAGGTCGTCGCCGAGCATGTCGGCATCGAACAATTCGTCGAGATCGAGCCGGCCCTGCTGAATGGCCCGCGACATGTCGGAGATGCCGTAGATGGCAAGCGCATAGTCGTTGGCCATGAAGCCGAGCGGGCGCAGTCTCGCGCGGTCGAGCCGACGCGTCAGCAGCATGCCGAGCGTCTGGTGGGCGAGCCGGCCCTCGAAGGGATAGGCGACGAGATAGTGCCGCCCCCCGCGCGGAAAGGTCTCGACCAGCAAGTCCGCCCGCCCCGGCAGGCGCGAGCGCAGCTTCTGCAGGTCGAGCCATTCATGCACTTGCCCCGGCAGGCTCGACCAGCGGTCCGGCTCGGCCAGCAGCGCCCGCACCCGCGAGGCGAGGAAGGTGGAAAGCGGGAACTTGCCGCCTTCATAGGACGGCACCTTGGGCTCGCTCGCGCTGGTACGGGTCGCGCGGACCTCGTCCTCGACGATGGAGAGGAACTCCAGCACCTCGCCGGCGAAAACGAAGGTGTCGCCGGGACTTAGCTGCTCGGCGAAATATTCCTCCACTTCGCCCAGCACCCGCCCGCCATAGCGGGATTTCGCGCTGGCGAGGCGCACTTTCAGCATCGTCGCCTCGACGATGGTGCCGACGTTCAGCCGATATTGCTGCGCCACCATAGGGTTAGTCACGCGCCAGCGGCCGTCCTTCATCTTCCTGATGCGGGCGAAGCGCTCATAGGCGCGCAGCGCATAGCCACCAGTGGCAACAAACGCGACAACATCGTCGAAATCGGTGCGCAAAAGTCCCGCATAGGGCTCGGCGGATGTCACCTCTGCGTAGAGCTCGTCCGAGGCGAAGGGGCCGGCGCAGGCCATGCCGAGCACATGCTGGGCGAGCACGTCGAGCGCGCCGGAACGCTCCACCGCGCTGTCCTGCGCCCCTGCCCGTACCGCCTCCAGCGCGGCCCGGCATTCCAGCACCTCGAAGCGGTTGGCGGGGACGAGTACGGCGCGGCTCGGCTCGTCGAGCCGGTGATTGGCGCGGCCGATGCGCTGCATCAGCCGCGAGGAGCCTTTTGGCGCGCCGACATTGATCACGAGGTCGACCGCGCCCCAGTCGATGCCGAGATCGAGCGAGGAGGTGCAGACCACCGCCTTCAGCCGGCCTTCGCCCATCGCCGCCTCGACGCGGCGGCGCTGCGACACGTCGAGCGAGCCGTGATGCAGGGCGATCGGCAGGTTGGCGTCGTTGATGCGCCACAGCTCCTGGAACAGCAACTCGGCCTGCATGCGGGTGTTCACGAAGACCAGCGTCGTCGTGTTGGCCTCGATGAGGGCGTAGATCTCCTTCAGCGAATGCCGCGCGGTGTGGCCGGCCCAAGGCACCTGGGCGACACTGTCCAGCATGGAGAGATCCGGCGCCGCGCCGGCCTCGGCGATGACGACATCGCCCATCGCGCCGTCCCCCGCCTGCGGCACCAGCCAGCGGCGCAGCGTTTCCGGATCGGCAACGGTGGCGGAGAGCCCCACCGTCTGCGCCTGCGGGGCGAGGCACCTCAGCCGCGCGAGGCCGAGCGAGAGCAGGTCGCCGCGCTTGGAGCCGGCGAGCGCGTGCAATTCGTCCAGCACGATGCGGCGGAGATCGCCGAACAAATGCTCGGCATCGGCGGAGGCCAGCAGCAGGGCGATCTGCTCGGGCGTTGTCAGCAGGATGTCCGGCGGGTCGCGGCGCTGGCGCTGGCGGCGCGAGGCCGGCGTGTCGCCGGTGCGGGTCTCGATGCGGATCGGCAGCGCCATCTCGTCGGCCGGTCGCTCCAGATTGCGGGCGACGTCGACCGCCAGCGCCTTGAGCGGCGAGATGTAGAGCGTGTGGATGCCCGGCGGGCGCACGCTGTTGCGGGCACGCGGCCGCTCGGAAAGTTCGACGAGGCTCGGCAGGAAGCCGGCCAGCGTCTTGCCGGCGCCGGTCGGGGCGATCAGCAGGGTGGAGCGCCCCTCCCGCGCCTTGGCCAGCAGTTCGAGCTGATGCGCGCGCGGCGCCCAGCCGCGGCCGGCGAACCAGCTTCGGAACGGCTCGGGGAGGTGGTCGTCGCGGGCGGCATCCATCGGCACCGCGAGAAGCTAATGCCTCGCCGGCGAATTGCGAGGGGTCCCGCTCTTACACCGTCATGCCCGGGCTTGATCCGGGCATCCACGCCTTGGGACCGGGCGCGGGCAGGAAGACGTGGATGGCCGGATCAAGTCCGGCCATGACGGTCTTCTGCTTCATACGTCGTCATCCCGGAATTGCCGCAGGCAATATGCGGGACCGTGACCCGATTGGAGAGCGGCACGCGACCCCGGCTCTCCGGCTTCGCCTCCGGCCGGGATGACGACGATGGAATGGCGACCGGTCTCAATCCGCCCGCATTCCCACCACCACCAGCCCAGGCACCGGCTGCTCCTTCTCTTTCCGCGTCGACTCCGCGACGCAGGAGACGAGTTCCAGCCCGGCCGCCGCCAGGGCCGCGCGCACATAGCTTTCCGCATGCGCATAGCGCAGCGTGTCGCGCAGCAGGATGCCCTCGCCCTCATGCGTCTCGACGGTGAAGGCGATGAGCCCGCCCGGCTCCAGCACGCGGCGGGTCTCGGCGAGGATCGGGTGAAGGTCGGCGAGGTAGCAGAAGGCGTCGCCGGCGAAGATCAGGTCAGCATCCTCGGACGGCCGACCGGCGAGGAAGGCGACCATCTCGCCGGCGACCAGCACCTCGTAGACCCCGCGCTTCTTCGCCTCGGCGATCATGTTGGGCGAGAGGTCGACGCCTTCCAGTGCCCCGACATGCTCGGCCAGCCGCAGCGCCACCAACCCGGTGCCGCAGCCGAGGTCCAGCCCGCGCGCGAAGGCGTAAGCGCGGCCGAGGGCCACGCACGCGGCGGCGAGCGCATCGTCGATCAGCTCCGGGCCGCGATAATCCAGCCGCGCCAGCGCCGCGTCGAAACGGCCGGCATATTGGTCGAACAGGGTGCGCACATAGGCCTCGCTCATGCCGGCCTCGGCATCCGAGGCCCCGCCGAGCCGAGCGAGCCGCAGCCCGCTGCCGAGCCTGTCGCCGGCGTCGAGCGCCTGCGCCTGCCGGTAGGCGTCGAGCGCGCCGGCGATATCCCCCGACGCCTCGCGTGCTTCGCCGAGCAGGAACCAGCCCGGCGCATAGGCGCCCGCCCGCTCCATCGCCTCGCCGAGTAGTTCCGCCGCATCCGCGGCCTTGCCTTCCTCCATCAGCGCGCGCGCCCACTCGATCCGGCGATCGACCGTCGGGTCGCCGGAGGAAAGGATGAGCCTGCCTGCACTCATGCGGGTGGTTCTCTAGGGTCGGCCGCCGCGAGTGCCTCTCGCGAAAAATCGGGCGCGCCGCCCTATATAGGTTCCGCGATGCGCCCGGAAGAGCTTCTCCACTCCACACCGCAGGGCCTGTATTCCCCGGCCGGCGATTTCTTCATCGACCCGACGCGGCCCGTGCCGCGCGCGCTCATCACGCACGGCCATTCCGACCATGCCCGCGCCGGCCATGGCGCGGTGATGGCGACGCGCCAGACGCTCGACATCATGGCGATCCGCTATGGCGAGGGCTTCGCCGGCACGACGCAGGCCGCGGAATATGGCGAGCGTGTCGAGGTGAACGGCGTCGGCGTCACCTTCCATCCCGCCGGGCACATCCTCGGCTCGGCGCAGATCGCGCTCGACCACAAGGGCTGCACCATCGTCGCCTCGGGCGACTACAAGCCCGGCGCCGACCCGACCGCGGCGCCATTCGAGCCGATCCGCTGCACCATCTTCATCTCGGAAGCGACCTTCGGCCTGCCGGTGTTCCGCCATCCCGATCCTGCGGAGGAGACGGCCAAGCTCACCGCCTCGCTCGCGCTGTTCCCCGAGCGGGCGCATCTCGTCGGCGCCTATGCGCTCGGCAAGGCGCAGCGGGTGATGGCGCTGCTCCGTGCCGCCGGGCATGAGAAGCCTATCCTCATCCATGGCGCCATGGAGCGGCTGACCGACTATTACCAGTCGCAGGGCATCGACCTCGGCGACATCCGCCTCGCCCGCGAGGTGAAGCCCGCCGAACTCGCCGGCTCGGTGGTCATCTGCCCGCCCAGCGCGATGACCGACCTGTGGTCGCGCCGTTTCCCCGATCCGGTCACGGCCTTCGCGTCGGGCTGGATGCGTATCCGCGCCCGCGCCCGGCAGAACGGCGTCGAGCTGCCGCTGATCATCTCCGACCATGCCGACTGGGACGATTTGCAGGACGCCATCCTCGCCACCGGCTGCGAGGAACTCTGGGTCACCCACGGCCAGGAGGACGCGCTCGTCCACTGGGCACTGCTGGCCGGCCTACGCGCCCGCCCGCTGCACATGGTCGGCTATGGCGAGGAAGAGGCGGAGACCACGGCCGCCCCGGACACGAGCGCGACCGAAAGCCCGGAGGCGCAGCCTTGAATCGCTTCGCCGCTTTGCTCGACCGCCTCGCCTATGAGCCGCGCCGCAACGGCAAGATCCGGCTCATCGCCGACTATTTCGCGCATACGCCCAATCCCGAGCGGGGCTGGGCGCTCGCCGCGCTCACCGGCGCGCTCTCCTTCCGCAATGCCAAGCCGGGGCTGATCCGCCAGCTCATCTCCGAGCGCACCGACCCAGTGCTGTTCGCACTGTCCTACGACTATGTCGGCGACCTCTCCGAGACGGTGGCGCTGATGTGGCCCGCGCCGCACGGGCTCAACGACACCGAGCCGCCGGCGCTCTCGGCCATCGTCCACGCCTTCACCCATATGGGGAAGGCCGAGCTGCCCTCCGTGCTCGCGAGCCTGCTCGACCGGCTGGACGAGACCGGGCGCTGGGCGCTGCTGAAGCTCATCACCGGGGGCTTGCGCATCGGCGTCTCCGCCCGCCTTGCCAAGACCGCGGTGGCGGCGCTGGGGGAACGCACGCCGGACGAGATCGAACTGGTCTGGCCGGGGCTGGAGCCACCCTATGAGGCGCTGTTCGCCTGGGCAGAGGGCCGCGGCGAGCGGCCGGAGACCGACGACCCCGCGCCGTTCCGCCCGGTGATGCTGTCGCATCCGCTGGAGGACACGGACTTCGAAAGCCTCGACCCCGCCCAGTTCCGCGCCGAGTGGAAATGGGACGGCATCCGCATCCAGGCGGTGCGCGGCGCCGGCGCGGACGGGCGGCACGTCACCCGGCTCTACAGCCGCACCGGCGAGGACATTTCCAGCGCCTTCCCGGACCTTGCCGAAGCGCTCGCCTTCGACGGCGCGGTGGACGGCGAATTGCTGATCCTGCGCGAGGGCCGCGTGCAGTCCTTCAACGTGCTTCAGCAGCGGCTCAACCGAAAGGTCGTCTCGCCGAAGCTGATCCTGGAATTCCCCGCCCATATCCGCGCCTACGACCTGCTGTTCGAGGCGGGCGAGGATTTGCGCGACCTGCCCTTCGAGGCCCGCCGCGCCCGGCTGGAGGCGCTCATCGCCGCCCATCCGCAGGACGGACGCCTCGATCTCTCGCCCATCGTGCCCTTCGAAAGCTGGGACGATCTCGCGAGCGCCCGCGCCGACCCGGCCGCGCACGGCGCCGGCGACGACGCCGAGGCGGTGGAAGGGGTCATGCTCAAGCGCGTGGACAGCTTCTACGTCCCCGGCCGGCCCAAGGGGCCGTGGTGGAAATGGAAGCGCGATCCGCACAGCGTCGATGCCGTGCTGATGTATGCCCAGCGGGGCCACGGCAAGCGCTCCTCCTTCTATTCCGACTACACCTTCGGCGTCTGGACCGGCGAGAAATCCGGAGAGGGCGAGCTGGTGCCGGTGGGCAAGGCCTATTTCGGCTTCACCGATGCCGAGCTGATGGAGATCGACCGCTTCGTGCGCCGCAACACCGTCAACCGCTTCGGCCCCGTGCGCGAGGTGGTGCACACGCCCACCGAAGGGCTGGTGCTGGAAGTGGCGTTCGAGGGCCTCGCCCGCTCCACCCGCCACCGCTCGGGCCTCGCCATGCGCTTTCCCCGCATCGCCCGGCTGCGCTGGGACAAGCCGCCCGGCGAGGCCGACCGGCTGGAGACGCTGGAGCGGATGATCGGCGACGAAGGGCGTGCTCCCCGCCAGCCTTCCGCCGTGATAGGGAAAGCGCCTTCGTCCGCCGAGGGAGCGTGAGTCGATGGCTGAGAACCAGTTTTCCCGCTGGATGGGCGGTTCGCCCTTCTGGGTGCTGCTGCGCCTCATCGCGTTGTCGGTTGTGGTCGGCGTCATCCTCTCGGCGCTGGGGCTCGACCCGATGAACATCCTCTCGAGCCTGGAACGCCTCGTCCGCCATCTGTTCAATTTCGGCTTCGACACGGTCGAGCGGCTGTGGCGCTACTTCCTGCTCGGCGCAGCGATCGTCATTCCGCTCTGGCTGATTACGCGCCTGGCGAACCGGGGGCGCTGATCCCGGTGGAGCTCGCGCTTCCCGGTCGGGTGGAGGTCACTTCCCGGCGCTTCCTCGCCATCGCCCTGCCGGCGACGCTGGCGCAGATGACGACGCCGCTGCTCGGGCTGGTGGCGACGGGCGCCATCGGCCGGCTCGGCGACGCGGTGCTGCTCGGCGCGGTGGCGGTCGGCGCGCTGCTGTTCGACTTCGTGTTCTGGATCTTCGGCTCGCTGCGCATGGGCACGGCGGGGCTGACCGCGCAGGCGCTCGGGCGCGGCGAGACGGTGGAGCTGCGCGCCGTGCTCATCCGCGCGCTGCTGATCTCCGCCGCCATCGGCATCGCCCTGATCCTCGTGCACCTGCCGCTCGCCCATGTCGCCTTCCTCGCCATGGGCGCCAGCGCGGGCGTGCACGAGGCGGCGGCGCTGTATTTCTCCGTGCGCATCCTCTCGGCGCCCTTTGCCATCGGCAATTTCGCCGTGCTCGGCTGGCTGGTCGGCATCGCCCGCACCGATATCGGCCTCGGCCTGCAGATCCTCATCGCCGGCGTGAACGCCGCCGCCACGGCGCTCCTCGTCCTCTACTGGGATTTCGGCATCGCCGGCGCCGCCGCCGCCAATGTGCTGGCCGAATTCGTCGGCATGCTGTTCGGCTTCGGGGCGGCCCTCCGCCTGCTCGGGCGCGACTGGCATGTGCCGTGGCGCACCGTGCTCGACCGGGCGCGGCTGATCGAGACGGTCGCGGTAAACAGCGACATCATGATCCGCACCGGCCTGCTCATGCTGGTGCTGGTGTTCTTCACCGCGCAGGGCGCACGGCAGGACGACGTGACGCTCGCCGCCAATGCCGTGCTCTACAACATGGTCATGGTGAGCGCGTTCTTCCTCGACGGCTTCGCCACCGCCGCCGAGCAGATCTGCGGCCAGAGCATCGGCGCGCAGGACCGGCCGGGCTTCCGCCGCGCCGTCCGCATGGTGCTGTTCTGGGGCTTCGGCTTCGCTGCGCCGGCGAGCCTTCTCCTGCTGTTCGGCGGCGGCGGGCTCATCGACCTGCTCTCCGCCAATCCGGAGGTGCGCCTCGTCGGCCGCGAATTCCTGCCACTGGCCGCCGCGACGCCCCTGCTCGGCGTCGCCGCCTTCGCCTATGACGGCATCTATTCCGGCTCGACCTGGGCACGCGACATGCGCAACCTGATGGTGCCGGCGGTCCTGCTGTTCTTCCTTGCCTGGTGGCTGACCCTGCCGCTGGGAAATACCGGACTGTGGCTCGCTTACCTCTCCTTCATGGCCGGGCGTGGCATATTCCTCGCCCTGCGCCTGCCCGCGCTGGAGCGGCGGACTTTCGCCTAGGCGCCCGGAAACGGCTCCGCCACCACCTGCCGCGCCCGCCGGCCGGTGATCTCGGCGAGTGTCGCGTGCTCCTTCGCCAGCCGGGCGAGGAGGCCAGCCTTGATGCGCGGCACCAGACCCAGCCCCTCATAGACCAGGCCGGAATAGAGCTGGATCAGGCTGGCGCCGGCCTCGATCTTGGCGAACGCCGTCTCGGCGCTGTCGATGCCGCCGACGCCGATGATCGGGAAGGCGCCGTCCGCGCGCACATAGGTCTCCGCCAGCATGCGGGTGGAGAGCGCAAAGAGCGGCCGGCCGGAGAGCCCGCCGGTCTCGCCCTTGTGCGGAGAACGCAGGCCGGGCGGGCGCGAGATGGTGGTGTTGGAAACGATCAGCCCGTCGACCCGGCGTCGGTGCGCCACCTCGACCACGCCGTCGAGATGGGGCAGCGCGAGATCGGGCGCGATCTTCAGGAGCAGCGGCACGCCCGGCGCATGGCGGTCGCGCGCCTCCACGCAGCGCGCGAGCAGGTCGTCGAGCGCGGTCTCCTCCTGCAGGTCGCGCAGGCCCGGCGTGTTGGGCGAGGAGACGTTGACGGTGAAATAGTCGCCGAGCCCGGCGAAGGCCTCGATGCCGGCGACGTAGTCGGCGGCGCGGTCCACCGTCTCCTTGTTCGCCCCGACATTCACCCCGACGATGCCCGCAGAGTTGCGGCTCTTGCCCTTGCGGGCGATGAGCCGCGCTTTCGCGGGGCCATGGCCGCCGGAATTGAAGCCGTAGCGGTTGATCACCGCGCGGTCCTCGGTGAGGCGGAAATTGCGCGGGCGCGGATTGCCCGACTGCGGGCGCGGCGTGATCGTGCCGACCTCGACGAAGCCGAAGCCGGCGCCGAGCATGGCGTCCGGCACCTCCGCCTCCTTGTCGAAGCCCGCCGCCAGTCCCACCGGGTTGGGGAAGCGCAGGCCGAAGGCCTCGACCTTCAGCCGCGCATCGTCGGGCTCGGGCGCGCGCGGCGGCAGGCAGGCGAGCGCGCGTATGGCGAGGCGGTGCGCGTTCTCCGGGTCCATCAGCCGGGCGAAGGGCAGAGCGAGGTCGAACAGCGCACTCATCGTTCAGCCCTCGAAGGCGGGGAAGAGGTGGCGGCCATGCGGGCCGAGCGGCAGTTCGCGCACCCACGCCACCGCCTGAAGATCGAGCGGGCCATAGAGGTGTGGGAACAGGTCGCCGCCGCGCGAGGGCTCGTAGCGCAGAAGCGCCGGATCAAGCCGCTCGGTGCGCACCGCCACCAAGAGGAGATCGTCCTGCCCGGCGAAATGCTTCGCCGCGGTCTCGGCGACCTGGGCGCTCGTGGAGAAATGGATGAAGCCGTCCGCCACGTCGACCGGCGCGCCCTCGAAGCGCCCGGCCGCTTCCGCCGCCTGCCAGAGCGCACGCGGCGCGATCTTATAGATGAGGCTGTCCGTCATCACCCGTCCGTCCGGCGCGCCTGTCGCGCCCGGCCTCCGCTTAGCCGCGCGCGGCCGAACTGGCAACGGAGCGCCAGCAGCGAATGATCGCCTCGGCGGAGAGGCGGATGTCCTCCTGCGTGGTCACGGCATTGCTGACGGAGATGCGCATCGCCCAGCGCCCGCGCCATTTCGCCCCGCCGGCGAAGCAGGTGCCCTCCGCCTGGATGGCGGAAATGGTCGCGAGGGTGAGTGCGTCGCCCGCCGCGTCGTCCGCCTCCGCGCCGAAGCGCAGCAGCACCTGATTGAGAACCACCTCGTTGAGCACGGCGATGCCGGGCTCGGCGCGCAGCAGCTCGGCCATCAGCCGGGCCTGCTCGCAATTGGCCGCGACCATCGCCGCGACGCCGGCACGGCCGAGATGGCGCAGCAGCGCCCAGGTGGCGAAACCGCGCGCGCGGCGCGACAGCTCGGGCACATAATGGGAGGGGTCGCGCTCGGTGCCACTCACCGGCGGCAGATAGCTCGCCGCGATCGTCATCGCCCGACGGTGCGCCTCGGCGTCGCGCACGATGGCGTAGCCGCAATCATAGGGAGTCTGCAGCCATTTATGACCGTCCGTCGCCCAGGAATCCGCCAGCTCGACGCCGGCCGCGAGGTCGGCCTTTTTCGGGCAGGCGCGCGCCCACAGACCGAAGGCGCCGTCGACATGCACCCAGGCGCCGCGCGCCTTGGCGAGCGGGACGATCGCCTCGTGCGGGTCGAAGGCGCCGGTGTTGATCTGCCCCGCCTGCGTCACGACGATGACGGGGCCGCTCTCCGGCAGCGCCCGTTCGAAGGCGTCTGCGCGCATGGCGCCCTGCGCGTCCGTGGCGACGCGAATGAGGTTTGAGCGGCCGAAGCCGAGATATTGCAGGGCGGAGAAGACGCTGGCATGGGCGTCGTCGCCGATGACCACGCGCACCGGCGGCGCGCCGGCGAGCCCGTCTTCCTCGACGTCCCAGCCGACGCGGCGCAGCACCTCGCCACGGGCGGCGGCGAGGCCGACGAAATTGGCCATGGTGGCACCGGTGACGAAGCCGACCGAAGCCTCCTCCGGCAGGCGCAGCACATCGAGCAGCCAACGCGCCGCCACAGTCTCGGCCGCCGCTGCCGCGGGGGCGGCGACATGGTTGGCGGCGTTCTGGCCCCAGGCGGCGGTCAGCCAGTCGGCGGCGAGGCCCACGGGATGCGAGCCGCCGATCACCCAGCCGAAGAAGCGCGGCCCGGTGGTCGCGCTCAAGCCCGGCCCGGCGCGGCGGACGAGATCGTCGAGCACCTCGCCCGCCGGCTCGCCCTCTTCGCTCAGCGCGCCGTCGAAGGCGACGACCGCCTCTTCATAGGTGAAGCTCGGCGCATGGCGGAGCGGATCGGCGGCGCGGAAGGCGCTCGCATGGCGCGCGGCGCTCGCCAGCAGTGCCCGGGTGGCTTCGCGCTCTTCGTTCTTGGCCAGCATGGCGCGACTCCTGCGTTGGTCGGGCGGGCATCCTAGGTGGCGCGGCCGGTCTGTCCAGAGGCGACTGGACTTCAACCGCGATAGGGTATAATTCCTATTTTGCTGATATAATTCCGATTCGCGGGACTCCCATGCTGACCCACGCCCAGATCTGGCGGGCCATCGACCAGTTGGCGGAGCGCCACGGGCTGAGCGCCTCCGCGCTCGCCAAGCGGGCGGGGCTGGACCCCACCACCTTCAACCGCTCCAAGCGCGAGCAGCCGGACGGGCGCGCGCGCTGGCCCTCCACCGAGAGCATCGCCAAGATCCTCGCCGCGACCGGCGCCAGCCTCGACGACTTCATGGCGCTGATCGGCGGCGGCACGCGGCGGGCCATCCCGCTCATCGGTTTCGCCCAAGCCGGCCGCGGCGGCTATTTCGACGATGCCGGCTTCCCGGTCGGTGGCGCCTGGGACGAGATCGAGTTTCCCAATGTCGGCGACGAGCATGCCTATGCGCTGGAGATCGCCGGCGATTCCATGCTGCCGCTCTACCGCGACGGCGACGTCGTCGTGGTCTCGCCGGCGGCGGCCACAAGGCGCGGCGACCGGGTGATCGTGAAGACCCGCGAGGGCGAGGTGATGGCCAAGGAGCTCAAGCGCCGCACCGCCAAGACGGTCGAATTGCGCTCGCTCAACCCCGAGCACGCCGACCGGGTGTTCCAGGAAGGCGAGATCGCCTGGATCGCCCGCGTGCTGTGGGCGAGCCAATAGCCGGATAGCGTGTCGCCCCCTATGCGAACGGCCCCGCATGGGGGCCGTCCTTCTTCCCTAGACTTGGTGTCATCCGGGACTGCCGCCCGGAAGTCCTTGCTGCCGTCAGCAGCGCACCGCTATGCGGCGGCCGTAGCGATCATAGGTGTAACAGTCTCCGGGCGAGGTCGCGGCACCGATCACGCCACCAGCCACGGCGCCGGCGCCCGCGCCCCACGCCGCGCCCGTTCCGCCGCCGGCGATGCCGCCGATCACCGCGCCGGTACCGGCACCGATCAGGGCACCGCCCGCCGTGCGCTGCTGCGTGGTGGTGCAGGCCGCGAGGCTGAGCGCGACGGCGGAAATAGCAACGATCCTGAGCATGATGTCCTCTCCAGAACTTGGCCGTACAGGTGCCCCTGATACGCGGCCTTGGCCCCGGCCCGACCCAGCGCACGGAAGGCGCGGCCTGACCCGCAGCAGTAACGCCCGCGCCCGCCGCGGGTTCCCTGCGTTACCTAAGTAGCGCAATCGCGCTTCCTCCGGCGAGGCTCACTCCCTATAATGACAGGGCTATTCTGTACTTAGCCAGCTAGAGGCATCCATGACCATCCGCCTTGGAGACGTCGTTCCCGATTTCGAAGCCGAGACCACCGAAGGTCCGATCCGCTTCCATGAGTGGCTTGGTAATTCCTGGGGCGTGCTGTTCTCGCATCCGAAGAACTTCACCCCCGTCTGCACCACCGAGCTCGGCCAGGTGGCGCGCCTCAAGCCCGAGTTCGACCGCCGCAACGTCAAGGTGATCGGCCTCTCCGTCGACCCGCTCGACGCCCATGCCAAATGGTCGGAGGACATCGCCGAGACGCAGGGCTACGCGCCGAACTTCCCGCTCATCGCCGATCAGGACCGCAAGGTCTCCGACCTCTACGACATGATCCACCCGAACGCCTCCGACACGATGACGGTGCGCTCGGTGTTCATCGTCGGGCCGGACAAGAAGCTGAAGCTCTCCCTCACCTATCCGGCGAGCGCGGGCCGCAACTTCGACGAGATCCTGCGGGTGATCGACTCGCTGCAGCTCACCGCCACCCACGCCGTCGCCACGCCGGCGAACTGGAAGAACGGCGACGACGTCATCATCGTCCCCTCCGTGAGCGACGAGGCGGCGAAGGAGAAGTTTCCCGAGGGGTGGAAGACGCTGAAGCCGTATCTGCGCGTCGTGCCGCAGCCGGGAAAGTGAGGCCGGCTTTTTGAGATCTGGCGGCGTGCCGCCAGAACACCGTCATCCCCGGGCTTGACCCGGGGATCCACGACTTTGGCGACCGAAGAAGGCGTCGTCGTTCGGCGGGACGTAGCCTCGCCGGCCCGCCGATCAGCAGCCCGTCATCTTCCGGTACTGCATGAACCCCGTGCGCTCGGCCACGGCGTTGTAGAGGCGCTGCGCCGTCGTGTTGGTCTCGTGCGTCAGCCAATAGACCTTCGGCGACCCCTTGGCCGCGGCATCGGCATGGACATGGTCGATCAGCGCGCGGCCGACGCCCTTGCCGCGCAGGCCGGGATCGACGAACAGGTCGTTGAGATAGCAGGAATTGCCCTCGCTCCAGGTCGAGCGGTGGAACAGCCAGTGGGCGAGGCCCACGGCGCGGCCGTCCTCGTCGAAGGCGAGCGCGCCATGCACCGGCTCGGCGGGATCGAGGAGGCGCTGCCAGGTGGTGCGCGTCACCGCCGCCGGCAGCTCGGCCTCGTAGAAGGTGAGATAGCCCTGCCAGAGCGGCAGCCAGACCGCATGATCGGCTTCCTCGACACGCCTTATCGTCGTCATGCCAGCACCGTTCCCCTGGTGAGTTCATTGCCGCGCAGGAAGTCGGCCGCGCCCATCGCCTTGCTGCCGGCCTTCTGCACCTCAGTGAGCCTCACCGCGCCGTCCGCACAGGCGATGGTGAGCTGGTCGTCGATCACTTCGCCCGGCCGACCCGCGCCGGCAACAAGCGTCGAGCGCAGCACCTTCACCCGCACGCCGTCGAACTCGAACCAGGCGCCGGGAAAGGGCGACAGCCCGCGAATATGGTCATGCACCTGCTTCGCCGGCTTCGACCAGTCGATGCGGGTCTCACCCTTGTCGATCTTGGCAGCGTAGGTGACGCCCGCTTCCGGCTGCGGCGTGAAATTCAGCGCCCCGCGCTCCAGCGCCGCCAGCGCACGGCCCATCAGATCGGCGCCGACGATCATCAGCCGGTCGTGCAGTTCGCCCGCCGTCATGTCCGCGCCGATGGCGACGCGCTCGACGAGGCCGACCGGGCCGGTATCCAGCCCGGCCTCCATCTTCATCACCGCGACGCCGCTCTCGGCATCCCCGGCCATGATGGCGCGCTGGATCGGCGCCGCGCCGCGCCAGCGCGGCAGCAGCGAGGCGTGGAGATTGAGACAGCCGAGCTTCGGCGCGTCGAGGATCATCTGGGGCAGGATGCGGCCATAGGCGACCACCACCGCGACATCCGCCTCATGGGCGGCGAAGGTCTCGGCCGCCTCTTCGGTACGCAATGTCGAGGGGGTGAGCACGGGCACGCCCAGCTTCTCCGCCGCGCGGTGCACCGGCGAGGGCACCAGCTCCAGCCCGCGCCGCCCGGAAGCCGCCGGCGCGCGCGTATAGGCCGCCACTACCTCGTGCCCGCTGCCGACGATTTCGGCGAGCGTCGAGACCGCGAAGTCGGGCGTGCCCATGAAGACGATGCGCATGAGAACTCCCGAAAGCGGCAGGCGGCGAAGCGAAGAGCGCCGGGATCAGACCCCGTCGCGCTCCTTCTCCTTGGCGATCTTGGTGAACTTCTTCATCACCCGGTCGCGCTTGAGCTTGGAGATGTGGTCGATGAACAGCACGCCGTTCAGGTGGTCGATCTCGTGCTGCACGCAGGTTGCGAGAAGGCCGTCGGCGTCGATCTCCTGCGTCTCGCCGTTGAGGTCCATGTAGCGGACCTTCACCCGCGCCGGCCGCTCGACATCGGCGTAATATTCCGGGATCGACAGGCAGCCTTCCGAATAGACCGAGATCTCCTCGGAAGAGGAGATGATCTCCGGGTTGATCAGCGCGATCGGATTCTTCTTCTCCTCCGCGCCTTCTTCCTCGCCTTCCTCGCGCCGGACGACGTCGACGGTGATGATGCGCTCGGGGATGCCGACCTGGACCGCCGCCAGCCCGATGCCGGGAGCGTCGTACATGGTCTCGAACATGTCCTCGACGATGGCGCGCACCCGCGCATCGACCCGCACGATGGGGTCGGAAATCAGCCGCAGCCGGGAATCGGGGATGATGACCAGGGGACGTATCGACATGCCGTTCAGATAAGCGCTGGCCTCGCGCGGGTCAACGGAGCGGACGCCCCGGCCTTTGGATATGTTCACTTTACGTTCGCGCCATTGCTCGAATCTGCTACAAGCGCAGCCATGGATCAGGTCCTCTTCGTCGTCGGCACGCATCCGGTGACGCTGGCGCAGGCGATTGCCGGCGCGGCGGCGCTCGGCTTCCTCCTGCTCGTGCTGGTTCTGCGCGCGGTCTCGCGCAATGCAAGGCAGAGCGCGCTGGAGGCCGACGAGCAGGCCCGCCGCGCCGATGAATTGGAGACCCGCCTCGTCGAACTCGCCCGCACCCAGGCCGAGACGGTCGGACGTGTGCAGTCCATGGCCGAGGTGCTCGCGCAACGCCAGGGCGAGCTCGCCCGCGCCGTCGCCGAGCGGCTCGACGCCACCACCCACCGCATGGGCGAGAGCCTCGCCCGCTCAGCCGAGGCGACGCACGAGAACCTCGCCAAGCTCAATGAGCGCCTCGCCCTCGTCGATCAGGCCCGTCTCAGCCTCGGCGAGCTCTCCGGCCAGGTGATGAGCCTGCGCGAGACGCTGGCGAACAAGCAGGCGCGCGGCGCCTTCGGCGAGGGGCGGCTGCAGGCGCTGGTTTCCGACGGCCTGCCGCGCGACAGCTTCGCCTTCCAGCACACGCTGGCGAATGGGCGGCGCGCCGACTGCGCCATCTTCCTGCCCGGCGACAAGCGCCCGCTGCTGGTCGATTCCAAGTTCCCGCTGGAGGCCGTCACCGCCTTCCGCGAGGCGCAGACCGACGACGCGCGCAAGCAGGCGCAGACCCGGCTCAAGGGCGATGTCGGCAAGCATGTGAAGGACATCGCCGAGCGCTACCTCGTCAGCGGCGAGACGCAGGACATCGCGCTGATGTTCGTGCCGTCCGAGTCGGTCTATGCCGAGCTGCACGAGCATTTCGACGAGGTGATCCAGCAGGCGTTCCGCGCCCGCGTCGTCATCGTGTCGCCCTCGCTGCTGATGCTGGCGGTGCAGGTGGTGCAGGCGATCTGCAAAGATGCGCGCATGCGCGAGCAGGCCGATCTCATCCGCGCCGAATGCGGCAAGCTGGTCGCGGACGTGATCCGCCTGCGCGACCGGGTCGGCAATCTGCAGAAGCATTTCGGCCAGGTGAACGAGGACGTGGCGCAGGCGCTGACCTCCGCCGACAAGATCGCCAAGCGCGGCGCCCGCATCGAGCAGTTGGAGTTCGAGGGCGAGGCGATCCCGGCGACCGAGCCGGAGCTGCCGGACACGCTCCCCATGCTCGGTCTCAGGGGTGCGGCGGAGTAGAGCCCCGCTCGCCATCTTCATCCGGCCTTTCACTCGCCGTCATCCCGGCCGAAGGCGAAGCCGCAGAGCCGGGATCGCGTGCCGCTTCTATTCGGATAACGATCCCGGATCGCCCTGCGGGCGTCCGGGATGACGATGTGGACGAGGCCCCACCCACGCGCCTCTTAGTCTCACATACCTCCAATTCGCAGGCGCGACGTTCTCTGATAGTCTGATAGAATCTTTCTATCGTACCCGCCTTACCGCGTCAGGAAGCGTCCCGCGTGATCGACCGTTTCGAACTTCTGCTCGCCCTCGCCAAGGAGCGCCATTTCGGCCGTGCCGCCGAGTCCTGCGGCGTCACCCAGCCCACCCTTTCCGCCGGCCTCAAGCAGCTCGAGGAGCAGCTCGGCGTGCGCCTCGTCGAGCGCGGCTCGCGCTTCATCGGCTTCACGCCGGAGGGCGAGCGGGCGCTGCAATGGGCGCGGCGGGTGATCGGCGACGTGCGCGCCATGCGGCAGGAGATCGCCGGCATGCGCAAGGGCCTCAGCGGCCATCTGCGCATCGCCGGCATCCCGACCGCCATGCCGATGCTCTCCGAGCTGACGACGCCCTTCCACGAGAAGCATGGCGACGTGC
Source organism: Ancylobacter novellus DSM 506 (assembly GCF_000092925.1). NCBI lineage: Bacteria > Pseudomonadati > Pseudomonadota > Alphaproteobacteria > Hyphomicrobiales > Xanthobacteraceae > Ancylobacter > Ancylobacter novellus. Next base: position 44,239 of record NC_014217.1, on the reverse strand, counting down.
GCTTCACGCTGATGTCGGCCTCCTCCAACGAGGTGCTGCGGCTGATCGAGAATCTCGAGGCCGATGCCGGCGTCACCTATCTCGACAACGACCCGCTCGGCCGGGTGAAGACGGTGCCGCTCTATCAGGAAGGCTACCGCTTCCTCACCGCCGTCGACGCCCCGCTCGGCGACCGCGCCAAGGTGACGTGGGAGGAGATCGGCCAGGTGCCGCTCTGCCTGCTCACCCCCGACATGCAGAACCGCCGCATCGTCGACAAGCAGCTCACCGAGGCCGGCCACGCCGTGGTGCCGATGCTGGAGGCGAACTCGACGCTCGCTTTGCTCTCGCATGTGCGCACCGGCAAATGGGCGAGCGTCGTCGCCAACACGCTGGCCGACGTCTTCGCCTTCCCGGAGAATATCCGCTCGATCCCGATCGAGGGGCCGGAGGTGCTGCACCAGATGGGCCTCGTCGTGCTCGACCGCGAGCCGCTGACCCCCATCGTCACCGCGCTGATGGCGGAAGCCCGCGCCATCGCCCCGGAGCTCGCGGCGCGGATGTGAGGTCGCCACTCCTTCTCATCCATCGACGAACCTCATCCTTCGAGGCTCGCTGCGCTACCACCTCAGAACGGGGGAGCTCGGTGAGTTCTCGCGCACCGAAGCATCACCCCTCCCCCGCGGGAACCCTATGCCGGCTCAGCGGTTGTTCCGGCAACGCGGGCGCGCTCCGGGCGTGCCGCACCGTAGCAGTGGAGGCAACCATGCTGGGTTGGGCGCTCACCTTTCTCGTGATCGCGCTGATCGCAGCGGTGCTGGGTTTCGGCGGCATCGCCGGCACCGCCATCGAGATCGCCAAGATCATCTTCTTCGTCGCCATCATCCTGTTTCTGGTATCGGCCGTCGTGGGGTTGCTGCGCGGCCGCTCTGGCCCGGTTCCGTGAACCGGACCTCGCCGCTCACACCGGCGATGTAGGACGCCCCCGGGTCATACCGGGGGCGTTCTCGTTTGCGACGAGCGATAAGATTGATATCGGGAGAAGGGAGGCTCAGGCCCGCTCGGCGGCGAGCACGGCGCGGGTAGTCTTGTCGGGACCGAAATCCTCGACGTCCTCGATGGCGAGCAGTTCGCCCAGCCGCTTGCGCGCACGGTTGACGCGGCTCTTGATGGTGCCGACGGCGCACTGGCAGATGTCGGCCGCCTCTTCATAGGAGAAGCCCGAGGCACCCACCAGCACCAGCGCCTCGCGCTGGTCCGGCGGCAGTTTGTCCAGCGCCGTGCGGAAATCCTCGAAGTCGAGATGCGTCGCCTGATCCGGATTGGTGGTCAGCGTGGCCGCGAAGGCGCCATCGGAATCGGGCACCTCGCGCCGCCGCTTGCGATATTCCGAGCGGAACAGGTTGCGCAGGATGGTGAACAGCCAGGCCGGCAGGTTGGTGCCCGGCCGGAAGCTGGAAATGTTCGCGAAGGCGCGCAGGAGCGTCTCCTGCACCAGATCGTCGGCGCGGTCGACACTACCGCTGAGCGAAATGGCGAAGGCACGCAGGTTCGGTATCGCGGCGATGATTTCGTCGCGTAGCGCCGGGTCGAACTGGCTCACCGAGACCCTCCGTCCTCGGACGTCTTCGGTCCCGCATTCTTGTCGAGCTGCGACAGCAGGTCCATGAAACGATCCGGCACGCCCTGGCGCACCACATCGTCATACATGGCGCGCAGATGCTGGCCGATCTTGGCCTGTATGTCGCTCCCGAGCGCGGTCGTTCGGGCTCCCCGAATCGGAGTATGCGAGAGGGTGTCCGCAGTCGCGGACTGGCCCTCGGACTGATCGTCGTTCATAGTCTTCTTTCCCGACATTGAGCCCCCAAGAATATGAAGAGGTGAGGACGGCTCCGTCGCTTCATGCCCACTCATAACGGCCGGAGGGCGCGGCGGTTCCGGAACTGATGCGAATTTCGTCAGATTTTTTCAGCCTACTCTGGAACCGAATGATTCATGGGGCGTTAACGAGCGCTTCACCTATCGCAGCATCGGGGAGACGCGTGTGAGCACTTCTCAACTTGTCGCGCAGCACCTGCCGTTCCTGCGCCGCTATGCGCGTGCGCTCAGCGGCAGCCAGTCCGCGGGCGACGCTTATGTAACGGCGATGCTGGAGACCCTCATCGCCGATCCTGCCATCCTCGACCGTGACGCCGATCCCCGCGTTGCCCTCTATCGCCTCCTCACCCGCCTTTGGGACTCGGTGTCCCTGAACGCCAAGGTCGACCAGACGCCGGCGGCGATCCAGGGCGAGCACCGCCTCGGCCACATCACCCCGGTGGTCCGCCAGGCCTTCCTGCTGGTCTCGCTCGAAGGCTTCACCGAGGAGGACGCCGCGCAGGTCCTCGAGATCGATGTCCCGACCCTGCGCAACCTCGTCGAGGATGCCGGGCGCGAGCTGGCGGCGGAAATCGCCACCGACGTCCTGATCATCGAGGATGAGCCCTTCATCGCGCTGGACCTGGAAGGCCTCGTGGAGAGCCTCGGCCACCGCGTCACCGGCATCGCCCGCACCCATACCGAGGCGGTCGAGCTCGCCCGCCGCAAGGCGCCGGGCCTGATCCTTGCCGACATCCAGCTCGCCGACGGCTCCTCCGGCCTCGACGCCGTGAACGAGCTGATCGCCAAGGTCGAGGTGCCGGTGATCTTCATCACCGCCTATCCGGAACGCTTCCTCACCGGCGTGCGGCCGGAGCCGGCCTTCCTGATCGCCAAGCCCTTCCAGCCCTCGACGGTCGCCGCCGTCATCAGCCAGGCACTGTTCTTCGAGCGCCGGGCGCGTCCACGGGAGCAGCGCGCGACCGCCTGATCCGCCGATGCCCCCGCTCACGCTCGATCTCATCGACGATGCCGCGCGATGGGTAACGATCCTGTCGTCGCTGGCCATCGCGGTGGGGCTGGTTCGCCTGCTGCAACTGCGGCCGGACTTCTCTGGCCGCACGCGGCTGCTCACGGCACTTCTCGTGGCGCTGGTCAGCATGTTCGCGCTGCTGATGCTGCTCGCGATCTTCAACGGCAGCCGCATGAGCCCGGACTGGCTGCAATCGGCGGTGCGGATCGGCATCGCCGCGCTCAGCGCCGTCGGCGCGACCGCGCTGTGGATCAATTTCCGGGCGCTGGTCAACATGCCCTCGCCCGGCCATGTCGCCAGCGAGCAGCGCCGGCTGACGCTTGAGCTCGCCACCGCCCTGCAGCGCTACGAGATGGCGCTGCGCGGCTCGAAGGTCGCGATCTTCACCCAGGACCGCGACCTGCGCTACACCTCGGTGAGCAAGCCGCTGTTCGGCTATCCGGTCGAGCAGGTGCTGGGCTCCACCGACGCCGATCTGCTCGGTGACGCGCAGTCGCAGCCGATTGCGCTCATCAAGCGCGAATCCCTCGCCGCCTCCGCAGCCCGCAAGGGCGAGACCGAGGTGAACGAGGACGGCGGCAGGTTCTGGTACGACATCCATATAGAGCCGCTGCGCGACCTCTCCGGCGCCACCGTCGGCCTGACCGGCGCCGTGGTCGACGTCACCGAGCGCAAGGAGAACGAGCAGCATCTGCGCCTTTTGATGCGCGAGCTGACCCACCGCTCGAAGAACCTGCTCGCGGTGATCCAGGCCATGGCGCGCCAGACCGCCCGCCATGCCGGCTCGATTGACGAGTTCGTGGAGATCTTCTCGGCCCGTCTGCAGGCGCTGTCGCGCTCGCACGACCTGCTGGTGCAGGAGAGCTGGCACGGCGCGGCGCTCATCGACATGGTGCGCTCGCAGCTCGGCCATCACATCGACCGCGAGAACAGCCAGGTCAGCGTCACCGGGCCGAACATCTTCCTCAAGCCCGAGGCGGCGCAGAATATCGGCCTCGCCCTGCACGAGCTCTCCACCAATGCCGCCAAATACGGCGCGCTGTCCGTGCCGAGCGGCCATGTCGACATCACCTGGGCGCGACGCATGGCGGAGGCCGGGGGCGGCTTCGAGCTGTCCTGGCGCGAGAGCGGCGGCCCGCCGGTCACCGTCCCGAGCGGGCGCGGCTTCGGCTCGCTGGTCATCGAACGCAATCTCGCACGGGCGCTGGACGGCGAGGTCGACCTCGATTTCGCCCCCGCCGGTCTGGTCTGCCACGTCACCGTGCCCGAGCACCACCTGACCGCCGGCCGCTAGTTACCGCGCGCCGCCGGGCGCCGCGCGCGAAAACGTGATCACGCAAGGGAACCGGAATCTCTTCCACACGTTAACCATGCGAGTGGACGGCTGAATTGTGGCCGTCATTTTTCAAAAGAACATTCGCTCGCGGAAGAGATCCGGCGGGAGGCGCGGTATGCACCTTCGTCAGGCAGGAATGCTCTGTGCTTTCGCGAGCGTCGGCCGGAAGGGGAAATACCATGGCTGGCGTCGTCAGCACGGCTTTCAAGGGTTCCGCCTATCTGCTCGGCGCCGTTACCGGCGCGGCGCTCATGGTGCCGGTCACGGCCGGCGCACTCAGCGCCGGCGCTATCGCCCGCATCACCCCGCACCCCGTCGCCATCGAGATGATGGGTCCGCCCGCAAACCTGCGCGCGCCGGTGGTCAACCGCGCCGCCAAGGGCCCGCGGCTGGACAGCGGCCCGGCCGGCACGCCCGCTGCCGTCGCCCCGGCCGGCGCGGCAACCCGTCCGGTCGTGGACAGCGCGACGCCGGCACCGGCGAGCCCGCCGCGGGTGATGCGCACGCCCAAGGGGTGCCTTTCGGCCATGGGTGTGACGAAATCCAACCTCGCGACGGAAGAACTTACCGTCTGCGTGGCCGATGCCTCGATCGTCAACAGCCTGAACTGAAAAGCTCATATCGAGATAGCTCAGGTGATCCTTCGCGAGAGCAAAACTTCTGCGCGAAGGAACGAAATATAGACTTTGACGTTTCTTCCGCAGGCGATCTTCGTGATCGCAAATCATGACATCAAGTCAGTGAAACACCTACGGGAGAAGACGATGACCAGCAAGCTTGCGACCCTGACCGCCGCCGCTGCCTTGGCGCTCGCCCCGGCGGTCGCATTCAGCCAGAGCCCGGCGCCGGAATCCACCACTCCGCCCGCCGCCAGCCCGATGGCGCCGGATGCCGGCACCCCGCAGGCTCCGGCTTCCGAGATGCCGAACACCAATACCCCGAGCGCGACCCCGACCACTCCGCCTTCGGGCGACACGGCCGCGGCCAAGCCCGCCCCCTCGACGCCGAAATTCGTGAGCACCCAGAGCTCGGGCCAGTGGCTCGGCTCCGACCTGATCGGCACCGCCGTCGTGACCTCGACCGACGAGAAGCTCGGCTCGATCAGCGATCTGGTGCTGGAGCGCGACGGCAGCGTCATCGCCGCGGTGATCGACGTCGGCGGCTTCCTCGGCATCGGCGCCAAGCCGGTGGCGGTGTCCTTCGACTCGCTCACCCCGACGCCGACCGACGACGGCCAGAAGATCGTGGTCGCCCTCACCAAGGAGGAACTGAACTCGGCGCCGGAATTCAAGTCGCTGGAGCAGATGCGCAGCGAGACCTCGGACGCCGGCGCCAAGACCAACTAAAGGCGCCTGACCAAGACCAAGGGATCGGCCGCCAACGCGGCCCCGCCTAGCGACGGCCCGGCTCCCCCGGGGACGTCAGGAGCGCATGCCCGGCCGAGTGCCGGGCATGTTGCTTTTGGAGCCCTCCTTTGCGCCGTCCCCACGCGGCGCACGATGACGGCGCCGGCCGGATCGGCTAAAGCGGTATCCGACCAGCCAGGCTTGCCCATGACCGATACCCGCCGACGCCGCCGCACCGACCATCCCTTTAAGGAATTGTTCGATATCGACGTCCTGCGCGAGGAGCTCACCGCCCTCGCCCGGCAGGTGCTGGACAATGGCAAGGCGGGCCGCGAGATCGAGCTGCGTGGCCAGATGGCCCGGCGGCTCAAGCTCGCCTACCAGCAGGGCCACAAGACTGCCGAGCGCTGGCTGATGGAGGAGGGCTCGGGCCGGCGCTGCGCCGAGCGGCTCTCGCGGCTGCAGGACGAGATCATCGCTCTCGTGCACGAGCTGGCGGTGAAGTTCCTCTACCCGTCCGACAATCCCTCCACCGCCGAGCGCATGGCCATCGTCGCCGTCGGCGGCTATGGCCGCGGGCTGATGGCGCCGGGCTCGGACACCGACATCCTGTTCCTGTTGCCCTACAAGCAGACCGCCTGGGGCGAGAGCGTCGCCGAGGCGATCCTCTACGTGCTCTGGGACATGGGGCTGAAGGTCGGCCACGCGACGCGCTCGGTCGACGAGTGCATCCGCCAGGCGCGCGCCGACATGACCATCCGCACGGCGCTGCTGGAAGCACGGCTGCTGCTCGGCGAGAAGAGCCTGTTCGAGGAACTCACCGTCCGCTTCGACAAGGAAGTGGTGCAGGGCACCGCCGTCGAGTTCGTCGCCGCCAAGCTCGCCGAGCGCGAGGACCGGCTGAAGCGTGCCGGCCAGTCGCGCTATGTGGTCGAGCCGAACGTCAAGGACGGCAAGGGCGGCCTGCGCGACCTGCACACGCTGTTCTGGATCGCCAAATACGTCTACCGCGTGCACGAGACCCGCGACCTCGTCGCCAAGGGCGTGTTCACGCCCGAGGAGGCGGTGGTGTTCCGCCGCTGCGAGGACTTCCTCTGGTCGGTGCGCTGCCATCTGCACTTCCTCGCCGGCAAGGCGGAGGAACGCCTCTCCTTCGATCTGCAGCGCGAGATGGCCGAGCGGCTCGGCTACACGGCCCATCCGGGCCTGAAGGACGTCGAGCGCTTCATGAAGCACTACTTCCTCGTGGCCAAGGACGTCGGCGACCTCACCGCCATCGTCTCGGCGGCGCTGGAGGAACGGCACGACAAGCCGGTGCCGCGGCTCAACCGGGTGATCGCCCGGCTGCGCCGCTCGCCGCGCCGCGCGCTGAAGGAAAGCACCGACTTCATCGTCGACAATGACCGCATCAACGTCGCCGACGCCAGCGCCTTCGGCCGCGATCCGGTCAACCTGATCCGCATCTTCCACCTCGCCGGCAAGCACGGCCTCGCCTTCCATCCGGACGCGATGCGCCTCGCCACGCGCTCGCTGAAGCTGATCGACCAGCGCGTGCGCGAGAACCCGGAGGCGAACAAGCTCTTCCTTGAGATCCTGTGCTCGCGCGAAACGCCGGAAATCGTGCTGCGGCGGATGAACGAGACCGGCGTGCTCGGCCGCTTCATCCCGGAATTCGGCCGCGTCGTGGCGATGATGCAGTTCAACATGTACCACTCCTACACGGTGGACGAGCATCTCATCCGCGCCATCGGCGTGCTCGGGCAGATCGAGCGCGGCGACCGGCCCGACCTCGGCCTCGCCAACGAACTGGTGCAGCAGATCAAGAACCGCACCCTGCTCTATGTCGCGGTGTTCCTGCACGACATCGCCAAGGGTCGACCGGAGGACCACTCGATCGCCGGCGCCCGCGTCGCCCGCAAGCTGTGCCCGCGCTTCGGCCTAAGCCCGGTCGACACCGACACGGTGGCGTGGCTGATCGAGCAGCACCTCACCATGTCGACCATCGCCCAGTCGCGCGACCTCTCCGACCGCAAGACCATCGAGAACTTCGCCAGCGTGGTGCAGAACCTCGAGCGCATGAAGCTGCTGCTCATCCTCACCACGGCCGACATCCGCGCGGTCGGTCCCGGCGTGTGGAACAACTGGAAGTCCCAGTTGCTGCGCACGCTCTATTACGAGACCGAGCCGGTGATCACCGGCGGCTTCTCCGAGAGCAACCGCAACCAGCGCGTCGCCCGCGCGCAGGCCGAGTTCCGCGCCGCCATGGCCGATTGGCCGCCGGAGGAGATCGAGGCCTATCTCTCCCGCCACTACCAGACCTACTGGCTGCAGACCGACCGGGAGCAGCAGGCCGAGCATGCCCGCTTCATCCGCGCCGCCGAGGCGGAGGGCCGCGCGCTCGCCACCACCGCCCACACGGATGCAGCCCGCGGCGTCACCGAGCTCACCGTCTTCGCCCCCGACCACCCCAAGCTGCTCGCCGTCATCGCCGGGGCCTGTGCCAGCGCCGGGGCGCACATCGTCGACGCGCAGATCAGCACGACGACGGACGGGCGCGCTCTCGACACCATCTCGCTCACCCGCGCCTTCGAGCAGGATTCCGACGAGCTGCGCCGCACCGAGCGCATCGCCGCGGCGATCCAGAAGTCGCTTGCCGGCGAGATCCGGCTGCCGGAGATCGTCGCCAAGCGCATCCCCAAGCGCCCGCGCGCCTTCACCGTCGAGCCCGAGGTGACGCTGAACAACAGCTGGTCCAACCGCCACACCGTGGTCGAGGTCTCCGGCCTCGACCGGCCCGGCCTGCTCTACGGGCTGACGCAGACGCTGTCGCGGCTGAACCTCAACATCGCCTCGGCGCACATCGCCACCTTCGGCGAGCGGGCGGTGGACGTGTTCTACGTCACCGACCTGATGGGCGCGAAGATCATAGGCGCCGCCCGCCACTCCGCCATCCGCCGGGCGCTCTTGCAGGTGCTCGACGCCGACGACGAGGCGAACGCGGCGTAGCGCCGCGCCCGCCCTTCCATTACCGCAACGGAACGTCCCCTTCCGGCGGTCGTTTTCCTCTTGCCGATGCAACGGCAAGGAGGAAGACCATGAAAACCACCGCCATCATCCTCGGCGCGGCGCTCGCGAGCATGAGCACCGTCGCCTTCGCCGGTCCCTGTACCGAGCGCATCTCGGCGCTGGAGAAATCGCTGTCGACCAGCGATGCCGGCTCCGGCCCCACCAAATCCACCGACGCCATGACCGCTGCGCCCAATCCTGGTGTGCCGAAGGCCGGCGAGACGCCCGGCACCGGCGGCACCGCCGGCATGAATGCCACCGTCGGCAGCAAGGCAACCTCGCCGGCGGACGTGCGGTCGCAGACCTCGGGCGGCGCCACCGCCGCGCAGGGCGGCGCGTCCTCGTCGCAGCAGGTCAGCGCCGCCATGAGCCGCGCCAAGGCCGCCGACCAGTCCGGCGACGCCGCCGCCTGCGGCCGCGCGCTCGACGAGGCACAGCAGCTGCTGAAGGGGTGACGCTGCGGGGTTTCAGCAACTCGTGGCGAAGGGTGCGGCCCGGATTTTCGTATCCTCTGCCCGGTTCGTCATGGCCGGGCTTGGCCCGGCCATCCACGACTTCGGCGACACCTCGCGCATGGGGCACCAAGTCGTGGATCCCCGGGCCAAGCCCGGGGACGACGGCGCGTGGGAAGAATGACGTCGTCACTCTTCGCCCCCTCTAGAAAGCCGCCGCGCACGCCCCTCTCCCGCCCTAATCTCTCCGCTTAACGCCCCCTGTCGCGCGAGCCATTGAAAATGAAGGGCGACGTTCCCCGCAATCGGCGGAACGCCGCCCTTCCAGCTTGACTCCCTCGTCCATTTGTTCTCATTCTGTTCACGGGCAAAGGGGCTCATGATGGGACAGATGATGACAACGAAGCCCGACCATTATCCCCTGCCCTGGACCGTCAACATGACCTCGGATGAGGACGGACTTCCGCTCTTCGGCGTTCTCGACGCTGAGGAAGGGTATGTCTGCTATTCCCACGACGATAAGGTCTCGCGGGCCATCGCCGCGCACGCGGAGAAGATCAAGGAAACCATGGCCGCCCTCCCGCCGGCGAGCTTTGGCGAAGGCTGAGCTTGGATGTGCAACCTCTACAGCCACCATTCCAACGTCGAGGCGATCCGCGATCTCGTCGGTACGCTGCGCAACCTCGCCGGCAATCTGGCGCCGCAGACCGGGATATTCCCCGACTATCCGGCGCCGATCGTCCGCACCGGCGCGGACGGCGAGCGCGAGCTCGCCATGGCGCGATGGGGCATGCCGTCGCCGCCTCAGTTCGGTGGCCCGCCGGTGACCAACATCCGCAACGTCGCCTCGCCGCACTGGCGGCGCTGGACCGGGCCGGCGAGCCGATGCTTGGTGCCGATGACCAGCTTCAGCGAGTACGCGCCGGAGCCGAACCCGGTCACCAAGCGCAAGGATGTCGTCTGGTTCGCCCTGTCGGAAGAGAGGCCGCTCACCTTCTTCGCCGGCATCTGGACGCCGTGGGACGGCGTGCGCGGCACCAAGGCGAACCCTGTGCTCGGGCCGCACGACCTCTATGGCTTCCTCACCTGCGAGCCGAACGCGGTGGTGAAGCCGATCCACCCCAAGGCGATGCCCGTCATCCTCACCACGGCCGAGGAGCGCGAGGTATGGATGCGTGCGCCGTGGAGCGAGGCCTGCGCGCTGCAGCGCCCCTTGGCGGATGACGGGTTGACGATCGTGGCGCGCGGTGCGGCGAAGGAAGACCCGCCGGTCGAGGATTTGCGTCTTCTAGTCTAACCTCTTGCCGCGTCTCTCACGGTCGCGGGCCGTGCTACGGATTATCCTCGCCCGGTCGCGCAAGGTCACATTGCGATTGGGGCGCTCCAGCAACGTTCGCTCGTAGGCGGCGACGCCAACACCGAGATTGCCCACGCGCGCCATGGTTTCCTGAATGCGGATACCCGCGTCATCCCATATCTCAACCGAGGCCCAGAGCTCGTTCGGCTCGGGCGCCGGAACCGCAACGTGGTCCGCATAGGCGACGGAGACGTTGCGCGCGCCACACCCACGACAGACCATCCGCCCGGCAAGATCCTGGATCGAACGGAAGCCGACCTCGCTGGAGCGGCCCCACCAGCGCCGTCCGCAGGTGCACTCCACGCAGATCACCCGCAGTTCATCCATTTTGTGCCCGCTTCACCGGGCGCCGGCGCAGGAACCCCGGGCTCGCCTCTCGTCGCGCCAGTTCGAGCATCTGCTCTGTGAAAGTGTTGGCAATGAGCAGCGCCCTTATGGTCGCTCGCATGTCGCCGGAGCACACCGCTATCGCCTCGTCGACATCGGCGTCGGTGATCTCAATCAGATCGGTCGGATCATGGGGTGACGGCTTGTCGGTCATGCTCGATTTCCTCAGCGAGCCGACATAGATTCCACGAGAACAAAAACGGAACAAGAGGTGGCGCGACGTTTACCACTGCCGGCCGAATGCCGGGTTGCGCCGCGGCATGGGAATCACCCATACCGCCGCCATGCAGCCCTACGAGATTATCCGGAAAAATATCACCAAGGTCGGGCCAGACTGGCAGATCGCCCCCGATCAGCCGCCAGTCGACATGCGCGTCTGGAGCGGCTTCGTTGCCTTCGTGCCGGGCGACAGGGCCGAGATCAAGAAGCGCGTCGATGCCGTGCGGATCAGCTTTACGGCCGACCTGCTGCCTGCCGAGGGCGGCGTCTGGGTGCTCGCCGGCTACAGCGACCTCGCCAAGATATTGAAAGCCTTGCGCTAGCGCCGCCGCTTCCGCTTCCCGTAGCGCCAGGGTTCGGCGATATGGCCGGACAGCGGTTTCTCGGGCTCGGCCGCCGGCGGCGCCAATATGCCGGCTTCGTCCGCTGCCCATTCCAGCGTACTCCTGAAGGGCCACGTTTTGCCGCCACGCTCCAATAGCTCGAGCGCGGTCTGCTGCGCGACGTGGTGAAGAGCCGAGCCGGCGAACTCCTCTGGCCATTTCTCGACAAGAAATTCCGCAGCACCCTCGACTGTCGTGAGGGTGCGCTTGCGCGAACCGGCTTCCCAGACGTGAACGGGTGGAGAAAGGGCGATCATGGCGGATTCAACGCGGACATCGTCGCGCGGTTTCAGTGGCGCTTCGGCCCTGCTATAAGCGATCGGAAGAGAAATCAGGCGGCACGCTCGATGTTGAATCCGAAATACGACCAACAGGTTCAATCGCAAATCGGCCAATATTCGACCGTCGAGAACATGCACAACGCCGCGGCGGCTGCGAATTGGTTTAATTCGCGATTCCTGCGGCCACGGATGCGTCAGGTTTCCGGAACCGAAAGTGTCGCAGAGTTCTACGCAGTACATATTGCGGAAGCGGTCGCAAGGACCGGCCTCGATGTTGCCGTCAGCCTTGGCGCTGGGTACGGGTCGCTCGAAATTGACATTATCAATCTCGCGCGCAGCCGGGGTCTGCCCGCTTTTCACCTTAAGTGTTTTGAGCTGTCGCCAGTGCTTGTCGATCGCGCAAACCGCGCCATACGCGAGCAGGGTCTTGAAGACTTCGTCTCCGCCCAGGTGGTCGACCTGAACGTCGACCTCCCGCTCGCCGGCAATGTGGCCGCGTTCATGGCGCATCATTCACTTCATCATCTGGTCGAGTTGGAGAGAATATTTGACCAGGTGAATTCCTATTTGCCGCCCGAGGGCGCCTTCATCACGATGGACATGATCGGCCGCAACGGCCACATGAGGTGGCCCGAGACGCTCGGCATCATTCGGGAGTTGTGGCCGGCGCTGCCGGACAGGCTGAAGTGGGATCACCAGCTCAGCCGGTTCGATCGCTGGTTTGAGAACTGGGATTGCTCGATAGAGGGGTTCGAAGGCATCAGATCGCAAGATATTCTTCCGGCTCTTCTCGAGCGGTTCAAGTTCGAGCGATTTCTGGCCTATGGTGGCCTCTCAGAGATATTTACCGACAGGAGCTTTGGGCCCAATTTTGACCCGAACAATCCCCCCGACGCAAACTTTCTCTCGCAAATCAAGGCTCTCGAAGACGACCTCATCAGAGCCGAGCAAGTCAAGCCGACACAGCTGATTGCGGTAATGCGGCCGCTCCGTTCTCACGACTGCCCTGGCGAAGCCATTTGCTTCGAGGGTCTCACTCCAACGAAGGCGGTTCGCTCAGCTGACCGACAGGACTTCGGAGCCCCCCATCTTGGCAACACTAGCTTCGTCTCGCCTTTTCCTGCTCCCGACGAAGAACCTGCAATTCCGATGGTGGCCTGCGGGGCACCAATTCACTTCGTGCCCGGGGGCAACGGCGCTGCACTCACGCGGTGGGGATGGGCCGAACCGGACCCAGACTTCACTTGGTCCGTCGGCCTCGCCTCGGCGCTTCGGTTCCGCGCGGCCGAAGGTGCTGCTGGCATACTCCTGAAGTTCGTCGACGTGCGGCCGCCCACGACCGAAAGACGGTTTCTGACCCTTCGGTTGAATGATCGAGAAGTCGCATCGATTGAGCTCGATGGCATCGAAGCAGTTCGCGAAATATCAGCCGCATTTCCCGATTCGCTGTCGCCGGGGGACGAGGCCTTGCTCGAGATCGAGCTAACGAGACCGCTCCGTCCTGACGTCGATGACAGCGTGGACCGTCGCCCCCTTGGCATTGGCCTAATTTCGATGTCGCTTGCGCCAGCATGATCCCGTATCTCTGGCTTTTTCGCTTACTCAAATGCTTTCCTGAATTTGATCCACGTGCCGACCTTCGTCAGTCCGGATTGATGCAATAAGCAGTATATTGCTGCCCGTCTAGGCTGTAGTTGGCAACAGCGACAGCGTTTCGCCCTGCGGCGCCTAGAAGCATGTAAATATCGTCCTTTTCTTCTTTCTTCTCATCAAGAACGCTTATTTTTATGTCGTATTTGTTTCCATCAATTCCCCAGAACGACAGCTGATTTTTGAGCATAGTCGGCGTCAAAAACGGCACATCAATGACTATATCCTCGTAACAATTCGGACTAACTCGCCCGCTCAAGACCTCCGCGGCAATATATCGTCCGTGCTGTGTGTTCCTCAGTGCGCGAACATACTCGACACCACCCCAAAAAAGCGCCGCCTGCCAACAAATGGCAACAACGATTGCTGAGGGCACCGCGATACGCCAGATCGTTCCAGACGCACGCGCGATCATGACAATGAGCGCCATTATAACGACCAACGCAATGCACAGTATTGCAACTTTCTGATTGTTGTAAGGAAAGACGCTGGGCGACACATGCGCCATGCTCGCGAACCACGCGGGAAACGACCAGACAAAATCTCTGAATAATATCCCCCACGACAGCACAACTGCGGCCACTACAAGGGGCGGCGCCATCCACCAGCGCATTCGGCCAGATCCAAGCCGGCCATCCATTATAAGTCTTTCGAAAGAAATTACACCCGCGATGATAAACATTGGGCCAATCTGCATCATATAGCGGCCCTGCATATGGGATGGGTTTGGTCTGTTATACGGCACAATGAATGAATGACGTGCGCTCAACACACAATAGCCTGCTGCAACACATGCCGACAGGATGATAAAAACACTATCCTGGGTGAATTTAAGTTCGCGAACTTGTTTCTTAAAACTGTGAGATGTTACCCACAGAGCCACGAACAAAATGAAGGGCGCGACAGAAAGGGCAGCATCTGCTGCATACACAATCAACCACATAAACTGAGATGATTGAGGCGCAGCGTCGATGTATTTATCCACAAATGCCAGCCCGAACGCCTTGAGCAGCGGGATTCCCCGAGAAAGGCAATAAGCAGCCCATCCGCCCAATATGATTGACATCCCTAAAGCGCACGCGGCGATGCTGGTAACATATGCCGACAGCGAATACCGGCAGCGCTGGAGGAAGGGCCCGACCATCCAAGCCAAAAAGAGCATCGGCAACGCAGGCAGAGCCAAGTATTTGGTAAGATACAAAGTAGATAGTAGGGCCCCAAAAATTAGCGCCTCACCAGGTCGATCCGTGACGCCTCGGCTGGCAAGAAATACCGACAGGACGAAAAGAAGTACTGCAACATTCTCGCTCATTATATAAAGCGGATACACAGCCTGCCAAGGCAATAAAGCGGCTGCCAACGCAGCAACAAGGGCAAGCAGGCGGCGGACGAACGATCGAGCAACGAAATATACGACCGCAATGCATAATGACGTATAGATGGCATTGAGTCCGACAAGGGCCTCATACCAATTCTCAAAAATAAAGGCTGGCATTAACACTGCCGAATAGACGGGAGGATAATGCGCCTTATACGCAATGGCATTCGATAACAGCGAGATAATATTGTCTTTATACCATAACTCGTCCATGAATACAGAGGGACCATGAGGGACAATAAGGACGAAATGCTTAAATGAAATGACAGCAATGATTAGAATGAACAGCAGCGTCTCAGCGGCAGCGATGCGCGAAATCCGATTGGTCATCTCAGTCCCTGTCATCCTATTCGCGCACGCTTGGCTTCCGCCTCGGAGCCTCACGATATCGGCGCCTAGGTATTTGTTGTGGATGCTGCCGTCAATTCTGAGCCAGAAGCACATTCCTCGCTTCATCTGGCCGGCCGCTGTATCCACAACGAAGCGGTATTGTCGCGGCAACGCAAAAAGAGCCCCGCCCTCCCGGAGGAGAGCGGGGCCAAGATGAGGGAGGAACGCCCAAGGAGGGCTAGGCACGTCACCGCCGGCCGGAGCCGACGGTCATCCGCGCGCGGGCGCGGATCTCAGAATTCCGGTTCGGGCCGCCAGTGCCAGGGATGTGCGGCCTGATATTGCCGCTCACGCTGCCGCGTCACCTCGCGCTGGATGAATCGGACATAGGTTTCCCACTCTTCCAGCGTGCCGATGCCCGACTGATGATCGAAGTTGATCAGCAGCCGGCCAGTCGGCTCGTGGAAGGCGGCGCGGCGGGGCCTCTCATTGCTTGAGCACATGGACCTTGATGCCGGCCCAGATGACCACCAGGAAGCCGCCGGTCACGATGGCGAGCACGGTGTAGCCGACCTTGGCCGCGATGCCGTCGGTCGCCCGGCGAAGCCGGCGCACAAACCTCATATCCTCGCGCGTCTCACGCCGGTCCTCAGCATCCTCAGTGTAGAGCCCGACATCCTCGAGGCCGCGACGCACGGCCTTCTCCATTTCCTCGCGCAGCTCGTCGCGCGAGATGGAGAGGACGACAGATTTGTTGGGCTCATTCCGCATCGCCCGCAACCCCCGTGACCTCGAAGCCTTCCGCGACATCGTCATAGAAGGCCGCACAGCGCGCCGTGCGCTTGTCCTCGGTGTCAGCGACGATCTCCCAGCGCTTCTGCACCCAGCGCCATTTCTCACCTTCCTTGGGCACGACACGGGCCATGTGCGCGCGGCACTCGGCCGGCAGGTCAGGGAGGTCGACGCTGGCGGCGATGCGGCCCGTCGTGCCGGCCGCGACCGTCAGGCGCCGCTCAGTAGTCGCGCAGCCACTGCACATCAGAGCCGTCAACACGAGCGCCGTCAGCGCCGCTGTCCTGCACGACCAGGTCGTCATATTGAGCTTGGGCACGGGCAGCCTCCTGCTTGGCGTTTTCGGCACGGGCGAGTGCGGCGCGCAGCGCTTCATCGGAAGCGGCGCGCTGGCGGCTGAGTTCGGCGAGTTGCGCCTGAAGAGCCGTCTTCTCGGCGATCTGCACGTAGCCCTCGCGGGCGGCGGCAGCGACGGCCGGATCGTCAACGAGCCGGTCATAGGCGGTCTGGGCCGCCCAGGTGAGCGAGACGCCGGCGATGAGGCCGGCGCCGATCTTGATGGTGTCGAGGAGGCCGAGCATCACTGCAGCCCCGTCACGCAGAGCTCGCCCTCGCCGATGCGAGAGGCGTCGCCCATCTCGCGGCGGTTCACGAGGCCCTGCACCACTTTGCCGCCGGCGCGGTTCCACGCGGTCTGCGCATCACAGGCCTGCCGCCAGAGCTTCGCGCGGATGTAGCGGGCGGTCGTCGAGCCACACCATCCGCCGACGCCGAAATTGTAGCCGCCGCCGAGCATGGCCGCTTGCACCGGCACCGGGGCCTGCACGAAGGCCGGCGCGGCGCATGCCGACATCGGGATGTAGAAGTCGCGGTAGACGCGCTCATAGAGCAGCGCCTCGCACTCGGCCGCCGTCTTGCGCATGCCGGCGCGCACGCCCTTCGTCTCGCCGTAGCAGATGGTCCACACGCCGACGATGTCGCGATAGGCGATGAGGCGCAGGCCCTCCCAGCCCTTGATGATGTGCTCGGCGGCCAGCACCACCGCGGCGGGATATTGCTTGCCGCTCGACGTCGGCACGTACCAGATCCCGCCGATGGAAATGGCCAGCGCCATGACGGCGGCAATGGCCGCCCGCGCCCGGCCGGTCGGCCGCAGCTTAGTGATCGGCATGGGATTCTCCGATGGTCTTGGGTTGAGCGATGA
Source organism: Ancylobacter novellus DSM 506 (assembly GCF_000092925.1). NCBI lineage: Bacteria > Pseudomonadati > Pseudomonadota > Alphaproteobacteria > Hyphomicrobiales > Xanthobacteraceae > Ancylobacter > Ancylobacter novellus. The sequence continues at coordinate 27,189 of NC_014217.1, read as the reverse complement.
AGCGGGACACCAGCGCCAGGCAGGCGCACCCGCCGGCGGCGAGGCGCAGACCGAGAGAGACGTCGGGCAGCCGGTCGACGGTGATCTGCAGGACGACGTTGAGGCCTTCGAAAAGGCCGGCGATCAGGCCGAGGCGCACGCTCCACGCGCGCAGCAGCACCTTCCGCCAGTTCGGAATGAGGCGCATGCTCGTCTCCAGAATGTCGGGGAAGGGATCAGGCGATGCGGTTCAGCGCCGAGTGGTGGACGGGCTTCGGCCTCGTCTTCGCGGCCCTCGGCGCGATCACGGTCCTGTTCTGCTGGTGGATGGATCGGCGCATCGCGCGGTTCGCGGCCGGGGACGCCGAGGCGCACGAGCGCCTAAGCCGCAGCGCCGGGAACAACGTCGTCGAAATGAAAAAGCCGCCCGAAGGCGGCTGAGGGAGGCTGTTGAGGCGCGGATGCTGGAGGTCCCTGGCGTCATCCGCTAGCCGGACACGCCCGAGACGATGCAAGCCCTTAGGCGGTCGATGCAGCGATAAACGGCACCAGCGGCATATCTACGAACGGGTCCGGCACGTCCTTGCGCACCGGACACCGCGGGCCGCGCAGGATCACATTCCCCCAGACGCCGGAATGGCCGAACGGCACCGAGCCAGTGCCATAGGCGCAGTACGACACCTCCAGCGCGTCTCCGGAGACGAGCGTTTCGACCACGGGCAGGCGCGCCTCCGGCTTGCCCGATGCGTTGAGCCCATACGTCGGTGTGCCAAGTGTGAGGAACGTGCCGGCCCGCTTAACGCGGAAGCCGTGGCTTTCGGCCAGCCCCGGCAAGTCGGGCTCGTCGTCGCGAGTGATGACGCGAGGGGCCTTCCGGTCGAAGTCGCCGCCTGGCGGGGCGTCGAAGGTGACGACGACCTCCTGCCCATCGACGCGCACCGGGTCGACATCGCGCGTAAGCCAGAATGGCGTCCAAACAACACCAGCCTCGACGATGGCCTGCACGTAGCCCTCTACGGCTCCGTAGCGGACCATGCCGGCGCTGTCGAAATGGATGCTGCCATCATCTCCGGGGCCCGTCGACGTCAGCCGCAACATGTACCACGGAAAGGTGAGGTGTATGCCGGACCCCACATTGTCGCGGCAGTATTGGATCTGCGCCTTCGCACCGACAGGCATTTCCGTGGTCGACGACCCGCCGGGCGCAATGCCAATGAACAGCGGCTGAGCAGCGCCGCCTGCGGCGTCCTCACCCCAATGGTGCCGAAGCTGCGCCAAGTCGTCGAGATTGCCCGCTAGGTTCTTATTCGGGTCACCGCCCTGCGTCCACGACAGCGGGGCGAGCGCAACACTTAGACCGTACCCGGTCAAAATGGTGCGCAGTCGATTCAGGGCGGCGATTCCATTGGCCCACGACGGAGAATTTTCATTGAGGCCAGCACCGCCTGAACCGCCCCAATCCCAGCCTGAAGACGGGTAGCCAAATGTGAAGTGAAAGTCGGAGAACTGCCTGATCACGCGCTTGCGGCGCCATCTCGCGCGGGCTACGGCCGCCACGCGGTCGAGCGTGATGGGCTCATTCAGCGACATGCCGCAGATGTCGTCAACAAACGTGCTGCCTGGCCAGTAAACACCAACGGTTGGCCCCAGCACCGAACGCGCCCCGGCAGAATTGGTCTGATGGAACGTGAGCGCGGATTCCGGCTCCGCGCTATATCCGGCAACCCACGACTTGATAGCCCCACCAGACATCGTCCGCCAAGACTGCCCGTAGCCGACGTAGCACCTAGTGCCTGTGTGACCATCAACGATCTTCGCCAGATCGGTGAATGCCGTCTTCTTCATTTTGAATGGTAGCGTTGCGCAGCCCATGCTGTCGCTGCGAAAGTAGTAGAAATTGGCGTCTTCGGTGACCTCGTGGACTGTGCCGCGGGCACCCAAGGCAATTACGGTGGAGGGAGTCGGCATGTGATGTTTATCCAGTCATCAATACCAGCGGCCGATGGCAACATATCCCGCTCCGGCCGCGGTAGTGTTCACCGAAGCGGCTAGGTAAAAAGAGAAATTTCCGGTAGTCGGAGCACTACTGTCACATGCCGTAATTGCTGACCCACTTGCGCCAGATCCCCCCGTCGCAAACGTGACGATCGCCGGAACTGCGGCAAAAGCGATGGGAAACGTCGGTATGATTGCAGCGGACCGGAAGCCGCCGATAACCGCAGAACTGGCGATATTGATCGCCCGCACAGCAAAGGTCGCCCAGCAGACCATCGTGCCATCGGCGAATTTGACGTAGTTGCCGTTGCCATTGGATCCCGCTTCGACGATCGCACCGGTTGGGACGCCAGCGCTCTGGCTCACCGTCCCAACGATCGCCTGCATCACGGCATCGGCGCCGCCCGCGCCGGTGAAGCGGGCGAAAGAGCCAGCAGCACCGGTCAATGTGCCCAGCGCCCGAAACGCCGTCGCACCGAGCGTGGTGCGGGCTTCGGCAGCGGTAGTGTCGTCGAGGATCGTTTTGGCGAAATCTGACACACCCAGCGTCGACAGAGCCGCCGATGCGCTAGCATCGTCCATTAGGGTTGCGATGAACGACGACGGCGCGACATAAGCGCCCCACGTCGTACCGTTCCAGATCGAAACTATGCCGGTCGCGGCGCTCACCACCGTCGTGCCGCGCTCCGGAGCGGTGAAAAGCCAAGCGGCTCCGGTCCACTGCGCCAGGTTGTTAGCCTGTCCCACCCAGGCGCCATTCGGTACGGTGCCGACGACATAGAGACCGCCTACCACCGGCGAGCCCGGTGGGGCATTGCTCCCGACCGACAGAACCTCATAGTTCGGTCGCGCATTTTCGATCGCTCCAATGGCGTCGAGCACGCTGACCAGCCGGTTGTGCACGAAGGTCGCGTCGGCCGCCAGCGCGCTTTCGAGCGAGATCGCATAGTCCGCGACGCCCGAGGCGGTCGCCCCGGGCCAGTCATAGGCGAGCGTCAGCTGGGTTTCCGAATCCGCCGAGAGAACCGGGACGGCGTGACCCGCCAGCGAGAACATGCCGCCGGTGACGCCGTTGAGAAGAAAGCCGGTGCCGGTGCCAAGGACAATAGGAGAACCCGCCGTGACGGCGACGACGCCGGCCCGGAAGACCGAAGGTGAAGTCGGCATGGAATGCCCTCAGCTGAAATCGGAGACGTTCATGGTCGCAGTGAAGCCCGGCGCGCTGCCCCAGCTGCCCGGCCGAAACCAGCCGCATTGCGTGCGGTTCGCTACCCATCCGGCGGGCGCGTGGCCGGAATAGCCCCAGACCCCGACGGTCTGGAAGAATCCGAGCACGTCGAAATAGGCGACATTCCCACACCCGCACCACCACTCGCCGATCTGCGGGTCCCAAAGGATGAAGAAGTTGAAGGGCGGGCCGGCGCCGACAGGCGGCGGCGACGGCAGATTGAAGAACCCGCTTCCCTGCGAGGCGCCGACGGCGCTGAAGCCCTTGAGGCGCGGCGTCAGGCGGTCGGAATCAAACACGAGGTCGGCGATGCCGGCGGCATCAATGCCGATGTTGTGCTTGGAGACGCGGACGTAATCGCCGGTGATGTCGAGCCGGACGATACCCGTGGCGCTGTCCACACCGCCCTGGTAGGCCGGATCGCTCGCGACCACCGCGAACCGCACCGGCGTCGAGAAATCCGCCGTTCCAAGGATTAGCAGGCGGCTCGCATTGATCCAGAAGACGCTGCAGTTGACCTGTTCTGAGTTCCCGACGGAGTAGGCGATCACCGGCGGGTAGTGAGGATAGGAGCCCGCGAGGTCGACGAAGGCGGCCGGCAGGGCGAAGGAGTTGACGTTAGGATCGGCGAGCGGGTCGGTCAGTGCGGTCCCGGTCAAGGTCACCGTCCCGGTCTCGAAGATCTGGAAGACGTTCTTGCGGGTCGACACCGCCATCTCGGCGAGGGTTGCCGTATCGACGTTGAAGCCGAGACGCGAGGCATGAAGACCGACGCCGTGGAGATCGTGGTCTCCGATGATCACGCCGTTGCCGCCGGAGCCTTCGGCCGCCGTGCCATTGTTGCCGAAGACGAAATACACGTAGTCGACGCCGGCGAGCTGCGGCGAAAGCAGGATGCTGTTGGTGCGCAGCGTGACACCGCACTGACGGTAGCCGCGCTGGTAGCCGGTGGGCGTGTCGACCCCGCCGGACCTGTAGGTGACGCTGCCGGCGCCGCGCCGTGCCCACGCCAGTGTTGGCCGCGTCGCGTTCTCGCCGGCGCTCGGCAGGACCTTGCACCGCCGCGTGATCGGCCCGTCGGCTCCAGCCGGATAAGTTACGGTCAGGTTTGCGAGGCTCGCAGCCGACACAACATTGTTGGCGAGAAGCCGCAGCGTCCCGCCCCAGAAGCTATCGAAGGTCAGGTAGCGCTCGTCGGTATTCTCATCTTCCGGATCATGCCCCGGCAGCGCCGTGCGCAGCCGCATCGCTCCACCGGTCACGGTCAACGAGACAGGCATCAGCTCGTCGCCCTGATGCGCGCCGGGTTGCTGGTGATCAGCAGCTTGCTGCCCGCGCCGGTGAGGGTGAAGTTGTTCACCATCAGCCGCTTGATCAGAGCTTCGGTGATGATGACCTGGCCGAGCCCGGTATCGACCACGAAGGGCGGCAGGCGGCCGTCGTCGATCGGGCTGATGATGACGAACTGGTCGGCATAGTTGGCGATGCGCGCGAATGGCAGAGCCGGGTTGCCGCCGGTGAAGCCGGTCTCCCAGATCGTGCCGACCTCGCGCCAGACGCTTCCCGTCGTCGCGCGCATGAGGACGACGAGACGGGCGGAGACATCGCCGCTGCCGGCACGGGCCTCGATGCGCAGCAGGCCGGACGCGGAGAGATCGCCGACGGTCGCGGACAGCGTCGTCGTCGATGCGGCCAGGGCGTTGATGCCGCCCTCCGATGCCGTGACACGCGCGGTCAGCGCGGTCATCGCCGACGCCTGCCCGGCGAGCGTCCCGTTTATGCTCTCGATCGACGCATTCACCGCGTCGATGATCTCGGCCATTGCAAGGACCTGGTCACCCAGATCCTGCACGCTGGACTGAACGCTCTGGATCGCCGTCGCGTTCGCCTTGCCGAGCCGCGTCGCCACGCTGGTGGAGGTGACCTGCCTTCCGAGACCGACCGAGGTGTCCCGGACGAACATGTCCATCCTCTGCACGTTGGCGGTTAGGTCCTCGCGCATGCGCCGCAGCGCGTCGTAGGCGTCGCCCTTGATGTTGGCGAGGTAGACGTCGATTTCCGTGTCAGGAATGGCGGTGGTGGTCACCGTTTCCCCGGCGCTCCACACCGTGACGCGGGGCGGCTGCGTCACCAGCCTCGTCCTGACCGTGTATTCGGTCGCGCGGACGACGCCTTCGGCGAGCACGGTGATCGTCTCCGTAGCCGGCACGCGCTTGGTGAATACCGAGGTCGGCTGCGCCGTCGGCCAGTACTGCAGGTCGACATAGGCCACCGTCACATCCGTGATACTGGCCCAGGATGCCCGGATCGCCGGCAGCAAGCGGCCGTCGTCGCCGAGCACGGTGACCGGCGCGAGGTCGAAATCCTGCACCTCATTGAGCAGCACCGGCGCCCCCGGCGGCATCGGCACAACGATCGGCGGCGCCGTGATGCCGTCATAGATCGCGCCGTCGACCTCCTGCAGGCTGACCGAGACGTTGCGTGGTCCGTCGGCATCGTGCGAGGCGAGCGACAGGCCGGTGATCTGGTAGATGCGATCACCGTGTGTGCGTCCGATGCGACGAATCCAATCGCCGGGCTCCAGCACCTGAAACCGCGGGCGCCACACCTCGTCGCCGGTCGCCTCGTAGCGGTTCTCCTCGAGATAGATGCGGGCCAGCTGTGCGGCTTGGCCGGGAACTCGCACCATGGGGAAATCGAGCGGCACATCGCGGTCGCGACGATCGAGCACCACCAGGGCGCCACCGCCCTGCAGTTCATAGTCGGCGGGCGACCAGAGATTGTCGGGGTTCGGGAACGTGCCGTAGACCCGGTTGACCAGATCGCTCATCGAACGGCGCGCCGTCCAGCGCCCCCGCACGCCCACGATCAGGTCGTCGTCGGTGATGGTGGCGACCACCGCCTGGTCATGGCCAACCAGCGGCCAGGACCCATCCACCGCATCGACCTTCTTGGCCCCGCACGACAGCTGCAGGGACGTGATGTTCTCGCCGTGCATGGCGGTGCAGTCGAGCATGATCGAGCAGCGGTAGCGCGTGCCGTAGTCCGTCGTCTCGTCGCAGATGTTCGCCGCCGCGGTCCATTTCGCCAGCGGCAGGTCGGCGGCCGGCATCGCCATGCCGCAGAACATGTCGCCGTTCCACGCGATGCCGCGCCGGTAGTTGTATTCGATCACCACCGGGTTTTCGGTGAACTCATAGGTGGCGTAGTTGCCCCAACGATGCCCGCCGGAGCCGCCGACCGTCGAATCCTTGCGCCAGTCGTAGAACCGGGCGCCATAGAACTCGAAGAAGAAGTCGGGGAAGTTGGTGAGCGGTTCGGTGAAGGCCAGCGCGATGTAGACGTAGGCGACGCCGGCACCGATGTGATTGGCGGTCCACCGGTCGGACGGATTTGCCGAGTTGACAAGCCCCGCCAGCGCGGCGGTCTGCGTGCCATCGACGAACTGGACGCGGATGAGGTCGGCGTACTCGCCGCTGGTGACCTTCCGCATCCCGTCTTCGCCGACCGGGCCGAGCGTCACCCATTTGCCGTTGATCGCGACGCGCGACAGCCCGTGGCAGGGGAAGTCCGACAGCGTGTAGATCTGCTGAAGGATGCCGTTTGCCGGCCCGAAGGTGTTCACATAGGTGTCGTGGCCGGCGATGCCGACGAGGCCGCAGGCAACCTGCCGTGGCACGTCCCCGCCATATTGCCGTTCGAACTGCACGCCGCCGGGCTGCTTCTCCGCCTTTCCGGCCGTCTCCTTCTGGATGACGCTGGAGAGCACGCTGGCGCCGATGCCGAGCAGCGCCTGGCCGACGATGCCGAGGCTGCCGACGAACGAACCGACGGCGCCGATGGCGGCGCCAACGGCTCCTATGATCGGGGCGATGAAGGGCATCTGTCAGTCGACCCGGAAGGCGCGCGCGACATCGGTGCAGGGCAGGAACACGGCGCGGTCACCGTCGCGGGTGAAGAAGCCGAGCCCGGTGAACACGCCCCCGGTCACGTCGCCGTTCGGTTGGTGGATGACGCCGATGTCGCCGCGCTGCGCCATCATCGCCGGGATCTCGGCGAAGCGAGCCGCGAAGGCATCCGCGACGGTCAGGAAGCCGCGCTTGCGCAGCTTTTTCGCGGCGCCGGCCGCCGTGCGGTAGCCTCGCGCCCCGGTGAACATCCGCTTGCCGGTGACGGCTTCCACGGCGTCGTCGGCGATGATGTAGCAGTCGGAGATGCCATAGGCCGACGGCAAGGCAATATGCTTCTCCACCACGAGCCGGAGCTCGCGTTCCCATCCCTTGATCCGCATGGTGAGTGATCCGCTTTCAGCGCCGGCGAGGCGTTGTCGATCGGGGGACTTGGGGCGGCGGCGCGGCGGCCTTCTCCCGGCCCCAGAAGATTTCTTCACGGCCGCGCATGGCGGTATGCTCGAAGAAGAGGTCACCCGGCGCGCGGCGCGCCTGGTCGACAACGGTGCGGCGGCGCCCATTTGTGCGGGTGTAGTCGAGCGCCCGGCTCTCACACTTGGCCTCCAGCGTGTAGCCGTCCTCGGGATCGTCGATGTGGTCGATCGTGTCGATGTAGCCCCGCTTCAGGGCCTGTACGTGCAAGAGGGCGCCTGTGTCAGGATGGAAATAGGCGTCATAGATCGTCACCGGCCGATCCCGATAATCCTCGGCTTCGATCGTCAGCAGCACCTCCGGCGTCAGCCCGTCGTCCGCCGATGCCGCCAGCTTGACCGTGAAGGCCTGCGCCGAGCCATCCATCGACGCAGAGAGATCGGAGACCGAGATCAGGCCACCGGGCAGGTAGGTCACGCCCGACCAGGTGAGCGGCTGCACTGAGCGGATGAAGCCATAGGTGCCGGTGCCGAGGTCGAAGCGGATCATGCCGCGGATGGAAATCCGGCCCGCGTCGAGCAGAGCAAGGACATCGGACGGGAGCGTGATCATATCGTCTGCCAGGCTTCAAAGCTGAAGGAAGACCACCGCGGCAAAGCGCCGGGGTTTTCGGGCCACGTCGAGGGATCGAGGACGAACTCGGCGGAGGGGCGCCATAGCCTCGCCGTGGCGGCCGCGGTGAAGATGGCGGTGTGCAGGAATGGGGTGACCGTTACCGTGGCGACGCCGCCGGCGCTCGCGGTCACATCTTCCAGCGCCATGTAATAGCCGCGCCGCAGCGGCGATCCCTGCTCCAGCCCGATCCGGTCCCCGGCCGTGATCTGATAGCTGGACGGAAGCAGCGCCAGCGAGAGAGCGCCGCCGGAACCGAGCGCGGTGACATCAGCCGTTCCATCCCAACCGGCTGCGACATCCCCGGGCACTCCGGCGTTCGGATAGGCCAGCGGCTGGCGGTAACGGGAATCGGAAGCGAGGAAGGTGCGGAGGCCACCGCCGAGACTGGCGCCCCAAGCAATCCATTCCGCCGGCTGCCGCAACATGTGCGTTTCGGCGCGCAGCCGCCAAAGCGGATCGACTACCTGCGTGCGGTTGATCACCAGCCCCCGCTTGCTCGCGGCGGATACCACGGGGTCGAACAGTTCGAGCGCGACCCGACGGGCGCCGCAGGCCGGCAGGCTGCGCGGATAGGTGATGGCCACCGTCAGATCCCTACGTTGCGCTTGCGGGCGGACACGATCCAGCCCGGCATGGCCCGCTGCACGCCTGCCATGAGCGCCTTGTCACGCTGTGCCAGCATGCCGGCGATCTCCTGCCGGCTCACCTGCGAACCGGTGGCGTCGATATTGGTGACGGGGGAGAAGCTGAGGACCGCGCCTGCTCCGCGCGACGCACCGCCGCGCCGGCTGATCCGCGGCATGGAAAGGCCGCCGACAAAACCACCATCCGCGTAGCCCTTCTTGCCCATAAGGTGGAGCATTTCGAGATTATCGGCGCCGAGCCGCTGTACGGCAGCCTTCGAAAAAACGTACTCGCCGCGATGCACCGCACCCGCGACATCGTGCTTGCCGCCATCGCCGGTATAGCCACCCTCGTCGTAGAGCGCAGAAGCTCCAGCATAACCGGACGTCGTGCCGGAGGTGCCGCCGGTCAGCGCGCTGAAGAAAGCTCCGAACAAACCGCCCGAACCGCTGCCTTGCGGTTTGAACACGCTGCTCAGGGCCATCTCAGCAAGGCTGTCGACTATGCGGCCGATGGCGTTGTTGAGGGCATCGGCTCGGGTTTCCGCATTCGTGAAATCGGCGATGAACCCGGAGAGCACACCGCGCCCCATCTCATTGAAGTCGGCGGCGGCCTGCTGCAGCCGCCCCTGACTCTCGCGCAGCTGTTCCGACGCGGCCGAGGCGTTCGCATAGGCCGTTGCCAGTGTGTCGATCTGCGCGCGCAGTTCCGGCGTGATGGAAAGGCCCGCTTCCTGCGCCGCTGTGAGCAGGTCATATTCCGCACGCGCCTTTTCGACGGCGAAGCCGTAGTCGTTCATCAGCGGGTTGAGCGATGCCTGTGCTGCGGTCTCGGCCTCGATAGCGCCGGTGCGTTCCTTGATGGCGGCAGTGAGCCGCTGGTAGCTGTCGAGCCGCTGTTTCTCCGCCGCCGGCGCGAACGCCGGCGGAGCCGGCTTGTTGACGGTCACGGTGGAAGGCGCGCTGCCGGTCATGCCGAAGGCCTGGTCCCACGCGGCGCTCTGGTCGTCGGTAAGCGCCGTGCCCTGCCCAAGGCGCAGCTTCATGCGGGCAGCACCGGCCGGATCGACGGCGAAGGCCTCGCCGAACCGCCCTTGGCCGACAAGCTGCGAGTAGGCGGCGATTTCCTTGATGATGTTCGCCAGATCCTTGAGCGCGGATGTTACGAGGCCGATCGCGCCGGTGTCCGCGAGGGTGCGGTAGAGATCCGTTACCGCATTGTTCAGCCGGTTGATCTCCGCCGTGAGCGTGCTCTTGCGGTCAACCGAATAGAGCTCCTCGAGACGCTTCGCCAGCCGCGGCAGCAGCACTTCCGCCGTCACCTGCCCCTTCTGCAACATCTCGTCGAGCTCGGCCGTGGTGATGCCTAGAGCATCGGCCGCCGCCTTGAAGGCGCCGGGCAAGCGCTCCCCAAGCTGGCCGCGCAACTCCTCGGCCGACACCTTGCCTTTCGACACCATCTGCTGCACCGCCAGCAGCGCCGCCTCGGTGTCGGCCGAGCTTTTGCCCAGCGTCGACATCGCGTTCGCCACGGCAACGAAGATGTCGCGGGTGGCCTCGCCTTCCAGCGTCGTGTCCTTCGTCGCCGCCATGAGGGAGGCATAGGCCTCGCCGGTCGATAGCAGCTCCAGACCCAGCTTTTCGGCCGTCTCGGTGACGAACTGCATCTCGCGCGCCGCCTCGGCTTCCGAGCCGGTGATCGCCTTCAGGCTCTGGCGCAGGCTGTCGATGCGCTTCGTGGTCTCCACGAAGTCGGCGATGCTGATGCCGAGGCCGACCGCGCCGGCGAGGCCGCCCAGCGAGACGCTGGAGCCGAGCGAGGCCGAGATGCGCTTGTTCATCTGCTGGAAACGCCGCTCGATCGCCGTCGCTCGCCGTTCGCCGATGCCCTGCGCCTTGCGCAACTCGCGCTCGAAACCCTTGATGTCGGCCGACATCTGCACCACGAGCTTTTCGATGTCGGTCGCCATGTCTTAGCCCTCCGCCACTACCGCCCAGAGAGCGTCTTCCTCGGCCGCCGTCAGCGATTTGCCGTCGTCAGGATTGTTCGCCTTGGCGTAGCCCTTCACCGCGGCCATGAACTGCCAGAGGCTCATCGCCCCGACCTGCTGCGGTGTGAAACCCATGGCGGCACCGAGGCCGTAGACCGTCGCCATGCGAATCTTGCCGTTCGGCAGATCATCGACGCGGTCGGCATCGTTCGGCGCCGGACGGTCGGACCCGTCGTCTTCCTCCGGCGCGCCGACCACGCCGGCCGAGAGGATGGCCTGCGCCGGCAGGAGGTTTTCTGCCGGCGGGCGTGCCTCCACATAGGCGCGCGCCTTCTTCAGGGCATCGACAGGCGTCATGCCGCCGCCGATCAAGCCGAGGCGAACGACATGTGCGACGTCGCCGACCCGCCAGGTGCCCGTGCGCAGGCGCTGGAGGACCACATAGGGGCCGGCGTCGCAGGCCTCCTGCAGCTTCTCCAGCTCCGCCCAGCCGAGACGGAAAGCATAGGTGCCGTCCGCCCAATCGAGCGTCAGGCTGGCGTCACGCATTGGGCGTGACCACGCGGGCCATCTCGCCATCCGACTGCATGCTGATGCTCTTGCGCACCCGCTGGCCGTTGGCGCCGGTGGCCTCGATGCTCTCGACATGCATCAGCCCGGTCCAGGTGATGGTCTTGTTGGGGAACCCCCATTCGACCTTCACCGGAACCGAGTTCGGATTCTCCCAGGCATCGAGCCAAGTCTCGACCGACTGCTCGGCCATGACGCCCTCGCCGGAGATCGCCATGCTGAGCGACGAGGCGTCGCGGCCGACCCAGTCCACCGCGTCGGGATCGTCGCAGTCGGGGATCACCACCTCCTCGAGGTTCTTCGACAGCGTCACCGACCGCTCGGTGAAGCCGCAGGGCGCGGCGTAGACGATGGGATCTTCGTCATTGCCGATAAGGACGCGGACCTGCCCGCCCTTCATGGTGGTCGGTTTGGCCATCTGGCCCTCCATGAAAAAAGCCCGCCGAAGCGGGCCGAGTAAATCGAGTGAGATCGATCAGGACTGCTCGATCACGCCGCGAAAGGTGATCGCGGCATGGCTGGTAATGCCGTCGGGCGCGCGGATCACGTCGGCCCGCCACCATTCGAAGGTGGCGAGCGCATTCTCCGCGAGGGTGATCTCTTGTTCGTGCAGCGCCGCCTTGACGGCCTTGGCGATCCGTCGGACCTCGGGAAAACCGGGCTCGCGCGACCAGGCGTCGATCTGCAGCGTGAACTCGGTCGCGGCGATGCAGTCGGCGTCGTCCTGCAATTCGGTCGTCGGGCCGAAGGACACGTAGGGGAACTTGGCCGTAACGCCGCCATCGCGGTCACGGGGCACGCTGTCATAGACGCGGCGGTCGATCAGAGCGCGCAGATCGTCATTGGCCTTCAGGCGGGCGGTGATCACCCCCTGAAGCTCCAGCACCGGGTCAATCATTGCTTCGCCACCTTGCGGGCCGCCGAACGGATGGCCTTGCGCACCTCGCGGCGCGCTATGCGCCGGTGAGCCCGAAAGGCGGGGTAGAAGAACGGCCGGGCCTGCGTGCCCGGGTTGCGGGTGCCGGCGAACAACCCTCCATTGACGTGAGCCGCCGTGCCGAACTCGACCCAGCGGGCATAGAAGGCCTCGTCATTGCCGGCATAGATCGTGATCGTCATGCTGGCGCCGAGCTTTGCCCGGGCCACCGTGCCCAGCGAGATCGACCCGCGCGGCGGACGTCCCCACGTCCACCCGATGCTGTCGCGGAGATCGCCGCTGACGGTCGGCACGAGTGACCGGGCCAAGTCCACGATTTGCTCCGCCACCTTCTCCATTGCCGCGCGGATATCCGTGCGCGCCTGTTCCGGCAGCTTTGCGATCTTCCGGTGCAGCTTGGCGAGGCCGACGATGCTAGACCTTGCCATCGGCGGCGACCTCATCGTTGCGACGCGAACCGGGTCGACTGACGGGGATGGCGAGCCCTCTCGCCTTGGCCTTCGCGGCACAGCTGCGCGATACCAAACCGACGAAGCCGGCGCGATAGGCGATGGTGATGGCCGGTTTCGGCTTGAAGTCGAAGTCGGCGATGAAGCGCACCCACGGCATCAACTCGGCATCCCCTCAATGGCGAGTATTTCCAGCCAGGCGCGCTTTCCATCCGGATCGGTCGGCGCGGCACTGATGGCGAAAACCCGCCCCGTGTTCCGCGCGTCGACGATGCGCCAGTCGGTCGACACGCCGCGCGTGTCGCTGCTCTGCCGCACGGTGACGATGTAGGGCTGCCGGCTCTCCAGCCGCGAGGCCATCACCGCCTCGCCGCCGCGCAGCGGCCGGAAGCCGGCGGCGACCGTGAAGCGCGTCGTCCACGGCCCCGATTGCTCGTTGCCATAGCCGTCGTCGATCATCTCGCGCGACTGGAAATGCACCCGCTCGCGCAGGTCGCCGGCGGCTGGCATGGCTAAACTCGCAGATGTCGATATGGGTCGACAAGACGGCGCGCACTGGCCGGCAGTGGCACCGAAGCGACAGGGCCGGGCGCGACCTCGGCTCGGTTGTCGTAGAAGTCCGCCGCGGTCATGAGCGCAGCGACCTTGAATTGAGCCTCGGCGCCCAGAGGCACCAGAGACAGGTTGCAGTACATCAGCACATGCAGGACGGCGGCATCCATGTACGTGGTGATGAGCGCGTCGTCGTCACCGTGATCGACGCGCAGGTGCTGCTTGACCTCTTCGAGGGACAGCAGAGGGCCGGTTTCGGTGACGACGACGTTGGGCATGGGTCAACCCTCGCCCTTGAGGTTATTCGCGACCGCCTCGGAGCCGGACAGCGTCGGATCGTTAAAGTCGATCCGGTTCTGTTCGACGGACGTGTTCGCTCGCGGGTTGTCATCGATCGCGGCGTGCTTCGGGTCGACATCCGGCACGGTCTGCTCCGGCGCGCCAGAAGGCGCGAAGGATGTGGCGGCGGGGATGGTGGCCGCCTGCTGCGGAGCGGCGACGGTCACGGGCACCGTCCGGGCGGTGCCGGCCTTCTTTACTGCCATGTTGGCCTCCTATGGGAAGGAAAGGACGGCGGGCCGTGGTCCGCCGCCAAGGCTTGCGAGTGCCGACTAGGCCGCAGCCGCGATCTTCAGAGCGCGCATGGGCTCCGGATTGAAGACGCCGCCGCCGACCCGCTTCGTGGTGTAGAAGTGCACGAAGGGCTTGTTGGTGTAGGGATCGCGCAGCACGCGGATGCCGATCCGGTCGACGACCAGATAGGTCTCCTCCATGTTGCCGTAGAGCGCCGCGATGGCGTCGGCGGCCACGGCGGGCATGTCGGGGATCTCGACGATCGGCTCGCCCGCCAGCGTCGCCGGCTGGCCCTGCGCATAGGAGGGCTGCCAGAGATAGTTGTCCTGGCCGTCCTTCAGCTTGCGCGCCGCCGCCATGGTCTGGCGGTTGGTGTAGAGCTTGGCACCGGAGCGATAGGCGGTCGGCACGCTGTAGAACAGGCTGATGAAGCCGTCGGAAGTGAGAGCCGCGGCGGCGCCGCTGTTCACCACCTCGATGGCACCCCACGGATGCTTGGCGGCGTTGGCGGCGCCGGTCACATAGGTGAGGATGCCGAACGGCTTGTTGGTGCCGTTGCCGGAGAGGAAGGCGATGCCTTCCTGACGCGCGAACTCGGTGTTGACCTCGCCCGCGAGCCACTGCTCCAGATCGATCGCCGCATCGTCCAGCGCCTGCTGCGTGATCGCCGGATTGGCGTAGATCTCGCCCGGAACGAAGTCGAGGATCGCGAAGGCCGGGGTCGAGGTGGCCGGGCGGGCCGCCGTCTCGCCGACCCAGCCGGAGCCGACGGCGCGATCGGTGAACAGCTTCTTGAAGCCGGAGGTGGTGATGCTCATCACGCGGGCATTGTCGCGGATGGGCGAGACCTCCTTCAGCTTGCCGGTGATAGTGCGATCCCATTCGACGGGGGCCAGATAGCCACCCTCCGAATCCACGCCCTTGCTGATGGCTGCCTGCACGTCGCCCTTGCGCATGTGCGCCTTGAAGGCGGCGACATATTCCGGGTCGGCCGGCAGGTCGCCGATGACGCTGCCGCCGGCGGCCTGGGCGGCCAGCTTGGCATTGAGATCATCGATCGCCTTCTGGAAGCCGTCGACCGCCGAGTTGATGCGATCGACCTTCTCGTCGAGCACCACATCGGCCTTGCCCTTCAGCTTCTCGTCGTTCGCCGCCTTGAAGTCGTCGAACGCCTTCTGCAGGGCCGCGATCATGGCCTTGGGGTCGCTCACGTCGGCGCGCGGCATCGCCTTCACCGCGCGCGGCACGGGCCGCAGCATGGTGGTCTCGACGGCGATACGCGGCAGGCGCGGCTTGGCGGCGGGCATGGCGAAGACCGCCATGGCGACGCCGTGGGTGAGCGGGGAAGCATCGGCGGGAAGGATATGGCCGAGCGCCAGCACCGCGGCGCAGGCAAGCGCCACGTAAAGGAAGGTCCGCATGGGTAGCTCCTATGAGGTGCGGAGGGTTGCGATGAGGTCGGCAATGCCGGACCAGTCGTCTTCCCCAGCGCCCGGCGTGGGGTCGTTCGGGGCAGCGCCTGGCGTGCCCTTGATCTTGTTGATGCGGGCGCGCGCGGCAGAGCGCGACATGCCCGCGGAGACGAGCTGCAGTTCCATGGCGCGCAGCTCGTTGATGTTGCGGTCGGCGGACTGCGCCTTCTCGTCGGTGGTGATCTGGTCGGACGCCAGCAGTGCGTCCGCGAAGCCACGCTCGACGGCCTGCGAGCCCGACATATAGGTCTCGGCGTCCATCCACTTGGCGATGTCGGCGGGCTTCTGGCTGGTGCGTGCGGCGTAGAGGTCGACCATCGCCTGGTCGAAGGGCTCCAGCCACTCGGCGGTCTCGCGCATGTCGTGCCGGTTGCCGATAGCCAGCACCCAGCAATTATGGATCATCAGGAAGGACGCGGCGCCCATTTCGACATGATCGCCGGCCATGGCGATGATTGAGGCCGCCGAGGCCGCCATGCCCATCACCTTCACCGTGATGTCCTGCGGGTGCTCGCGCAGCACGTTGAAGATGGCGATGCCTTCGAACATATCGCCGCCGGGGCTGTTGATCTGCACCTCGACGGGCCGATCGCCGATCGCCTTCAGCTGCGATGCCACCTTCTTGGCCGTGACGCCGCCGCCGGACCAATAGTCCTCGCCGATCACATCGAACATGGTGATGACGTTGTCGCCGACGGTGAGGGCGCGCACGCCGGCGGCGGTGTCGGACCAGCGGTCGAACACTTCCGGCTTGGTAAAGGCGTGCACGTCCTGTCGAATCGGCAGGGGCATGGCATCGGGCCGCGCCGCGGCCATCACGCGCGGACGATCAGTCTTCATCGCCTTCATCCTTCTTCGGCGAGCGTTTCGGCTTTGGGGCCGTGTCGTCTTCCGGATCGTCGAGCGCCGGGCCGCCGTTGTGCCCCATGGCGCCCTTGCTCAGTTCATCGCCGCCCTCGACGCGAGGCATGTCGAGCATGTCGCGCACTTCGTTCTGCGTCATGAATCCGGGCTGACCGCCGGCGCCGAGCGCCTTGGCGAAGAACTCGCCTTGGTCCTTGACGCTGCCGCGCAATAGGGCGCCGGCATTGAACTTCACCGTCAGCGCGTCCGCCTCCGCGTCGGAGAGGAGCGTGCGTTCGCAGGCCTGCTGCCAGGCTTCGAACCACGGGGTGAGCGCGAACTGCACGAAGAAGCGGCCGAGCTCGGCAATGCCGGAACCCCAGCTGGTGTCATCCATCATCAGCAACGGGCGCGGCACGCCGGTTGCGCGGCCGATCTCCTCGATCTGCATCTTGCGGATCTCGATCAGCTGGGCGTCTTTCGCACTGGAGGACACAGACGCCCAATCCATACCCTCCTCGAGGATGAGGTTCTTGCCGGCATTCTCGGCGCCCTCCTTCTCGGCGAGGCTGGCCTTGAGCCGCTCGAAAGCCGGATCGGAGAGCTTGCCAGGGTGCTTCAGCGCGCCACTGACAAGTGCGCCATTCTTGAACACGCGACCGGCGGCGAGTTCGGCGGCGAGCGCGAGGGCGATAGGCTCTGCGGCCTGCTTGACGGTCGACAGCCCCGTAATGCCGTCGAGCGACAATCCCCGAAGATGTAAGATGTCTCGCGCCTGATACCGGCGCCGAGCGCCCGTCTTCGGCTGGTAGTCATAAACGACCGACCAGTCGTCGAGTTGCTTCGGTTCCATGCGGTCGGGATCGAGTGGCACAAGGCCGCCGACCTTCTCGGCGCCGCGGTTCCGCAGGTCCGTCGAGCGCAGCACCAGGGCATAGCCGTTGCCCTTCACCAGCGCCCGCAATTGCATGAGCGTGCGGAAATCGAAGGCAGACTGCCATCCATTCGGGCGTCGATGCAGCACCCGATAAAGCGGGTGATCCGTGGCCTTCTTCTTCGTCTCCTCATGGATCAACTGCAGCGGCAGCATGCCGATAGCGAAGCTGATGATGCTCACCGCCCGGAACATGGCGGGGTTCTTCAGCGCCCGCTCGACATTGACCGTGATGCCGGTCGCCGTGACGTCACCGAAGCGCAGGAATTCGATGACGCGAGGATCGTCCAGCGAAAGGAAGCCGGACCCGCTCGCCTGCGGCGAGACATGCGCCCCCGCCGCCGCGGCCGGTTCGCTGCGGCGGAAAAAGTCGAGGATGCGCATGCGCTCAAACCATCAGAATGCCGCGGCCTTCGTAGACCGACGGACCATTGGCGGCGACAGGGTTGCGGCTCATCATCTCGACGGCGTTGAACGCCGCCATCATCGGGTCGATCTTCGCGCTCGCAGTCCGCTTCTGCATATAGACGTTGCTGCCGCGCATCTCGGCCATGAGGTTGCCGGCGCACCAGTTCAGCAGCAGCGATCCGCAATGCTTCATCGTGCCGTCCGCCAGTTTGCGCTCGGTGCCGAAGATCGCCGCCGAGAGGCGATAGCCCTGGCTCACCGCCGCCACGCAAGGCGAGCCGACTTCGTAGAGCGCGAGCTCCTCGAGCAGGGCCGTCACGCCGGCCGGGTCGAGACCGACGCCGCCGGTCTCCGGCAGCAAGCCAGCGTCGCGCAGGCTGACGATGATCGCTGCGGCCTCTTCGGCGTCCTGCGTCACCCGATCACAGATGACGAGGCTGCCCTCGCGCTCGAAGTCGCGTAGCCGCTCCGCGACTTCCTTGTGCCGCTCCAGCACGATCCGCTGCGCCCAAGCCTTAGCCCAGAGCATCCAGTGCCGGGTTTCCTTGTGCCGTCCGAGGACGGCCAGTCCCCAGAGATCGTCGAGGCCGCCGACATCGCCGCCGGTCACCACGACGTCGGAATTCTCTTTGATGTAGTCCAGCGTGATGCGGTCGTCGGCGGCGGCATCCCAATAGTCGACGCCGACCCAGCGATCCCCATGCATCGCCGTGCCGATCTGCACGTTGAGGTGCTGCGACGCCCATTCGCGCGCGGCGCCTTCGCCCTTCTGCTGCGCCGTCCGCCATTCCTTCTGCAGGCGGTCGATTGTCAGCGAGCGGCCGAGGTTCGGCAGCACCAGCGGCCAGTTCTTCGGATCAAGCCAAGGCTTGTCCGTCGCCAGTTGCATCGCCTCGGGAAACTCATAGAGGATCGGCAGCATGCGCACGTCCTCGGTGACCTCGCCGTCGCGAACCTTGCGGGCGTAGTCGAGCTCCTGCTTGAAGATGCCGAAGGGCGGCACCTCCGACTGCGTGGTGATGATGATCAGCAGGCTTTCCGGATTGGTGATCATGCCGCCGCGGATCTGCCCGACGACACGGCTGGCGAAGTTCGCGTGGGCCATAACGTGCAGTTCGTCGAGGATCGCGAACGCCGGAATGGAGCCCGTCACCACCTTCGGATCGAAGCTCTTAATCTTCAGCTTGGCGTTCCGACGGATGCCGGTGTCGCGGTCGATGTGACGATCGATGATCGTCTTCTTGTGGTCGATCACCTTGAAGCGCCGGGCCAGGTACTCATCAGCCGCGATCATCAGGCTGGCCTGCTCGAAGCACTTCTCGGCCACCTCCTGCGTCGGCCCGACGATGATGCCGTCGACGTTCGGGCGCCGGTTCATCATCAGCCAGATCAGGCCGAGCGTGGCGGCGTTCGTCGTCTTCCCGTTTTTCTTCGGCACCAGGTTGAAGATCTCGCCGACGAAGCGCTGCCCCGTCTCGCGGTCAACCGAGCCGAAGGCGACGCGCACGATGTCGCGCATCCACTCGCCGGCGGCCTCGGCCATGGTCGGCATGCCCGGCACGTCCGGCACGCGCAGCTTGTTGAACAGTTCGACCGCGCACTCGGCCAGCACCGGATCGATCGGCAGATCCGGAATTGGCGTCGCGCCCGCCTGGAGCTTTTCGAACCAGTCGGGACAGGCGAACAATACGGGCAGCATCAGTGGCGCCGGTCGATCCGGTCGAAGATGTCGCCATACTCAGGCGGCACCACCTGCGCATCCTGCATCTGCTGCTCTTTCTTGCCGACCGGCGCGGCCTTGCCGTCTTCGTCCTCCTCCTCCTCGTCGGACTTCGGCTTGGACCGGCCGCGAGGCGCCTGCGGCCCGGCCGCTTCCAGCATCTCGCGCAGCTGGCGGATCGCGGGCGACTTCCCTTCGCGGGTCTGCTTCAGCAGCACGTCGAGCACCAGGCCCTCGACGAAGACGCGGCCATTCTCCAGTTCGCGGGAAAAATGTTTCCGCAGCGTCTTCTCGTCGATGCCCATATCCTCGGCGATGCGCGCCTGCGACCAGCCGGCCGCGATCCGTACCGCGACAAAGTCTTGGTTTTCCTTGTCTTTCTTGAAGCAGGGGCGCCCGCGCCGATCACGGATCGGCCGCACAGGCATGCCGAACAGGTCGACTTCGCCCGGCGCTTCGGATTTTTCATCGCTCACGGGAAAAAAATCTCCGAATGAGGGGGGCGCGGGTCCGCGATGGGCGAGCCCTCCAGACTTTTAGACCCCCCTCCCGGCTCGGCGGCGCCAGATGCCACCTCACCAGCCGCCGCGCCGTTCCTCGGCCTGCTTCACGCTGTCGTGGCACGGCTTGCAGAGGGTCTGCAGGTTGCCCTCGTCCCAGAACAGGTGCTCATCGCCCCGGTGCGGATGTATGTGGTCGCAGACCAGAAGGGAGGTGTCCGCCTCGACGCGACCGCAGTCCTTCATCTGGCAGGCGAACAGGTCGCGCGTGAACACGCGGAGCCGAAGTGCCCGCCACCGAGCCGTCTTGTACCAGGCTCGCCACGGCGCACCCGCCATGCGCACCCGATCACGATCAGGGCCGGTGTGCGTCTGTACTGCGAGGCGAGGCGGAAGAGCCGAAAGGCGGGGCGGCAACGTGGTCAGTCGCGCCATGAACATGCCCTGAAACGACAACGCCCGGCCGCATCTGAATGGGGCCGGGCGCAGAAAGGTCAGCTTCTATTTCGGAAGGAATATCACTTCCGAAATCCGGTCAAGTCGAAGTGCGCCAGGAGGGCATCCAGCCCGCGTATAAGCTGTGGACGATGCCATGCGTCGATGGTCCGGTCGTATATCGCCACCTCGCGCACCAGCCGCCACACGGGCTGCCCGCACTCCAGAAGCGCCTTCTGCGCCGCCTCGTGAGCGGTGACGATCCGCACCAGGGCACGCAGCCGGGCATTCTTCTTCGCCAGTTCGCGCACGTCGCCACCATTGCGCAGCAGCTCGGCCACGATGCCCTCGTCTTCGGCATCATTCCCGCCCGTGCGGCGCAGGCCCGCCTGGTAGGAAGGGCTGGCGGCCGAACGGCGCGGAATACCCTTCATCCGGTCGAAGTCCGCGCAAAGCTCGGCATAGCGCAGGCCGGCGCTCATCTGCCGCGTGTCGATGATGTCGCGCAGCCGAAGCTGGCCGATGACCGAGCCGAGCGCAGGGTCAGCCGCCCCGCGCCGGGCCTCGTTGATGATGCGCCGAACCATGGCGGGAGACGCCACCTCCGGCTTCGACTTCGCCTTGCCGCAGGCATACCGTTCCCGCGTCTCGATACGCGGCCGACCGACCATTCCCATCTCGCCTCTCCTCAACCGCCGCTGTTCACGAATTCCGCCATCTCGTCCGCCGTCACCGTGCCATCGGGCGGGCCGGTGCCGCTGCCGTCGGCCTTGGGCGGGTAGCGCAGCGGGAAGCTGCGGCCGAGGCGCTGGACGATGCCGCCTCCCGGCGCCGGCTCGCGCACAACTCGCCCTGCCATCCAGCGATGCCCGAAGCCCGCCGCGCCGAAGGCCTGCCGCCACGCCTCCCAGGCGTCGCTGCCCTGCTCGACGAAATGCCACTCACCCCGGTCGGCCTTGTCGTTCAGCGCCCACAGCACGGCCCGCTTCACCGGGTCGGCCTCCACCGGCCGCGCCGGCGCCTCCTCGGCCCGGGCGGCGGGTGCCGGCACGTTCGCCAGCCCTTCCCAGCGCCGTTCGGCGATGTAGGTCGAGGGATCGCAGATCCTGCGGCTCTTCGCCCGGCAATGGTCGAGGAAGCGCGGCAGCAGGGCGAGCGCCTGCGCCCTCTCGCTGGCGCCAAGCCGCGCCCATGACCGCAGCGCCTTCGCCTTGCTGGCGGTCGGGTCGGCGCCGTACTGCGCCCAGAACACGTCGAACTGCGTGTCCGGCGCGCCCCCTTCCCCTTCACCATCGGATTTCGAAATCCCCACCCCGGCCCCCTGGGGGGCTTGGGGGGAATCTTCAATTGAGGGTTCAAGTGAGGGTTCAGGTCTCATCACCGTGATGAGGGGGCCTGCTCGTGGTGATGAGGGGGCCTCATCATGGTGATCAGTACCCCCCTCATCACTGTGATCAGGGGGGGTAGCCGGCCGCGGTGTGCAGCCGACCAGCAGGCGTATCATGTCGGTGGTGCGCGAGCCGTTGTCGCGAAAGCGTTCCTCGCGCTCGATCAGCCCGCGCGCCTCGAGGTCGCGCAGCGCGCGCGTCACCGTCGCCGGGCTCAGCTCGGTGTATTTGACGATCGTGCTGCGGGAGACCCACGCCAGATTGGCGTCATTGGCATAGTTCGCCAGCGCCATCAGCACGAAGCGCGTGCTGGAGCCGAGCACGACGTCGAGGTTTTCAACCCATCCTTGCGCGTAGTTGCTCATTCCGCCGCCTCCCGCTCGCGCGCCCAGGCGGCCGTCCACTGCGCCGCCATGGCCTCGGCAACGCCGTCATAGGTGCGGCTGCGGTCCTTCCACCGCTCAGGGCCGGGTGAGGCGCGATGCACCTTCGACCACGACTTGTGTTCGTCCGTGCCCTTCTTCGGCGGCACCAGCTTGCGGGTCGGCACCAGCGGCGGCAGACCACGCAGATAGAGCCCGGTCGCCTTGAAGGCCGACTCACCGAACCACCAGGGCTGCACCGTCTGCGGCTTCGCCCAGTTCCGGATGCGCTCGCGCGCATAGCGATGCATGACCGGATTCTCGACGCAGATGCGCTCGATCGGCGCATTCCAGCAATCGGAGAACAGCGCCGCACCTTCCTCCAGATCCGCCCACATCTCCTCAAGCGTCCGGCCGGGCGGCGCCTTGCGGAGCCAGCGCACGCCGCTGTTGCACAGCCGCGTGCAGGGTGGATGCATGACGGCGAGCAGATCCCAGCCTTCACCGAGATAGTCGCGAATGTCGCCGATGATGTGCCGGTTGCTGCGGTCCTCCGCAGGCAGCAGATCGACCGACCAGACATCGTGCCCATAGGCGGCGAAGGCGCGCCGGACGACGCCCGACGTCTCGCAACCGATGAGGATGCGCATGGGCGCGGGGTTGTGGCCAGCGAACCTGTCGACAACAATCCCCGTCATGACAAAGCCCTCTCGACAAAGAGGGGCCGCTTGATCAGCGTTGACGCATGGAAACTCGCCTCTGGAACCCTCTTGCCATCGGCATCGCCTGCGTCTTCTTCGGGGTGGTTCTTGGTGCGACCATTGTCACGGCAGCTAAAGGTATACTGGCCGGAGCTGATGCAGGAGACTGGCTCAGTTTCACGGGCTCGGCTGTCGGCGGAATGCTCACGGTGCTGGCGGCGGCAGCAGCGATCATTGCAGTAGATCGTGATATCGCCGAGCGCCGACGGCTCGCCAAGCAAGATCGAGAAGATCGGGTCAATTGCCTTATCGGCTATTGCGCAATTATTCTGGTGTATGCCCCCAAGATCAGGGCCGCTGCAGAGCAATTCTCCGCATCCGAGAGCCTTAATGATCGAACGTCGGCCTACGCGGCGATAGTTGAACTTAAGGAAAACTATCGCGTTCAAGTATCGACGCGCGACGCCGAGTTGGCACTCGAAACGCTTCCATTCTCCTACGTCATTGGGATAAGACCCACGATTGAGGCCTCTGCTGCGCTGTGGCGGCAACTGGAGTTGTTCCCGTCCGAATTCAGGTTCGAAGACTTGGAAGGGCCTCACTCGCGCAGAGGAATGCAGCTGTTCAATCTGGCCGCCCGGATAGAGGGGATGGCCGAGCACAGCCGATCCGTCGTGAAGAGGCTCCCGCCGCTCTAGGGAATGCGTGTTCATCACGCGCCCCCATCCTGCGGCGCGAGCAGGTCCACCACGGCGCCGATCGGGCCGAGCGGCACGCCGCTGCTGTCGCGCTGCACTGCCGTGCTGAACGCCGAGGGCGGCACGCCGTACTGCATGGCAATGGAGAGGATCGCCGCGGCGTCGCGGGCATTCGTCTCGGCATCCGAGCCGGTCTTCGGCCCGCCGATGAACACCTCGCCGACACGGCCATCGTCATAGAAGCCGAGCGTCACCGAATAGAGGATCTTGCCCAGGAAGAAGCTGACATTTTCGGCGAAGCGCCGAGCGGGAAGCACTTCGCGCGTCATTCTGCGGCCTCCGGTCCTGTGAGGCCGCCGAACAGCGGGCCGAATTCCGGCGCCTTTCCTTCCGCCTCGGCGCGGGCGAGCCGGGCGGCGCGCTTGCGGGTCGCACTGCCGGCGGTGCACAGCGCCATGCGGCGGCGGATATCGGCCTGGTAAGGCGGGTTCCGCTCGATCAGCACGGCGTTGCAGCCCTCGCGCCACGCCGCTTCCCCGGTGGTGCCGGTGCCGGCGAACGGGTCCAGCACCGTGCCGCCCTTGGCCGTCACCAGCCGCACCAGCCACTGCATCAGGTCTACAGGCTTCACCGTCGGGTGCTTGGAGCCGAGCCGGTCATCGGCATCCGCCTTGGCGGAGTAAAAGAAGCGGGAGGCGGAGCCGCTATCGCCGTGGCTGATCATCGGCGTGCCGGCCGGGCGAGACTCGCGCCCAAGGGCGTTGCCTTGATGCCCGGCCGCCGTAGCGCGCTTCACGGCGCCGGCGCCGCTCTCCGTTTCCGGAAAAGCGGACACCACCTCGTCGGTGCCATCATGGATGATGTTGGCCGGATGGCGCCCGACGTACTCCTTCGGCTCGCCCTGCGTTCCACGGCACGCTTCCGCGGTGCCTGCGGCGCCGAGGGCATTGCCGTGACACGGGGCGAGCGAGGTGAACGCGGCAGTGCGCACCTCGTCGCCGACCCGGCACCCGTCGACGTTCAGCGCCCCGGTGCCGTGCTCGAGCACGTTCTCCGCCACCGTGCCAATCAGCGGCTTGCGGGCGAGTACGATCGGCTCCCACGCCGGTTTCAGCGCCGTGCCCCAGCCCTGCCAAGCAGCAGCAGCAGCAGTTGCCGGTGCGGTCACATCGCCGTTCTGGCCTTTGAAGTCGCCGTAGGAATTCGTGCCGAACTTCGACGTTCGTTTTGCCGCAACGGGGTCGAAGCCGACCACGGGCCGCTCCGCGCCCGCCATCTTGTCGATGGCCTTGCTCACGTCGTGGCTCTTGGGAAAGCCGGTGCCGTACACCCAGGCGAGCAACCCTTCGAAGCCGATCAGGTCGGCGATGCGCAGGAAGGCGTCGAGCTGCGCCTCGTCGAGGCTGTCGACGAAGGCCCGCACCATCGGATCGAGGCTGATCAGGTCGCCGATGGAATCGCGGATCTCGAAACCCGCATCTTCAATGGCGACGGCCAGCCGGTGGTAGGCCCGCGTCCCGCCGAAGGCGATCACATGCCCACCGGGCTTCAGCGCGCGGAAAACCTTGCGCCAGAACTTCGCGTCGAAGGCGACTTCGCCGGTGTCCCAGCTCTGCCCCATGAAGCCGCCCGAGGCGCGCTGATAGACGCCGCCCTTGGCCGGCGCGGCGCCCTCCTTGCCGAAGCGCTTGCCGATCGAAACCAGCGCATAGGGCGGGTCGCACACGCAATTGTCGACGCTGTTCGGCTCAATGAGATCGAGAGCATCCCGGCTGTCGCCGCAATAGAGCGTCACCCGCCCGTCGAGGAAGGTTTCAGGCGTCATCACTGCACCGCCTCCGCCCGAAAGGCCGCGCGGCGGCGCGCATAGGCCAGCCTCATGTTCTTCGGCTGGTACATCGGCTTCAGGTGCGCCGGGTTGCAGCACGCCCGCACGCGGCACTCATGGTCCAACTGCTCGCCCCGGCGCAGCGGACGCCGCCCGGCGATCCGCCACACCACCTTGTGCACGGCCTGGGTGACGCCATCCCATTTCACACGGCCATAGCCGCCGCCCCGGCCGCGGCCGCTGGTGGCGCCCTGCCATATCCAGCAGCCGCGTTCGGGGCACACCAGCACCAGGGCGGCAAGCCGGGCGGGAAGATTGGAGAAGGGATAAGCGCTCACGCCACCCTCTCCATGATCTTCGCCTCGAGGTCGTCGAGCTCGGCGCGCAGCTTCGCGTCGTGCGACCGCAGCCCGTCCATCTTCCGCACGGCGTGCAGCACGGTGGTGTGGTCGCGCCCGCCGAAGCGTCGGCCGATCTCCGGCAGGCTGCGCAGGGTCAGCGTCTTGGCGAGGTACATCGCGATCTGCCGCGGCCTCACCACATTGGCCGTGCGCCGCTGGGAGAGGATGTCGGCCAGCGTCACGCCGAATTGCTTCGTCACCACGCGCAGAATGTCGTCTACCCGCACGCGCCGCGGCTCGCCGGTGCGGATCACGTCGCGCAAGACCGCCTGCGCCATATCCATCGTAATCTCGACGCCGCCGAACTGGTGTGGCGCCAGCAGCCGGTTAACCGCCCCGGCGAGGTCGCGGGCATTCATCCGCCCGTCGCTGGCCAGGAACCGCGCCACATCCACCGGCAATGCGAAGCCGGGCGAGAGCACCGCCGCCCGCTCGGCCTGCGCGGCGATGATCGCGGCGCGCACCTCGTCGTCGAGCGAGCGCAGTTCGATCACCAGCCCGGCGCCGAGCCGCGAGCGCAGCCGCTCGTCGAAGGCGTCGAGGTCGCCGGGGTGCCGGTCGGCGGCGATCACCACCTGCCGGTGCGCGTCCATCAGCGCGTTGAGCGCCGAGGAGAAGGCCTGCTGCACGCTCTTGCCGTGCAGCCCCTGCACGTCGTCGAGCAGCAGAAGGTCGATCTCGCCGAACCTCGCGCGGAAATCCTCGGTCGTGCCGGTCTTCATGGCCGCGACGAAGCCGAACATGAAGCGCTCGGCAGTGAGGTAGGCGACGCGCCGTCCGCTCTCCTCCGCCGCCTGCGCCAGCGCCTGCAGCAGATGCGTCTTGCCGAGCCCCGTACCGCCATGGACGAAAAGCGGGTTGAAGCGTGGCATCAGGCCCGGCGCGCTTGCGGCGACATCGCAAGCCGCGGCATGCGCCAGCCGGTTGCATTCGCCGACGCAGTAGCGGGCGAAGGTCAGCGCGGCATCGCGCGGCGAGAAGGAAGGCGGCTCGACGACGGATGGAGCCACGGGAACGGCAGGCACTACAGCCGCCGTCACCGGGGGCGGCACGGGCGGGCCGCGCCGGCGCGCCGTCTGCGCCTTCATCCGCCGCCGCACCTCTTCGTAATGCCGCATGAGGTCCGCCGCCGTATGCACGCCGGGCGGCAGCGCGTCACCCATGTCGATCATGGGGCGCCTCCTGTGTTTTCAAGCTGTTACAGTGGGTGTTTCCCGTGGAACCGGGATCAGGAAACGGCTTCACCGTGTAGGCATGCGGGTGCAGGCCGACATAGGCCGAGAGCCGCGCAAGGCTGTCGAAGGAAAGCTCGCGCCCATTCTCGCAGCGCGAGACCGTGGCGGCGGAAACCCCGGCCGCCGCGGCCGCCTCGCGCACGCCGTGCCCGCGCGTCTCCCGCGTCACCCGCACCCCGGCGCCGAGCGTCGCCCAGCACACCGGCCCGGCGAGAAAGAGCGCCGGCGTCGGCGCCTCGGCCGTCACCGGGTCGATGGCGAGCACTTGGCAGATGGCGAGATGCGCCTCGGCGTTGACCGGCCGCCCGCACGCCGCATTGCGCCATATCCGGCGCTCGATATGCGCGGATGTGCATAGCGCATCGATATT